>NZ_CP137555.1:1947500-2090000 GCF_033723955.1 Microbulbifer pacificus | reverse complement strand
CTGGTAACCGAAGCTGCGGATGCTCTTTATGGGCATGGTAGAGGAGCGTTCTGTAAGCCGTTGAAGGTGAACTGTGAGGTTTGCTGGAGGTATCAGAAGTGCGAATGCTGACATGAGTAACGACAAGGGGGGTGAAAAACCTCCCCGCCGGAAGACCAAGGGTTCCTGTCCAACGCTAATCGGGACAGGGTTAGTCGGCCCCTAAGGCGAGGGCGAAAGCCGTAGTCGATGGGAAACAGGTTAATATTCCTGTACTTGCAATTGCTGCGATGGAGTGACGGAGAAGGCTAGGCCAGCATGGCGATTGGTTGTCCATGTTTAAGGTCGTAGGCTGGGGGATTAGGCAAATCCGGTCCCCTAAGGCTGAGAACTGATGACGAAGCTTACTTCGGTAAGTGAAGTGGTTGATGCCCTGCTTCCAGGAAAAACTTCTAAGCTTCAGGCAATTGCGAACCGTACTCTAAACCGACACAGGTGGTCAGGTAGAGAATACCAAGGCGCTTGAGAGAACTCTGGTGAAGGAACTAGGCAAAATGGTACCGTAACTTCGGGAGAAGGTACGCCGGTTTTGGTGATGGGACTTGCTCCTTAAGCTGAGGCCGGTCGAAGTGACCAGGTGGCTGCGACTGTTTATTAAAAACATAGCACTCTGCAAACACGTAAGTGGACGTATAGGGTGTGACGCCTGCCCGGTGCCGGAAGGTTAATTGATGGGGTTAGCGTAAGCGAAGCTCTTGATCGAAGCCCCGGTAAACGGCGGCCGTAACTATAACGGTCCTAAGGTAGCGAAATTCCTTGTCGGGTAAGTTCCGACCTGCACGAATGGCGTAACGATGGCCACGCTGTCTCCACCAGAGACTCAGTGAAATTGAAATCGCTGTTAAGATGCAGTGTACCCGCGGCTAGACGGAAAGACCCCGTGAACCTTTACTATAGCTTTGCACTGAACTTTGAGCCTACTTGTGTAGGATAGGTGGGAGGCTTTGAAGCAGGAACGCCAGTTCCTGTGGAGCCATCCTTGAAATACCACCCTGGTATGTTTGAGGTTCTAACTCTGGTCCATTATCTGGATCGAGGACAGTGTATGGTGGGTAGTTTGACTGGGGCGGTCTCCTCCCAAAGAGTAACGGAGGAGTACGAAGGTGCACTCAGCATGGTCGGAAATCATGCAATGAGCATAATGGTATAAGTGCGCTTGACTGCGAGTCAGACATGACGAGCAGGTACGAAAGTAGGTCATAGTGATCCGGTGGTTCTGTATGGAAGGGCCATCGCTCAACGGATAAAAGGTACTCCGGGGATAACAGGCTGATACCGCCCAAGAGTTCACATCGACGGCGGTGTTTGGCACCTCGATGTCGGCTCATCACATCCTGGGGCTGAAGCCGGTCCCAAGGGTATGGCTGTTCGCCATTTAAAGTGGTACGCGAGCTGGGTTTAGAACGTCGTGAGACAGTTCGGTCCCTATCTGCCGTGGGCGTTGGAGATTTGAGAAGAGTTGCTCCTAGTACGAGAGGACCGGAGTGAACGAACCTCTGGTGTTCCGGTTGTCACGCCAGTGGCATTGCCGGGTAGCTATGTTCGGACGGGATAACCGCTGAAAGCATCTAAGCGGGAAGCCTCCTTCAAGATGAGATCTCCCTGAGACTTCGAGTCTCCTAAAGGGCCGTGGAAGACTACCACGTTGATAGGCTGGGTGTGGAAGCGTTGTGAGGCGTTGAGCTAACCAGTACTAATTGCCCGTGCGGCTTGACCATACAACAGAGATGGTTACTAACGATTGAATTGGGTTGTGGCCCAAGAGACACACAAGCAAGATCGACTTGCGGTGTATTACTACAGAATGTTTCACCGATTAATTTGGGGTTATCGCGGTCCGAAGAGACCAGGCAAACAGCGATAACAGGTAGCGCAGGGCAACAATCGCCCATAAGACCAACGCCAACCCAAGCCAGTTTGCCTGACGACAATAGAGTTGTGGAACCACCTGATCCCTTGCCGAACTCAGAAGTGAAACGCAACATCGCCGATGGTAGTGTGGGGCTTCCCCATGTGAGAGTAGGTCATCGTCAGGTTTTAATTCAAAGGCCCAGTCGCTTACGCGGCTGGGCCTTTTTCTTTTTTGCTGTTTTAAAAAAAGGGCCAACCAAAAGACGGCCCTGTTTAATTACGCAATCGAAAATATCCACTATCGCGTCGTTAATATCAGCGCTCTTTCCATTATCCGTCGACGCTTTTTTGAACGTTCGGTGTAAGTGAGTAACCACGCCGCTCATCGTTGATATCCCTAGCTTATCCCCAGCTCTATCCATGATATCTGTGGGCAACTGAAGCGCTGCTTTCAGCAAGTCGATTTATCTACAGGCGCCGCATGGATAAAAGTGGCATATCGCTGCGTACGCGCTTAAGTTTTTCTGCATCCAGTGTTGCGGTAATCACTGCTTCACCCTCGCCGGCTTCGGCAAGAATTTCACCCCAGGGATCAATGATTGCTGAATGGCCCCAGGTGCGTCTTTTCGGTGAATGCTGTCCACCCTGACCTGCGGCGATGACAAAACAGCCATTTTCAATTGCTCGCGCACGCAGCAGCGTCATCCAGTGCGCCTGGCCAGTGGTATGTGTAAATGCGGCCGGCACGGTGAATATTTCTGCTCCGGCCATGGCCATCTGTCGATAGAGCTCCGGGAACCGGAGATCAAAACAGATACTCAGACCGAGCGTGCCCCAAGGCGTAGGCGAAACACAGCTGTAATCCCCGGGTTCAATGCTGTTGGATTCGCGATAGCTGCGAGCAGCATCTGCTACATCAACGTCGAACAGGTGTATCTTGTCGTAGCGGCTGCGCAGAACGCCCTGATCGTCGTAAAGCAAACATGCAGAACGGGAACGCCTATCGGCCGTCGCTATGCCATCCGGGCGCTGCCGCAGTGGAATGGCACCGGACGCGATCCAAATCCCAAGGTCTCTAGCCCAGGTCGTTAACGCACGTTGAATGGGGTGATGTTGATCGTCCGCATCTACTTCAGCGACAAATGATTCAGCCACGGAGTAACTCCCCCTGTCGGAGAGATGCGCGAAATTTTCCGGCAGTAACACCAGTTTTGCACCGCGCTCTGCTGCCTGCTGTAACAGGTCAGATGCGCGCGCAAGGTTTTCATACAGATCGTCACCGCTGACCATCTGCACTGCGCCCACACAAACATCTTCCAAATGGAATCCCCTCCCGCTAGTCCTGATCGGACAGTAATAATTATTTTTGCTGGCCCGTGCCTACCTGGTAGACGAATTTAAGCCAGAAATAATCTCCCTCTGTGGTGTTTGTGCTGTCCAGCTGCGGTAGCCAGCGGAATTCCACCAGAATGTTGTCTTTTCCTTTTGGCAGAACATAGCCGATGACCGGTCCGATGCCCACTGTTTCCTGACGGAACGCGCCCACAAAACGGCCTGTATGCTTGTCATCGCTGACCTGATTTCCCCAGAACGCGTTGAAGCCGAGCGTTAAAAAGCCGCTTCCCGCTTTAATCATCTGCTGCACGCTGCCATCAATGTGGAATAGGCGACCACTGCGGTAGTCGGTGTCCGAGTTTTCTTGATTTAGGGTTATGCCGGTAAACATTGTCGCGTTGAAACCCGACTCCTGATTTGCGTATGCAATTCCGAAGGTCGGGTCTGCCGACCAGTAATTGAGGCCCGGATTCGCCAGTCGCCCGGTTTCGTAATCACCCGTCGGCGCGTGGACCGGCAACAGAGCGTTGTACTGCCAGTTACCATCTACCCATCCCAGCATTACCGGGATGAGTGTGGTATCTCCGAGGCCGGAGGCCGAATCTGACCGGCGAATACTGCCCAACGGGCTGTCGAGACTTGCGGACACATCCACCGAAATCCAAGAAAGGTACGCGCCGATCGAGTATTTCGCACCGAGTACGGGAGACTCAAAGGTATAGAGCGCACCGGGCACCACGCTGTCGATGGTGACATCTACGCCCGCTGTGACCAGCCCGGCAATGGGTACACGTGCGCCCGCGCTGAAGTCACCCTCGTAGTGCAGGTACATCGGTTCAAATACCCACCCGGTCTGCAGCGGCGCACGATCGATAAGTGTCGCCGCGGTGCCGGGCACGTAGTATCCGATCCCACCCTCGGTCGCATGCACCGATGCGCTCAGCCCAACAAGCGCTGCCGCCAGCAGGCTCGCTCCCGTTAGCGAAAACAGTCCGAAGCTGGCACGCAATCTGTCTCTGTTCACGCGATGTCCCTTCTACATTTACCTGGTTTGCATCTAAAGAGTTTAGAAGCCTCTGGCTTGTGGCAATCCGGATATATCGGCTGCTAGAGCAGCGGAAGGTGGGACTGGCGACATTCATGCAGCCGGTCAGGATGGAATCTCACACAGAAGTGTGAATCCAGCATCTCTGTCGGATAGGTTGGTGGTAAGGTTGGCAGTTGAATTAACGCAACTTGGAGTCAATCTATGTCCGGCATATTACCAGGGCAATGCGTACGCCAGTTTCTCGCCATATTCACCATCGTCTTCTCAGTCGTCACAACCGCCAAGGCTGAATCTGCTGCAGAACAACTACATGCAATTATCGACGACCACTGGCAGTACAGTCTGCGGGAGGACCCGATCACTGCCGGGCGTATGGGCGAGCAGGGGTATAACAATCGGCTGCCGGGCGTGGCGCCAGAAGATCGCGCCCGTCGCCTGAAGGCAGAGCAGGCATTGCTCGCACGCCTGAGCAAGGTTGATGCATCCAGGTTGACTGAATCAGACCGGGTCAATCTCGAGCTGCTCAGCTGGGTGCTCAACAATTCCATTGAAGGTAATGAACTGTTCCTGGACCGTATTCCGTTCAACACTTTTTACAGCTTCTGGAGTGCAGCACTTGATGCCAGCAACGGTCTGTCGATGCCGAAGGTATCGGACTATGAGGACTATATTGCGCGCATCAAGGATTTCGGCCGCTACTTTGATCAGAACCTGGCGAATATGCGCGTCGGCATCAACGATGGGTTTGTGCTGCCGAAAATCGTGGTTGAGGGCATCGCGCCTACGGTGCGCGCGCAGGTTTACAGTGATCCCACCAAAAGCAGCCTATACGAACCTTTCAAAATTTTCCCGGAGTCCTTTTCCAAAAAGGATCAACAACGACTTCAGCGAGAGGGCGCAGCGGCGATCAAGGATCACGCGATTCCCGCTTTCGGCCGCGTGGCAACCTTTCTCGAAGGCGACTACATGAAGGCCGCCACCGAGTCACTCGCCGCAGAGGACTTACCCGGTGGCAAGGACTACTACCGCCACGCTATCCGTACCTATGTAACCCTGGATATGGACCCGGCGGAAATCCACAAAACCGGTCTGGCGGAAGTGAAGCGCATCCGCGATGAAATGAATGCGCTGATCAAGAAGACCGGGTTCAACGGCAGCTTTGACGAGTTCACCGAGTTCCTGCGCACCGATCCCCAGTTTTATGCGAAAACCCCGCGGGATCTGCTCAAGGAAGCTTCATTCATTGCAAAATCCATCGACTACCGCCTGCCCGAATTTTTTGGCAAGCTGCCGCGCCTGCCCTATGGGGTGGTGCCGGTCCCGGCTGAGATCGCACCAAATTACACTACTGCGTCCTACAACCCTGCGGCCGTAGGCGGTACGCGCGGTGGCGCCTACTGGGTGAATACCTATGCACTCGACCAGCGCCCGCTGTATGAATTGGTGGCGTTGACGTTGCATGAATCGGTACCCGGACACCACCTTCAGGGGGCGCTGTCGCTGGAGCTGGAGAATGTGCCCGATTTTCGCCGCAACCTCTATCTGAGCGCCTATGGTGAGGGCTGGGGACTGTATTCCGAGCGTCTCGGCGAAGAGATGGGCGTATACGAAAATGACTACCAGCGCTTCGGCCGCCTGAGCTACGAAATGTGGCGCGCCTGCCGCCTGGTCATCGATACCGGTATTCACTCCCAAGGCTGGACCCGCCAGCAGGCACTGGATTTCCTCGCCGACAATACATCCCTGTCACAAGCGAATGTGCGCGCAGAGGTAGACCGCTACATCTCGTGGCCGGGGCAGGCGCTGTCATACAAAATGGGGGAAATCAAGATTCGCGAACTGAGAGCCAAAGCAGAATCGGAGCTGGGCAACCAGTTTGATCTGCGTAAATTCCATGATGCCTTGCTCGCAAATGGTGCATTGCCGTTATCGATGCTCGAGCAGGAAATGAACCGCTTTACTCGCCAGCAAAAAAATTGATCCCCCTCCGCCCCGGTATCCACGCCGGGGCGATTTCTCCTCGTCCGCTCACCATTTCACTTCACCCCAAAACAGCATCACCGAATTATTACCGGACAAGTGTCTGGCACATTTGTTGCCTCTACCCCAGTAATCCTATCGCCGGGAGTCAATGCTGGTAATGGTTGCCCTGCCGTCGGGATGCTACGCATCAATGTAGAAAATTTTGTACATAAAAAGGGGAAGGGGCTATGGCGAGCAACTCAAAATCCGCGGCATATTTACTGGCAATTTCCAGTGCACTGACCGCATATCCAACCATCGCTGCACAAGACAACGCATCCACCGGGGAAATGGAAGAGATCGTAGTTCAGGCCAAGCGCACCTCTCAGGCAGACCTCGCGATCGGCGAAGACAAAGTCAGCAATACGGTCGGCGTGACACGCGAGGAGTTACTCTCGGCACCGGCGGGCATCTCTGGATTGAAAATGCTCGAAAGCCTGCCGGGATTCAATGTGCAGACCGATGGCGCATTAGGTTTATATGAGTTCGGCAACTCGGTTCAGGTGCGGGCATTCAGCCTCGCGCAGATGGGATTTGTGCTGGACAGTATACCGATGGGTCGTTCTGATGCCTTCGGCGGCAGCCCGATTTTCCGCTACGTGGATAACGAGAATCTGGCATCGGTACTGGCGTCTCCCGGTGCAGGGGACGTATCCATGCCCAGTTACGCATCACTCGGCCCCATTGTTTCATACAGCTCGATGGACCCTGCAGACGAAATGGGTGGAGTGGTTTCGCTCACCTCTGGTGACGACAACCTGATGCGCAGCTTTGTGCGTTTGGAGACCGGTAAGATCGGCGGTTTTTCTGCCTACGTCAGTCGCTCAAAAACCGACAGCGACCTGTGGCGTGGTCCGGGTACCATTGACCGTGAACATATCGAAGGCAAAGCGAAATACGAATTTGACGAAGACACCTATGTAAAAGCCAGTTTCATCAGCAATGACTTCTATGATTACGATTCGCCGTCCGGTCTCGAAAGCCAATTCGATGCGAATTACTACTACGCGTATCTGAGCGCGATCCCGGAGGGTTGTAATAACCCGATGCCCGGTGTCTACGACTTCAATGGTGACGGCACCGTCGACGATCAGGACTTTACCCCGGTCAATACTGGCAGCAACTGCACCCAGTACTACGAAGACCGCGTCAACATCCGTGACGACAAGCTCTACTCTGTGTCTCTCTCCACCGATCTCGCCACCGATGTTTACCTGAATTCCACCTGGTACTACGAAGACAAAGCGGGCTACGGTGTATCTCCAGACAGCTATGGCTATTCTTTGTCCGTCTACAACCGCCAGGCAGCGGCAGGACTGGACGTGGTCCACCCGCGCGGGGTGCAATATGGCTACTCCGGTGTCGGTGGTGAACGGCAGGGGCTAGTCACCGGTATTGAGTGGCATCTGGGCCAGCACAAGCTGGAGGTTGGCAGCTGGTTCGAGGACGAAACCTACAATCGCAGCCAGCTGCGCTACAACAAAACCGGCGGCAGTGCCGATGGCAGCGTGATCAAGGACGAAGTGGCCTATTATCGCCGCAACTACACCAGCACTCGGGACACCATGCAGCTGTATCTGAAAGACACCATCGCCCTGCTGGACGAACGCCTCAGCGTCGAGCTTGGAGCCAAAGCGCTCACTATCGACTACGCCCTCAAGGGGTATCGGGATTTCGCCGACTATGAAATCAACGGCATGCCTGGTTATGGTCCGCAGTCTGTCGGTGCAAAATATTCAGACAACTTTATGCCGATGGTTGGTGCGGTATACAACCTGAATGATACCGACCAGCTGTTCGGTTCCGTGTCGGAAAACTTCGCATTGCCAAAAGGCGCAGACGATATTTTTTCCATCGCTACAAGTTTTGAAGCACCGGCACCGAAAGGAGAGACCGCAGAAAATATTGAAATCGGCTATCGCACCAGCCGTGCGCACTACAACGGTGCCGTATCCATGTACTACACCAGCTTCGACAACCGCCTGGTCGCGGGCAACGTGCTGAACCCGGCCACCGGTGAGCCCGAAGCTTTCTACACCAACGTTGGAGAAACCAGCGCCTGGGGTGTCGAGTTGTCTGGTGTGTATATGCCGGCACTGTTTAACGACGCACTCTACTTCAACGCCAACCTGAGTTATAACAATGCCGAGCTGTCCGACGGCTTTGGGATTAACCCGGCCGGAAGTAAGCTCGCAGACAGCCCTGAATGGCTGTTTACCGGTGGTGTAACCTGGGAGCCGACCGAATGGATGGTCGCCAACTTCTCCCTCAAATATACCGGCAAGCGCTATGCGGATTACGCAGAAATGTTTGAGATGGATGATTACACCACCGCCAGTGCCTATGTGGACATCAGTGGCGAAGCAGTGGGTCTGAGCAACGCCAATCTGCGCCTGAACCTCGACAACGTATTCAATGCCGAAGTGATGTCATTTGTGTATGCCGGTTCTCCGTATTACCGTCCACTGAGCCCGCGTACTTTCCAGGGCACTGTGACCTACAGTTTCTAAGCAGGAGAAAAGAATGCTAAAAAAATTAAATCTCGCACTGTGCATTTCAGGTGCGCTGCTGGCCGGCTGCTCGCCGGAGTCTCAAGAGCCAAAAGAAGAGTTAAAGGCCGAGGCGGTAGGTAGTGAAAGTGTCGATCTGGAGACGCGACACAGGCGCCTGCTCACCATGGACACTCATGTCGATATCGATGTTAGCAATTTCACCGCCGATCACAACTACACCGAGGACCTGCAGACCCAGGTCGATCTGGACAAGCTGGAACAGGGTGGGCTGGATGCTGTCTGGTTCAGTATCTACACCGGCCAGGGGGAGCTAAGTGAAGAGGGGTACGCGGCAGCGCTGGAGAATGCGCGGGCCAAGTTCGATGCCGTACATCGCCTGACCGAAGAAATTGCCCCGGACCGCATTGGTCTGGCGACCACCACCGCACAGGTGCGTGAACTGATCGCAAACGGCAAGCTGGCGGCGTTGATGGGCGTGGAAAACGCTTACCCGCTGGGCACCGATCTCAGCCTGGTACAGGAGTTTTACGATCGCGGTGCGCGCTATATGTCACTGTCGCACAACGGCCACAGCCAGTTTGCCGATTCCAATACCGGTGAAAGCGACGGGGTGTGGCTGTACAACGGACTCAGTGATCTGGGGCGCGAGCTGGTCGGGGAAATGAACCGGGTCGGAATCATCATCGACCTGTCGCACCCCTCCAAGGCCGCCAACCTGGAAACCCTGCGCCTGACCAAGGCGCCGGTGATTGCATCCCACTCTTCCGCCAGAGCCCTGAATGATGTCAGCCGCAACCTGGATGACGAAGAGCTGATGGCGATCAAGGAAAACGGTGGTGTGGTCCAGACCGTGGCCTTTGCGTCCTATCTCAATACCGAAAAATACGATGCCTGGAAAGCAAAAGCGTTTGAGGTAATGGGAAGGGAAGCCGAGAAAAACGGTTTCAAAATGCTGGACTGGGAGGCAGTAGGGCAGCTCGACAGTGACGCCCGACACGATTACATGGCCGGCTTCATGAAGCTGCGCGCACAGGTGGCGCCCATGGTGGAAAAAGAAGTGGATCCGCTGGTGCCGCCGGTGAATGTGCAGGACTTCGTTGACCACATCGATTACCTGGTGAAAAAAATCGGTATCGAGCACGTGGGTATCAGCTCCGATTTCGACGGCGGTGGCGGTGTCGCCGGTTGGAATGACGCATCGCAAACGGCCTCCGTGACCGAGGAATTGCTGAAGCGCCAGTACACGGATGAAGAAATCGCCCAGCTTTGGAGCGGCAATCTGATGCGGGTAATGGACGAAGTACAGGCGGTGGCGGCTTCGCTGCAAGCCGCTGAAGCGAAGACCGAGGGCTAAAGGCCCCCGTAGGCGGTCCCTAGCCCTGTGAACCAGCAGTCCCGACGATGGCGGGGCTGCTGGAATTTCCCCGCTGCAGGACGTGGCCGGTAACTTCCGAATCCCCTGAGCGCCAACTCTAAATCGAATGATTTATCCCAAATTATTCGATTTTTCCCCGCCGCCCCCGGTCGTATAGTCCCGCTATTCCATTTTTAGCGAGGACGGCAACATGCTTTATCTACGGCGCGCCGACGAGCGCGGCAGAGCAAACTTCGGCTGGCTCGATTCCCGTCATACCTTTTCATTCGGCCACTATTACGACCCGAAACATATGGGGATTTCCGCGCTGCGGGTGATCAATGACGATACCGTTGCCGCCGGTGCGGGCTTTGGCACCCACGGCCACAGGGATATGGAAATCATCTCCTATGTGCTTGCGGGTGCCATTGAACACAAGGACAGCATGGGCAACCAGTTTGTGGTGCCCGCCGGTGAAGTGCAGCGCATGACGGCGGGAACCGGGATTACTCACTCCGAGTACAACCACTCAAAGACTGAGCCCCTCAAGTTCCTGCAAATATGGATTATCCCCAACCAGCGCAACCTGCAACCGGGCTACGAACAGAAAGCGATCGAACAAAAAGGTAACTTGACTCCGCTGGTGACCCCGGATGGTCGTGACGGATCATTGACCGTGCATCAGGATGCAGGCCTCTACCGAGTGCAGTTGAATACTGGTGATGCCCAGGCACTGGAAACGACAGATGGCGTTGGCTACCTGCATGTCATCGAGGGTGAGGTGTACGCCAATGGCACAGCACTGGGCGCTGGTGATGGCCTAGGTACCATCGACGAACCGTTAACCCTGCGTGCAGGCGACAAAGGTGTGACCGCACTCTGGTTTGACCTGCCGCGCCGGGTGGAGCGGCGCGGCTAGCAAGATTTGGCTTGCGGGTCGGCAGACACGATAGCCCAGGAAGAAGCGCGCTTCGTGTGGAAAAAGTAACCAACTATTTCTGCTACCACTTCGCCACGTGCAAAAAGCTCGACTAGCACACGGAAGAGAAAGATTTTTCCGTGCATTTTGGTCTGTCGCAAACGCCCTTAAACAAAGCTTGTACACTGTTTCTATCGGGATGGCGGTAGGGGACCTGCCCATGTCCGGGATGCCGCCGGTCACTTTGCCGTTTCGCCCATCCCATGTTTTCACACTGAGTGCCGATAAATAGGAGAAAACTAGATGAGAGGTACTCGGAACGTCTGGCGCACACCAAAGGCTGGTGCAATCAGTAACTTGAAAATGGTGCAAGAGGTTCTCGATGTACCGGATCTGGAAAAAGTCCGGATCGAAGTAAAATCCGTGGGTTTGAACTTCGCGGATATCTTCGCGTTAACCGGACTTTACTCCGCCACACCCGAAGGCAGCTTTATTCCCGGCCTTGAATTTTCCGGTGTGGTCGACGAGATTGGAGCTTCAGCAAATACACAATTCAAGGTAGGCGACCGAGTCTACGGCTGCACCCGTTTTGGTGGTTACACAAATTGCGTGGACGTATTGCCACAGCATTGCCGCAAAATTCCAGAAGGCTGGAGCTTTTCTGAAGCGGCCGCCTTTCCTGCACAGAGCCTCACCGCCTTTTATGCGCTGTCCGAACTGGGTGCATTGAAACCCGGGCAAGTGGTTTTGATCCACAGTGCCGCCGGCGGCGTCGGCTTGCAGGCAATGCGCATGGTTAAAAGGTTGGGCGGGGTGCCCATCGGTACCGTGGGCTCGGTTGCGAAACAGCAGTTTCTCTCCGCGCAGGGCTTTAATGAAGTCATTGTCCGCGGCAAAAATTTTGCGGTGCAGCTGAAGACGCAACTCGCCGGCAGACCGCTGCACATGGTCCTCGATGGAATCGGGGGTGAAATCCAGAAACGCTCGTTTGCGGCCCTGGCGCCAACCGGACGGTTGATCGTATTCGGAGCAGCGGAGTTTACCCCGGGCGATAAGCCCAACTGGTGGAAAGCCGCCTGGCTGTATCTGAAGCGCCCCCGTTACGACGTGATGGATATGATCAGCACTAACAAATCGGTAATGGCGTTCAACCTGATCTGGCTGTGGCAGGAACAGGCATTGTTTGATCAGCTGCTGACGGGGTGTGCGAACCTGAATTTACCGGCGCCGTTTGTCGGGCGGGAATTTGCGTTTGCTCAGGCCCACGACGCAATTGAACATCTGCGCAGTGGTCAGTCAGTGGGCAAGGTCGTTCTTACGCTCGATTGAAACAAGCAAACTTACGCTCTTGCCTAGCGCGTTCGATAGGGCACCACACCCTGAATATTACCGCCCGGGGCGTAATTACAGGTCACAATGGTCCTGATGCGCCCTTCCGGGCAGCGGTACACACCGCAACCCACCGCGCGCGATACTTTTTTTCCGTTTTCAATGGTGTCGATCGTATTCCAGATCAGCTGGCTGTAGTGCCCGGTTTTCATTACCTTGAAGGGCTGATAGCGATAGTCGCGCGCTTCCGCGGCCCACGCCGCCACTGCCTGCGTCAGTGCGTCGGTGTCCGACAGGGTGGCGGTGGCATAGAAAATATTCTCGCCGACCCAGGCGTGCGCCGCATTACCACCATTGGCGATGAAGTGCTCCCGCCGCTGACTGTTGTGCCCGGGGCGTCTGCCGCACTAGGCTGCAGACCAGTTGTGGGCAGTGCGTGCCAGCGCCTGGTCGTAGACCAGCATTGCCACCGGAGGTGTGGGTATGGGGCTGTTGGGAAGTCGCCCGGCGTTCAGGTCCCTGCGTACTTGGTTGTGCAGTTCCAGTGCGAGGCAGTCTGATGGTTGCGCACAATCGCTGCCCAGCACACACGCGGGGAATGCAAAAGTGAGCAACATGGTTAGCGGCAAACAGTGAATACGGTTTCCAATCACGTTTTTGCCCCGCTGCGGTCTATACGAATGTCCCGGTATTCTATTGCCGAAATTTATCGACTCCACATCTACAGGGAATCGAGATAACGGCTTCCCCCCAGCTGCCTTACCTGTTTGTTGATGGCCACTGCACGACTCTGCACATAGGCCGACGGACGTCTTGCGGACATCTGCTTGGGATTCGGCAGTACCGCTGCCAGCAGGCCCGATTGCCAGCGTGTGAGCTGTTGGGACGACGTGCCGAAAAACTGGCGCGCTGCGGCCTCGGCTCCGTACACACCCTCGCCGAACTCCGCAATATTCAGGTACACCTCGAGGATGCGCTCCTTGGGCCAGAGGATTTCCAGCAACAGAGTAAACCAGGCTTCCAGAGCTTTGCGCAGATAGCTGCGTCCGTTCCAAAGAAACAGGTTCTTGGCGGTCTGCTGGGTGATGGTGCTGGCACCGCGGGTGCGCTTGCGCTTTTCGCTGAGCGCCTTTTGCAGCGATCCGATGTCAAAGCCAAAGTGCTGCGGAAACTTCTGGTCTTCCGCCGCAATCACCGCCATCTGCAAATTGGTAGAAATCTTCTCCAGCGGTTGCCAGGTCTGGTGTGCCTTGCGACCGCTCTGTTGCTGCCACGACTGAATTACCATGGAAGAGGGTGGGTCGATCCAGCGCAGTAGTAGAACCAGCAGTGCCGTCGCCAATACAAAGGTGGCGCCGAGCCAGAGAGAGATGCTGATTGAGCGCTTCAGAAGCTTGGGCATGGGGGAACAACCGGGCTTGTGTATAAGTAGTGTGTATATTCATTGGAAGTTGGGACAGTCACAGCACCTAAAGGTTGCTTGACGGCGCGGCAGCGAGTGTCGGCGGTGGGGAGCTGATGTTATCTGCTAGCTGACGCAATTTCGACCGCTGTCGCAAGAAAGACGGGGTTGCTGGTCTGCGGCGTGATATCCAGTAGATATTCACAGGTCTGTCCCGAGAAGCTGTGGGCAAACCGGATGTGGATAACTGCCAGAAACTTATACACTCAGTGTGCCGGGGTTCGCTGGGCTGTCACAACTTCCCTCTAGGCTGGGCGATCAAATTTATCAACAGGGACTCCGGTGTGAACCAATTTACCCGACGCAATTTCATCAGGGCTGCACTTGCCACCACCGGCAGTGTAGTGGTCTCAACACCGCTGCAGGCCATGAGCCGTCCGCAGCTGCCGTCGGAGGTGACCTTCGAGCACGGCGTGGCCAGCGGCGATCCGCTGCAGGATGCGGTGATCCTGTGGACTCGCGCAACGCCGGCGGCAGCTACCGAGCCCGTCGGGCCGACAAAGGTGACCTGGGAGCTGTCCAGCGACCCGGAATTCAAAAAAGTCCTACGCCGCGGCGGGGCGGAAACCGACCTCGCACGGGATTTCACGGTAAAGATCGACGTCCAGGGTCTGCAGCCGAACACCGCGTACTACTACCGCTTTATCGGTGCCAGCGAGCAGAGTCCGGTGGGGCGTACCAAGACGCTGCCGCCGAAGGGCATCGAGCAGGTGAAACTGGCGATATTTTCCTGCTCCAACTACCCGGCGGGTTACTTCAACGCCTACCAGCTGGCGGCAGCCAGTGAGGACTGGGATGCGGTGCTGCACCTCGGCGATTACATCTACGAGTACGGCACCGGCGGCTACGCCACCGAGCGCTCGGCGGAAATCGGCCGTGCACTGCCGGAAGACAACCGCGGCGAACTCTATACCCTCACCGACTACCGCAAGCGCTACGCCCTCTACCGCACCGATGCCGGCCTGCGAGCGCTGCACGCGGCAGCGCCGTTTATCGCAGTGTGGGATGACCACGAAATCAGCAATGACACCTGGAAAGCCGGAGCGCAGAACCACAGCGAAGACGAGGGCGATTTCTTCGCCCGCCGCGCCGCCGCGGTCCAGGCCTACTACGAATGGCTGCCGATCCGCCCGCCCATGGGCGAGCGCAATCCACAGATCTACCGCAGCTTTAGCTTCGGCGACCTGCTGGACCTGCACATGCTGGATACCCGGGTGATCGGCCGCGACCAGCAGCTGGATTTCAAGCGCTATATGGACAGTGAAGGCAACTTCGACGGCCGCGCCTTCAGCGCCGCCATGGCAGACCCGGACCGCTCACTGCTGGGCAAACCACAGCTGCATTGGTTGCAGGAAACGCTCGCCGCATCCACCGGCCACTGGCAGTTGCTGGGGCAACAGGTGCTGATGGGCAAGATACACCTGCCGGTGGAAATGATGACCAGTTTCTACCGGGGCGGCAGTCAGGATCGCACCGCGGAGCTGGTCGGACTCAAGGCCGCCAGCCTTCAGGGCAAGCCGATTACCGACATTCAGCGCGCGCGCCTCGAGCAGGTGGTCCCGTATAACCTCGACGCTTGGGACGGCTACGCCGTAGAGCGTGAAGTCCTGTACCAGCGTATACAGGGGCTGAAAAAAAATATGGTGGTGGTGGCCGGGGATACCCACAACGCCTGGTACAGCCACCTGAAAGATGCCGCGGGACAAATGGTGGGGGTGGAGTTCGCAACCCCCAGCGTGACCTCACCGGGCATGGAAAGCTACCTGAAAATGGAGGAGAAAGCGGCGATGGAGATGGCCGCGGGCATGCCGATACTGGTGGACGAGCTGCAGTACTGCAACCTGCACCAGCGCGGCTATATGGCGCTGACCTTCCGCCGCAATGCAGTGCAGGCGGATTGGAAATATGTGGATAACATCCGCAGCAGCGAGTTTGTGGAAGTGGCGCGCCACAGTGTTACCTATAAACTGCGTTGACCTACATTTACCTGCTCGATATTAGCGGTGATTCCACTCGCGGCATTAGCTGATTTGCGACGGGTAGTGAAGGTTGATCCAAAAACGGTACTTCCTAAATTATTCAATTTCCACAATTAACGGATAGTGGTCGGATAAAAAATCCGTTGTTTCATCGACGACCACTTCTGCTTTGCGGGAATGTTCTGCCCAAACCGTATTGGCAAAGACAAAATCGATTCGTTCAGATTTTTTGGCCGATTTCGATCTGGCGTCCGGTGCGCCATCGGTAAAGACGAGGGTGGGGAAGGAACGCTTATGGTCAGGGCGATGTTTGTGCACCAGGTCTACAAACCCGTTTCGCTCGAACTGCTCCACCACATCAAAGTAAACGTAGCCCAGCTTGGGCATCGTATCCAGATAGGACTTGTCGCGGGCGGAGTGGGTATTGAAGTCCCCGGCAATCAATACTTTTTCGCCCTTTTCGACGAGCCCCTTTGCCAGTTCAATGATGTCATTTGGTTCCTTTTCTTCCTTGGGCCAGAAGTGCACTGCGAAGACATTTACTCCGTGGGTCTTCGCCTGAATATGTCCGTGGTGGTAGAACCAGAAGGGTTTCGCAATTACCTCGATCTCGGCGCTGGAAGTAATCCCCACCGGGAAGCCCCAGGGCTTCAGTACCGAGACGTACTCGTGCCCCCAGGACGTGGCGATTTCGCGAAGTTCCTTTTCACTGATGCCGTTGAGTTCCTGAAAGGTGACGATGTCCGGCCTTTTATCGGCAATCCAGCGCTGGAACTCCGGAATTTTTTCGCCCTTGTGGAACCCGAGCCAGACATTGTAGTTCAGCGCCCTGATCGGCGTATCGGAGGCGGCGCCTGTTGAATAGAGCAGGGCGAGGGTCAGAAAAAGTATAGTTGTAGAGCGCATGGTGATTTTCGATATAGCACAGGCCGGTGTGGCATGGGGTAGCTCCGATAAAAATGCAGACTTTTAAAATTCTGAATTTTTATCGGATTTGTGCGCCGGATAATAGACGTGTATTGATACCGCGGTATGACAGTTTTGATACACCTCAATGGCCACATTGCGCACGTCAGGGCGGTACAGGGGTTTAGCAATTGGCAACTTTGGGGGTGAGAAAACAGCATAGAACTGCCATAGTCGTCACCCAAAGGACAAGGGGAGCGGCCATCGATGCCAGACAAGCAATCAATGCAAGACGAGCAGCCCATGCAAAAGGAGCAACGCTCAACCTTGGCCAGCGCTGCCGAGGATGTCCAAAGCGCGGCCTCAGGCTATGTGTGTGATCTCAGCACGAACAATGCCTATCGTCTGGCCTATGACGATCCGTGTTTCATGCTGCGTGACGAGGCGCGCGCGGTACGCCTGATGCTGGAGTGGATGAAGGCGGATCAGTTGTTGCAGGACAAGGGCGTAGCAGCCACCGTGGTGTTTTTCGGCAGCGCGCGTGAGCCGGAACGCCCGGCGGGCGGTACGCGCTATTACGCCGCAGCGCGGGAGTTGGCGCAGCGGGTGGCTGCCCACGGTGAAAATAATCCGCAGGCGCGGGTTACCGTGGTCACAGGCGGCGGTCCCGGCATCATGGAGGCGGCCAATCGCGGCGCCGCCGATGCCAACGCAGTCAACGGGGGATTCAATATCGTGCTGCCACACGAGCAGCGCCCCAATCCCTACATCACCCCCGAACTCAATTTCCAGTTTCATTACTTCGCGCTGCGCAAAATGCACCTTATGGCGCGTGCTCGGGCGCTGGTGTGCTTCCCTGGCGGGTACGGGACTCTGGACGAGCTGTTTGAGATTCTCACGCTGATACAGACACGCAAGGCGCAGGGCGTTGCGGTGATCCTGTATGGGCGGGACTTCTGGCAGCGTCTGATCGATTTCGATTTTCTGGTCGAGCAGGGTTATATCTCAGCGGGCGATAAGGAACTCTTCCACATGGTGGACTCGGTCGACGAGGGCTTCGCGCTACTCGAGGCGCATCTGGGGTGGGCTACTTAGCCGGTCACCACATCGACACGTATCCTGCCCGACCATTAAAGGCCGGGCAGGATTAGTGCCCGGGGATTACTTACAGGGTCTTCAGGTATTCAATAATCGCCAACCGCTCGTGGTCGGTCAGCACGCTGTTGAACTCGTGGCCTTCGTTGCCGTGGCTGAACAGCAGCGTGTTGTAGATCTTGCGATCTTCCATCTGCTTCATGGTCAGCGTCGGCGGGAAGAAGATGTTCCAGGTCAGGATCAGGTTGCCGAAGATATCGTCGAGAATTTCCTGCGCCAGTGGCGTTTGATGCTTGTCATTGGGATCGCAGGTGCGGAAAGGCGATACCGAGGGATTCCAGAACGAGCGCCATTCGCAATCGATGGCATCGTATTCCCAGCCCATTTTTGTCGCATCGTAGGCAGAACCCAGTTTGGTGTCGTAACCCATCAGCACATTGCCGTTGTTGTACCAGGGGTTGGCAATTTTGTTGTTGGACACGCGGCGCCACAGCGGTTCGCGATCGGACGGCTTGAGGATTTCCCACACGTTCGGGATCGAGCCGTTGTGCATATACGGCGCGCTCGCCCATACCCCATACAGCGGCGGTGCCAGGTAGCCCAGCTCGCGATCGCCGCGCAGCCGCTCCTGGTTCTGCGGGCCGCAATCCTGATCGGTGCCCTTGGTAGGTGGATAGCCGAAGAAATTCACCGAGCCCGCGCGCTGCATGCCCTCGTTGTTGGTTTCCCAGCGCACCGAGTCGGTGCCGATGATTTCCTGCGGAACGATGTAAGACGCAATGCCTTCCAGCACCGGGCTGGCAAGGTATTCGGGATTGTTCACATAGCGCGGCGCGTAGGCGCCGTGACAGCCGGCACAACTGCCGTTGCCCTCCGGGCGGCGAACGGTGTTGTTGCGCTCCGGAGCCCACATATCCAGCTCGTGGAACAGCACAGCACCTTCCTCGGCCAGTGCGGTATTAACGGTGCCTGGGTACTTCGGAGCCTTGAGGGTTTCAATCCAGGCGTTGATGGGCGGTCCGTTATCGCGCATGTATTTTTGGCCGGCATCGCTCAGGGGACCGAGAATTTCCCCAAACAGGCCGAAGAACGGGGTGTAGAACACCTGGTCGATGCGCGGTGCATCCGCGGGGAACATGCCATCGACAAATTTCACTGGACGGTGACCCAGGTTCCACCACGCTGGAGTATCCATACTGGCGGTGGAGCCGGAGGTGATCAGGTCCACTGCATCCCGTGCGGAATACAGCCCCTGGTCCGGAAAAATAAATGCGAGGTTCACGTCGCTGGCGTTGTTGGTGCCGCGGGTGTGGCTCAGGTTGGCGAGCGTGGCGACGGAGGCGAGATAGCCCTGTGGCAGTGCATCGCGCAAGAATAGATCAAGGTCCGCCAGCGAACTGCCGCCGCCCAAGGTGGCTTTACCGTCGACGCCACCACTGTGGCAAGCGTGACAGGTTACACCGATACGGCCGGTCCAGGTGCCGTCGGGGTAGCGCATCTGTGTGAACATCAGCGGCAACTGGCCGGAACCGCCGTTGGTGAGGTTAGGGTTTTCCCCGGCGAGAGGGTAGGGGTTACGCTTTTCCCCGAGCACCGATCCGTAGCGCTCTGCCACCAGCTGATCGAACTTCGCCGGCTTCGAGTTGTAACCACCCCAGGATTGCCACAGGTCGCGATACTGATCGGGCAGCAGGGTGGAAATACCGAGCGCCGCTTCGATGGTGTAGGGGTCGGTACCGGCAAACAGCGCACCGACACCGGGAGAGCCACCAGTCAGCAAGCGCTCACCAAGGTCAAAGCGCTCACGCAGTTCGCCGCAAGTCGTGGCCGCGCCGACTTCCTGCACTGCTTCCGGATCCACGTGGCAATTCTTGTAATAGGCATTGAAGTGCACCGCGCGGCCATCGCTGATGCCTTCCTGGATGAACGAGCGCGGATCTTCCGGCAGTTCGGTATCGTCCGCCTTGCCGTAACAGAAATCCCACACCGCCCAGCCGCCATTGCTGCTACCGAGCAGGGCATTGGGGTCGTAATCGGCGGGGCGGTTATACACTCCGTGTGGTGTGGAATACGCACTTGGGTCGTAGTAGGGATCGTCATACTCTGTATCCGTGCCGGTGTAGGCAAGGGATTCCAGGGAAGACAGGGTTAACAGGGACGCGAGCAGCGCGGTTCTTAGTGTCGAACCACCTCTGGGCGCGACAGGTCTAGTTATTGTCGGGGTTGGCTCCACCATGGCATCAGGCTCTCCTTTATCATCGCTTGTAAATTGGCAGGCCTACTACCGCACACGCGGACTGCCGCTTACCACAGCTGCTGT
The DNA here is from genome assembly GCF_033723955.1 of Microbulbifer pacificus. Taxonomy (NCBI): domain Bacteria; kingdom Pseudomonadati; phylum Pseudomonadota; class Gammaproteobacteria; order Cellvibrionales; family Microbulbiferaceae; genus Microbulbifer; species Microbulbifer pacificus. Next base: position 2,069,828 of record NZ_CP137555.1, on the reverse strand, counting down.
TAGCAATAGCGCCGGGGTATATTCTTGTGGACGAAACTTGAATTATTTTTTTGGTAAATAGGCGGGTAAGCTAAAGAATTCGAGAGCAGAGAGAATCGTCGGATCGGACGATTTTTTAAGATCGTCCATGCGGGGAGTAGATGGCGAGCAAAAAATTGTGCGTCGGTGCTCGTTTGCCTGAGGGATCGCGCGCCTGTAATTAAATATCCCATACAAGGATTTATTAGTGAAAACGATTGGGTTGCTTGGAGGTATGAGCTGGGAATCAACCGCAAGCTATTACAGTGCGCTCAATAAAGCGGTGAACGAAGCTCTCGGTGGGTTGCACTCGGCCAGGATCTGTCTGCACAGCGTGGATTTCGCTGAAATCGAACAACTACAACATGAAAATCGCTGGGATGAGGCGGCGAAACTTCTCTGTCGTGCAGCACAGTCCGTCGAGGCCGGCGGTGCGGATTTTCTTCTGATCTGTACCAACACCATGCACAAGGTGGCGGAAGAAATCGAATCCTCAATTGCCATCCCGCTCTTGCATATCGCCGACGCCACGGCGGAACAGCTGGTTGCCGATGGTGTAAAGAGTGTCGGGTTGATTGGCACACGATTCACCATGGAGCAGGATTTCTACAAGGGGCGGGTTTCCGAAAAATATGGAATCGACGTCATGGTTCCCGACGAGGAAGAGCAATGCCTGATTCACAAGGTGATTTATACGGAGCTCTGCCTTGGTGAAATAAGCGATGATTCGCGGGAAAAATATCTGGAAATCATTGGCAGCCTCCATGCGCGCGGTGCCGAAGCCGTGATTCTCGGGTGTACCGAGATCGCGTTGCTGGTGCAGCAAAAGCACACGCAGGTACCGCTTTACGACACTACGCAGATTCACGCCGACAAAGCGGTAAAACTGGCCATCGACCAATCCTGATACGACCCGGCCCCTAGGGGGGAGGAGGACCGGGCACCGGATAGTTGTTATTGGTAGCCGTGGGGGATTGCGCCCCACCGACGAATAACAACCCGAGTGAATCCCAGCCATGCGAACCTTCCCATCGCCTCCTTGGTCCAGCGCCATCAACCATACCGCACGACAACTGGCCTCGGTGGCGGCGCTGGCATTCGGCCTGTGTGGCGCGGCCCACGGGCTGTGCCCAGCGCAGTCCGATGCGACTCCGGTAGCGCCGATCCAGCTCAACCAGCAGGGCGAGTTTGTGCCCGAGTGGGCCAAGTCCGCGATCTGGTACCAGATTTTCCCCGAGCGCTTCCGCAATGGCGACCCCGACAACGACCCGAAAGTGACCGATCTCGCGGGTTCGGATCCGCAGGAGCCGGTGGCGCACTGGTCCGTACATCCCTGGGGCAGTGACTGGTATGAACTGCAGGAGTACGAGCAGAAAAATGGCGATAAGGAACTGTGGAAACATCTGCTGCGCCGGCGCTACGGCGGCGATCTGCAGGGGGTGATCGACAAGCTGGATTACCTGCAGGAACTGGGGATCAATGCGATCTACCTGAACCCGGTATTCGACTCGCCCTCGCTGCACAAATACGACGGTGCCAGCTACCACCATATTGATCCTAACTTCGGTCCCGATCCCGAGGGCGACCGCCGCCTGATGGCGACGGAAAAACCCATCGATCCCTCCACCTGGGTCTGGACCAAGGCGGATGAGCTGGCGCTGGAGCTGATCCAGAAGGCGCACAGCAAGGGCATCCGCGTGATCTTTGACGGTGTGTTCAATCACATGGGGATCAACAGTTTCGCGTTTCAGGATCTGAAGAAGAACCAGCATGCTTCGCCCTACAAAGACTGGTTTACCGTAACCTCGTGGGACGATGACAAGGCCGGTACCGGCTTCGATTACGAAGGCTGGTTCGGGGTCAAGTCGCTGCCCGAGTTTGCCGAAGATGTTAACGGCCTCGCCGACGGCCCGAAAAACTATGTATTCGCCGCGACCGAGCGCTGGATGAACCCGAAAGGCAAGGGCCGTGAGCACGGCATCGATGGGTGGCGCCTGGACGTGGCATATTGTGTAGGACACCGTTTCTGGAAGCAGTGGCGGGAGCACGTCAAAACCATCAATCCGGATGCCTATCTGACTGCAGAAATTGTCGATACCCCGGACAAGGTAAAGCCCTATCTGCAGGGCGATGAATTCGATGGCGAGATGAATTACAACTTCGCGTTCAGCAGTGCCGAGTTTTTCTTCCACCCCAAAGCGTCCCGCATCAGCGCCAGTGAATTTGACCGCGAGCTTGCGCGGCTGCGCACCCTGTATCCCAAAGGTGTGGCCTACGTGACCCAGAATCTGTTCGGCAGCCACGATTCCAACCGCATCGGCTCGCACATCGTCAATCGCGGCATCGGCAATTTCCGCGAGTGGGGTAAATACTTCAATACCTCCCAGGCTGCGGGCAACCCCGAGTATCAGGTACGCAAGCCCAACGACCACGAGCGCCAGTTACAGAAATTGTTTGCGATCTTCCAGCTGACCTATGTGGGCGCGCCGATGATTTATTACGGCGATGAAGTGGGTATGTGGGGTGCCAACGATCCGGATGACCGCAAGCCCATGGTGTGGGCCGATATCGATTATGCGGATGAGGTATACAACCCGGACGGCAGCAAAAGAAAACCAGACAGCGTCGCGGTAGATAAAGACCTGCTGGCACACTACCGGGAGTTGAGCAAAATTCGCGGGCAGTATGACGCCCTGCGCGTTGGCGAATACCGGACCATTCTCGCGGATGACGACAGGGATGTATTTGCCTTCGAGCGACATTATCAGGGCCAGCAATTGTGGATCGTGCTGAACAATCACGATACCGCCCAGCGGATTGAGCTGGATATCGACGCATCGACAGCGGCTGCAGTCGACCTGCTGAGCGGAGAGCGCTTTGAGCCGACGTCCGGAAAGCTGAGCCTGCCGCTAAACGGCAAATGGGGTAGGGTATTGGCACTGAGCGCCCCTTGAGGCGCTCCTTGTCTACCCTGGTCCAGGTGACGGGTGCACTACTCGGCTTGAGCATCTATGTCGTCAAGCTGGGCAAGTAATTGTATTGCTTTCTCGGCTTGTTCTTCCGAGTGCGCCCAATCTACCACCCGGTTTAAAAAGAGTCGTGCATCCTGGGGCATCCCTGCTTTGATGGAGTACTCACCTGCGAGCAGGTTCACTGACCGGCTTGCCGGGTTGAGCTTGAGGAGGCGGATAATTTCATTCAGTGCGGATTGTCTGCGCCCCAGTTCCCAGTAAACCTTTACCAAAAGCGTATTCTCGCCATAGAGAGAATTTTGAGCGCGCGCTGTTTCAAAATGACTCAGTGCTTCCTCTAAAAGAGCCCCACGATTGTCGGGTTTTTTTTCCGCAAAATCCCATAGCGCATGAGCAAGGTAAGCGTGTGCGACACCACTTAGGGACTGCTCTTCGAGCAGTTCCTCAATCAGGCTGGCTTCTTCGCCCACTTCATTTGAAGCATGGCCCTGTATTATGGCCAGTGCGGCACGCCCCTCGCTGTTGATTAACTTTTTATTTTCTGAGAGCAGGGTTTTTGCGTAGTCCCAATTGTTTGATGCCAGGGCCAGTCGCACCTTGATATTTACGACCTCCTGTTCGTTGAGTGAGTGGTCCTTTACATTGGTTGGGATATCGGGCACTTCAATCCCAATCGCATTCCACATCTTCATGCCTGCGTAGCGGCGCAAATCGTTGGAAATTTCTTTTCCATCGACGCCAAATTCTTCAAAAAACACATCGGCCGATTTTTCTCCCTGGGTATATCTGAGCAAGTATTTTTTGAAGGGGTCAGAGTAATCCTTCATACCGTTGGCGGGGCCCAGCATCATACGGTGCGCCAATAGCCAGGATGTCGCATAAAATCGCCCGGTAAATCGGTGGCTCTTGAAGCTATCCCCGGGTTCGAGTAGGGATTTTATGGGGAGCATGTCGGATCGCCCCAGCCATCCAAGGCGGTCCTGTGGCACACCTCCGATGATCGCTTTGTTACCCTTGAAATCCAGCGTCGAATAAAATTCTGCGATCCCCTCGGAGTACCATCTTGGGTACACAAAGTTTCCCAATCGGTGATTTAGGAAATGTACATATTCGTGGAAAAAAATCGTGTCATCGCTGCCGGGCCCTACTACCATCAAAGGGTGCCCGGGGCGGTCCATATAAAAACCCGCAATATTATATTTTTCGGTAAATTTGCGAAGCGTTTGTTTGTTTCTGAAAAGGTAAACTTCGAATGGTACGGTTTCTGCACTTTCTGAAATATTCAGAAACTTGTGAAGAGATAGTTTGAATTGCTCGAAACTGTGAATTTTTTTAAGTGTTTGTTTTTTTGAGAGATCCGAGTAAACGATAAAATTCCGTGATTCATATCTTCGCCACTCCGCCGCTAGTGTTTGGCTTGATAGCGAAAAGCCCAGGGTGAAAATTAACGTGATTAAAATAATTTTCATCGTAACCAACTTCCCTCTATATGGGTTGGGCACTAAATAAAGCGAGCCGTGCATTTTTCAATTTAAATTGGATATTTTCTTGTTATCATTTTTTGCAGATTGATGCTAGTTATTGTTTTATAGGTGATATGTACGTTCTCTGTACAGGCTAAAGATATACTCAAATGACATTTCAGGCCGCTATCATTACCCGTGGCGCTGTCAATTAAAGGTTGCCGATGGAAGAATTCTCCCGGGCCTCATCGCTGGTAATGTTTGACGAGTTCTGCGTCGCCTCTGGGCTCGATCCACGGCTAATGTTGGATAATGCCGGCCTTCCCGCCGATACCCTGGCGCATCCCGATAACCTGATTTCCTTCCAGCGTATGGCCCTGTTGCTGGATGACTGTGCGCGGGAATCGGGAAACCCTCTGTTCGGACTGGAACTCGGTTTACGCCAGGGCACCGCGGTATTTGGCCAGCTGCTGTATCTGGTCAAGAACGCCAACACCGTCGGCGAATCGCTCGCCGAGCTCGCCCGCTATTACCACCTGCATTCCAGCAGTGGCGTGGTGAAGGTTGAGGTTCACAATAAGCTGGCATTCCTTGAGTACACGCCGATACTGCGCGAAGGCATTCCCTCCCGGCAGGCGATCGAACAAGGTGTGGCGGTAGGGTGGCAGTTGCTGAAAATGTTGCTGGGACGGCAGTGGAATCCCCGGGTCCTGTATCTGCAGACGGCGGCAGGCGCTTCCGCGCACCGCTATGCGCGCCTGTTGCGCATCGCGCCCCACTTCAATAGCGACAGGAATGCCTGGGTTTTTGATGCCGCACTGCTGGCGGCGCCACTGAGTGACGCGGACCCGGCACTGCACGCGCTGATGCAGGCACACATCGAAAGACTGGACGAACTTGCCCCCAAGGAACTGCCCGCATTCGTCAGTCACCTGCTGCGCAACCTGCTGCCCAATGGCCAGGTTTCCCTGGACTATGTTGCCGATTACATGATGCTCGGCACCCGCACCCTGCAGCGCATGCTGACGGAGGAGGGAACCAGCTTCCAGTCGCTGCTGAATGAAACCCGCCAGGCGGAGGCGACGCGCTACCTGAAGGAGTCCGACATCAGCCTGACCCAGCTGGCAGGCCTGCTCGGGTATGCCGACCTCGCCACCTTTTCCAAAGCCTTTCAGCGCTGGTTTGGCATGAGTCCGCGCCAGTGGCGCCAGGCCAACGGCCGGCCCGGCTCCGTCAGGAAGCTGGCGCGGGAGCGCCGGCGGCCTTCCTGGCTGCGCTGAGCAACCAGTAACCTATCTGTTTTCGATACAGACTACCGCGCCTCCGCCGCATCGTCGTGCGTAAATAAACAAATTAATGTCGCAATCTGACAAGTTTAGCCCGCGGCTTTGTGAGGACAATGCACCATCTCATCGCCCCTGTAGCTTCTGCTACTCCTTGTGATCGAGCGATGAATCACAAGCTGGCCTTTTGCCACGCTGTTCAGCAAAGAGTGTTCTATGACCTATAAAGCCATCCAACTGAGCAAGCGCCCCAGCGGCGATATCACCCCGGACATTTTCGCAACCGTCGAACTGGAAACGCCGGTGCTGGAAGAGGGCCAGTTCCTGGTCAAGCAGACTTACATGTCCCTCGACCCTGCGATGCGCACCTGGCTGAATCCGCGCGAAGACAGCTATATGCCGCCGGTTCAGGTCGGCGAAGTGATGCGCTCCTACGGCGTTGGTGAGGTGGTCGAGTCCCGCAACGCCAACTATCCGGTGGGCGCGCGGGTGATGGGCGTTACCGGCTGGGCGGAATACGTGCTCGGCAACGAGGAAATGCAGGTAGTGGATGCCGCGCTCGACCCGGAAGCGCTGCTGTCCGTGTTCTACGTCACCGGCCTGACGGCCTATGTGGGCCTGATCAAGATCGGTCGGCCGCAAGCCGGGGAGACCATTCTGGTTAGCGGCGCGGCCGGCTCTGTGGGCTCACTGGTGGGACAGATTGCCAAGGCCGAAGGCCTGCGCGTTGTGGGTACCGCCGGCAGCGACGAGAAATGTCGCTGGCTGGAGGAGGAGCTCGGTTTCGACAAGGCGATCAACTACAAATCTGGCGACCTCGCCGCGCAGCTGGACGCAGCCTGCCCGAACGGCATCGACCTGTTCTTCGAAAATACCGGCGGTCCGATCCAGCAGCTGGCCTACGAGCGCATGAACCGCTTCGGTCGCATCCTGGTGTGCGGCATGATCTCCGAGTACAACCTCGAGAAGCCGGTACCAGGCCCGAACTGGATGGACATCAACCTGAAAGGGCTGCGCGTAGAAGGTTTCGTGGTGCCGGATCACCTGGATAAGGCGCAGGAAGCCACCGAAGCTCTGGCCAAGTATGTACAGAACGGGCAAATCCGCTTTCGCACCCATGTGCTCGACGGTCTGGAAAGTGCTATCGATGGTATTAACCTGCTGTTCAATGGAGGCAACGAGGGCAAGCTGCTGGTCAAACTCTGAGACGCAGCGGCGCTCAGCTGTTAAATAAAAAAGCCCCACATCCGTGGGGCTTTTTTATTGCCTATGACAAGTGGAGTCGCCCAAATCATTGACATTATTGACGGGTGAAATAAGCTCCGATTCGAGAGTGTGTCCAAGCGAGCCCGGTCTTTGGCGCAATAATTTTCGCAGTAACAATAAGAGTTGAAATGAAAGTCTGTAAGTTGTGCAAAAAAGAAATAGAAAGCAGCGCCAAGAAATGCCCCTACTGTCAGGGCTATCAGGACTGGTACCGGAATCCGCAAATTCTCTCGCTGATCGCAATTGTGCCGATCATGTTTTTATGGTTTAACTACATTAATCCATTCAATACCGAGAATTTCGTTGATTATCAGGAGCAGTTTTCCTCGAAGCAAATCAATACAGTGGAGCTGGAAGGGCGAAACGGGCCTTACTTCAAGGTGACTTTTGAGGTTCAAAATAATACTGAGTACAAATGGGGCGATATGAGTTACGAGCTCATAGGTCGTAATAACGGAACAATTATTATTGTTGAGCCAGGAGCTACGTTTAGCTGGGTAATACAGCCCCACTCAAGTTCCTATATAAGTGCGAGTACTCCAGTAGTACCGGATATATCCAGTTGGGAACTGGTGATCAAAGATTTGAAGACCGGGCGCCGGATCTAGGTTGCGGATTGCCAAAACATAGCAAAGGGACTTGTACATTCCCCGCTTTAGCGATTACCTGACTGCATCACTACCGCGGAATTTTCAGATGACAAACGGCGAACAGAAGATACTTATGCGCGGAGTAGCTGCTGGCGCATTAATAGGTTTGGCTTTCGGCCTGCTGATCGCCTTGTTCATTTTGTTAACGGCATAGCGCGGGCCGAGCCTAGTCATCCGGAGTCTTGCAGCCCCGGAGCCGCACGAAAGTCGGATGCTGGGCGGTTAATGAAAGCACCCGGATTCCATCCAACCAAAGAGGAAGAGTCATGAGCAGTGAACTTTATTACCTGACGCTCGTTACCATCTTTACGGCAGTGCTGTGGGCGCCGTACATTCTGAACCGGTTCGCGGTCTGGGGCATATTCGATACGGTGGGCTACCCCGCAGATCCGAAACCCCAGTCGCCCTGGGCGGTGCGCCTGCAAAAGGCGCATGCCAATGCCATCGAAAACCTGGTGGTGTTTGCTGTATTGGTGCTGATTGCACAGGTGGCAGGTATCAGCAATTCAGTTACCGTGACTACATGCGTAGTGTATTTCTGGGCGCGGGTGGTGCATGCACTTGCATACGCACTGGGGATTCCCTGGGTGCGCACCCTGGCTTTTGTGGCGGGCTTTTTTGCACAGGTGGCGGTGGCATGGCAGTTGCTAACGGCGATGTCGGTTGGCGCTTGAATATTGCATGGCGCGAAGCTGTTTTTGGCTTTTGAGTATTGACGCTGACTGGTTCTGTTCTGGCGGATAGTCATTTGCCGTGAAGCCGTGCCAGAGGATTAATTTCGCGCTATTGGTTGCCTTAGTGGCAGACGTTAGGCAATGGAGTGCCTAAGATGCTTTTAACAATTTGCGGATTTCTGATTTTCGCCGTAAGTACGTTACAGATTCGATTTCCGAATTTAGCTGTTCTGTTGAAAAAAAGAGAGCCTACGACCTGGAGATGTCTAGGATCTCCTTCAGGTCATTCATTCGCGGATCTCGGTAATACGATTTCGCTTTACAGCTGGGTTCTATCGAAGAAATTCTTGGATTCAGATAATCCAGAAATTGTAGAAGAAGGTGAGCGGGCACATATAAAAGCGCGTCGAGTAGAGTTTGGCCTAATCGTGGGGCTAGCTACTATGGTCGCGGGGTTGGTCCTGGCACTTGTGCAGGCATTTGCTTGAAAAAGCCGTGAAAATGCTGCGGATGTTCGGCTACCCACGGTCTAGCAGGCAGGATAATCAATCCTGCCTGCTACCAAGTGTTGTTTTTGACGCTTTCCTCGCTGGGGCGGAATTTCCGCTGCCTCTCAACACCAAGTCTGCCTCTAAGCCGGGCGTTATACACTCAATAGAGTATGAAACGAATCGAGTTCTACAGCATTGCTGATGATTTTGGCGATTTCTCAAATTTTGCTCCTTACCCGATCAAGGTAGACGGCAAGGTGTGGCCGACGAGTGAGCATTACTTCCAAGCTCAGAAATTTGAAGATGTGGCTTACCGCGAGAAAATTCGTAGAGCTAATACACCATCAATTGCCGCTAGCCTTGGTCGTGATCGAAAAATGAAGCTGCGTCGAAATTGGGAGTCTGTAAAAGTCAGTGTAATGCGAAAAGCATTAGAGGCAAAGTATACACAGCATGAAGATCTGAAAATTCTTCTGCTCTCGACAGGTGATGCGAAACTGGTTGAGCACACGGATAATGATCACTATTGGGGGGATGGTGGTGATGGCAGTGGTAAAAATATGCTGGGTATACTTTTGGAACAAGTGCGAAAAGAGCTAACGTCAGGCACATGACCATTGCATAAGGTATGTTTCGGACCTTTAAGCCTCAACTGAGCCGCTTTCAGTAGCCGCATATTTAGTTGTTCTTTGCAAGAGAGGGCTTCGATGAGTCCGATAGAAATATGGAAAATGATTTTCGATGGTAAATGCTCATGGGTCTGTTTTAAAAATGGTACGTGTGTAACCGTCGATAATTTTGATTCTAATGTTTTGGAAGAGGCAAAGAATATATTAGATTCAAACGGCTCTGTGCATGCGGGTACAGCTTCTGGTGATTTTACAGTCAATACGTTAGAAAATGGTCAGGGTTGGATCGTTACCTATAGCTGCCCAAACATATACTCTTTTGTTTCTAAAGCAGATATGGAAGAAGGAGTTGTAGACTTCATTGTTGGCGTTGTTGGGAGAACTAACCGCCAAAAAGACGCAGAAAGTAAAATTGCAGTCTTTGAGTCAAAATTTAGTAAAAGCACATAATTATCCGTGGCAGTTCATGCGGATGCACAGTTGGGTTATCTGAGGGCGTTCTGATTGATTCTTCCAATGAGCACGACCTAATAGGAGTGCATGGAAAATCGCTTATCAATCTATAGCAGAGTTTTCGGCGCAGGCCGTATATTGCAATCTAACAAATGAAAGTAGTCATTTTATAAGGCTGTCGCTTAACTATTAAGTTTTTCTCTGGACTCCAATAGCAGGGTTTAAACATTGTGAATACGATATTAAAAATAATGGTTTTCATCTTGCTCGTCGTAGGTCTTGAGGTATATGCCGAAGATAAGCCAGCGGTTAAGGAACGCGGCGCAGCATCTGTTAAGTTCCGGCGGCTCCTTTTGAGCAAACCCAGACGGTTTAGCGGGGTAAATCGAGAGGATAATTTGAATGATATAGAGGTTAGAGAAATTGTCGCCGCTACACATACAATTTATCCCGGTGCGATTGTAACCATTGATGCGGTAAAAAATGGTTGCCCATGTGAAGATGGTGAATCCTGTGATGCGCAAGTATGGGTAGTGCTCTACGAACCTGGAAATACGCAAGGATTAATGCTGTCCAAAATAAGCGACCGGTGGACAGTCGGACCTGTGCAAAAATGGTGGTTGGAATATGATCGTCTTCGAACGGAGAAGGAGCTACTTTGGCGCTCAACCTCCACACCGGTAGGGCGCGACGACAAAGCCATTGAGGATGAGATGAAAGCCCTTAGGGATCGATTTCCTATTTGTTTCAGCGAAGGGGATGCCGGGCTGAGTTCGGAATCAAAAAGTTGAAATCAAATAACAATTAAGTCAACCAGATGCCCGGCGGCACTGGCTACTAAAGCGTTATACGCTCTTAAAATCTGAAATCGGGTTACCTAAGGTATGAATATTAACCTAACCGAGTATGGTCAAATTCTATTCCTCGGACTTTGGCTATGGATAGCTGGTGTGACGCTGCTCATACATCATTTGGCCAAAAAGAAAACACAGTACCCAAAAGCTATTTCCGTATTTGGGTTTGTATCTGCATTTGTTCCACCGCTGGCTGTAATAGTTTTGTTCGTGTTGCTTGTGTTGCGAAATCGAGCGGTGCCTGAACCTGTTCCAGGTCAGCGGGGCGTATAGCAATCGGTTGTAATCGCCGCGAACAGCTCAGCTGGAACGGCTTACGCTACGCTCCAGCGCCCCTAAACCGAGCGTTATGTTTTTTGAGGAAACCTATGAAAATAATAAGAAAACTTATGTTGGTTCTATCGCTATTCTCTGGGGCGGTTTCAGCACAGGTGGCTCCGGCTTTTGAGCCTGTTATGGCGCTATTTTCTGCCATGTCAGAAGTTGACCACTCAGGTATGAGGGCTGCAGTAACGGATAAATTCGAACTCCTTGAAAACGGAGACGTTTGGGGTATTGATGAGCTTATCGCTGTTGTCACGCCAAGTGAATACAAGAGAGAAAGCTTCTTTAGCCTGATTTCTACCGATGTGAGAGAAGATATAGCGCTTATAAATTACTGGAATAAAGCCGTTTTTTCATCAAAAAAATCCACGAAAAATGTTACTTGGCTGGAAAGTGTGGTGGTAGTCAAGGAAGATGGAAGCTGGCGTCTACAGCAGATGCATTCTACGCGTGTTGACCCGGAAAAGGTTCCAGATTCTGTTGCATTTACAGAGATGCGCTAAAAACATAACAAGCGGTTGTAATCGCCGCGAAATGCGCGGCTGGCACCGCTTAAGCTACGCTCCAGTCGCCCCTAAATTGAGCGTTTGGCGTAAATAAATTATCTGAGATCTTCGAGAATATGGAAGTTGATAAAACTGACGCTCGAAAAAGAGCCGATGAAATTAAGCCTTATCGCTGTAAAAATCTGATAGCTGTTCTCGAATATCCAATGGACATGAAGAACATTGGAACAGTCATTAGAAACGTCAATGCGTTAGGCGTCGAAAAAACGTACATTGTTGATCCGCGCAACTCATTGCCCGATGATTGGCAGGAAATGAGAGAAAGGAAATCACTCTCAAAACCGTCTGTCTCTGCGATCAAGTGGAGCTTCGTAAAGCGATTCAATAGTACCGAAGACTGTCTGGCTCATTTGGTGAAGAATAGATTTATCTCGATCGTTACCTCTCCTCATGTAAAAGGAAAAGACAACTTTATATTACATGAGGCGGATTATACTCAGCCAAAATTGGCTGTTTGGTTTGGTAACGAATCTAGAGGTATCAGTGATCTTGCAGTTGAAGGTAGCGCATTCTGTGTATCCATTCCAATGTTCGGAATGATTGAGAGCCTGAACCTGGGAACAACTTCTGGAATTGTATTGTATGAAGTTACCAAGCAGCGCCGCGAGTACCAGGAAAAGTACAAGAGAGCAAACCGCGGTCACTAACAAAGCAATTCAGCCGATGTCTTACTTCGTGTACTTTTTGCACAGTCGCTGCGCTCCTATTTTCGTGCAAAAAAGCACACAAAGGATGCCGCGCCTGAGTGCGGCGTTATGCCATAAACAATGAGTACAGTACTAAGAATCATCGGCCCAAGAGATGAGATTCTAGAGGCCATTAAGGGTTGTAGCCTCGCCTTTAAAGAGTCTGTTTTAGCCGCCAAAAGAATAGAAAAAGAGAAGCTGCCACCCTCGGCTGAAACTTTTTTCAATCTCCGCATCTCTGATTAAAGTGGGAGCCGCGTACCTGCTCAAATATCAGACGTCACCAAGTTCTTCCAAAATAACGAAAGTGAAGTGAGATCGCTGGCCCAAAAAACTCCCACCTGCAATTGGAGTGTTGATTTTATGTGGAACTTTCCAATTTACGGCGCGGGGCAAATGGTCAATTTCCCAGTTGGGCTTATGAGTTTATTGGCGTCACTGGATGTTGAAATGGAGGTTTCGGTTTACCCAATTAAACGCCAAAACGCGGCGCCGGATGAGGGATAACAAGCGCAAGCAGAAAGCTGCGGCCTCTTGGGCCTCTGCGGAACAGCTTATCGTGAGCGCGTTTTGCGCAGTTCGCTACGCTCCCATTTATGCTCAAACCGCGCACAAGGTAAGTTGCCCCTGCTTGCGGCGTTCTTTACAGAGGATCTTAAGTTCGAAATGGTCCAATGTGAAATGACTCGGGGCTGTTGCTGGCATGCCAATCAGTGAACTGAGGGCGACGGTCAAATTTACACAACCCACGATGGGCGGATAGGGGTTGGGCACAGTTTGGGCACAGAGCCGAATTTGAGGCGGCGTGCCCAAATAAGGGCAGCGGTCAAAGGTGGGTGGAAGGATTGCGAGGCCTCAGGTGAGCATATTGGCCTGTCCCTGGTACCTGCTGGCTTTACGCCGAGGTTTCACACTCGGTAACGAAAAAAGGCCACCCGAAGGTGACCTTTGCTTTATGGCCCGCCCGAGAGGATTCGAACCTCTGACCTTTGCCTCCGGAGGGCAACGCTCTATCCAGCTGAGCTACGGGCGGAAACTGCGCGGCTTGGGTTGCCAGCGCGGACGCGAAGTATACAGAAGGGGGCAGGCGCGGGAAAGTGGCTTTCGAGGGAAATGGTGCCCGGCGGCCCGGCCGCCAAATACTCCTTCAGGTGGCGCCGGGGCAGGGGGAGGGGAAGGGGATATTCACCGCCAGGGCGACATTGCGCTGTACCCACTTGCATTGCGACCTAAAAGTCATGCTGCTTGGTTCCGGGGGTATCGCGTCCCGGGAATTGACTTTGGTTAGGGGCGGCATATGCTCGAGTGCCACTGGTTGACCCTTACTGGTTGCGAACACACAGGCCCATCATCAGTGGCAATCTGCCCGGGCCGTAACAGGCGTGGGCGCTAGTTATACTGATCCCATTTCACTGTTTAATGTGAGAAATCATGATAAAGCTAACAAAGGGTGTTGTGTTGCTGGTGGCCGCAATAATGGCTGGATGTACTTCGTTGAAACCCATAGAACTGAGCCAAGATCAGCTCCACATGGAAATCCGGAATAATCATGTGGTGGAAGTTGGGGGAAATATCAAAGCGGTTACTGCGGATGGCAAGCGGCACGAATTTAAAGTGGTGGAAGTCACGGCCACATCCGTAGTTGGGGAAACCGAAAGTATCGAAATTGAAGATATCGTCGCCCTGGAAACCCGACAGTTTAGCGGCGGAAAAACGGCGCTTCTGGTAGGCGGTATGTACATCGTTTACGGATTATTGGCCGCGGTCGCTGCCGTCGCTACATTGGTCCCCTAATTTGGTCTTGAGCAATATTGTTTGCTGTTAGAGCGCGACCAATTTCTAAATTGGCCGCGCTCATCAAGCACACATTTCTGCAAAAAATATCGTGCCGGGTTACGGCCGATACTTATCCACAAGCTTGACCAGTGCCGCATGGTCGATGGCCCTGGCGTAATTGCCGCCCTCGCCGCGCATGTCGCGCGCCGCGACCAGGGCGTTGACGATGGCTTCCTCGGTGGCCTCTACGGTGCCGCGAAACAGCGGGTCTAGGTGCTCGTTGCCGAGCATGCGTACCTGCTGCAGGCCGGTCTGGCTGGCCGGATTGCCGGTGGAGAAGGCGATGAAGATGTCGCCGGAGCCGTTGCCCGCATAGGAGCCGACCCGGGCCAGGCCCATGGCGGCGCGCTTTGCCAGTCGCTTTAGCTGGTGCGGCAGCAGTGGTGCGTCGGTGGCCACCACGATGATGATGGAACCGGTATCACCCGCCTCGGGGTCTTCCTCGGAATAGATGCGATCGTTGCGCAGGTGCTGGCCCACGGGTACCCCGGCGATACGCAGCGTATCGCGCAGGCCGTAGTTGGCCTGCACCAGCACGCCCACCCGGTAGTTTTCCTTCTCCGCACTGACCAGCCGCGAGGCGGTGCCAATACCGCATTTGTACTCGTGGCAGATCATGCCGGTGCCGCCGCCCACATTGCCCTCGGCCACCGGGCCGCCCCTGGCGCCTTCCAGTGCGGCCACCGCATCCTCCGCCTTCACGTGAAAGCCGTTGATATCGTTCAGGTGCCCGTCCCAGGTCTCGGCGACCAGTGGCAGCGACCAGGTGTAACCGCTGGCATCCGGCGGCGCGGCCTTGACCCGCCAGGCTATGGTGGCGTCGCGCACCGTGCCCACGCTGTGGGTGTTGGTGATCATCACCGGGCCTTCCAGCACGCCGGACTCCTCCACCCAGTGGCTACCGGTCATCTCACCGTTGCCGTTCAGGGAGAAGATGGCGGCCATCACCGGGTCCATCAGGCTGTCGTCGCCGCGGGGCAGGATCGCGGTGACGCCGGTGCGCACCGCATGGCCCTCTTCGGTATCGGCGATCAGGGTGGTGTGGCCGACGGTGATGCCGGGCACGTCGGTAATGGCGTTCAGCGGCCCGGGGGTGCCGTCAAACGGGATACCCAGGTCGCGGGCGCGTTCGGCATTACAGGTGGCAGCGATGATCATCAGCAGGCCTGCGGCGATGAATTGGCGGTGAAAGGAGAGTTTATGCACGTTCGGGTTCCATCATCGGTGGTACATCGAGATCGCGCGCGCTGCCGTCGCCATCGGGCTGTTCGTCGAGGCGCACGATTCTGAAATTCGCGAAGCCGTAGGCCATCGCCATCAGCGGGTTGATCAGGTTCAGGAAGGCGTAGGGCGCGTAAGCCAAGGTGGGTACGCCCAGGGTCGCGGCCATAAATGCGCCGCAGGTATTCCACGGCACCAGTGCGGAGGTCATGGTGCCGGCGTCCTCGAGGGTGCGGGACAGGTTCTGCGGTGCCAGGCCGCGGCGCTTGAACTCGGCGCGGAACATACGCCCGGGCAGCACGATGGCCATGTACTGGTCAGAGCCGACGATGTTCATGCCGAGGGCGGTGGCCACGGTGGTGGCGATCAGCGAGCCGGTGCCGCGTACCTGTTTCAGCAGCACCTGCACCAGTCGCTGCAGCAGCCCAGTGTGTTCCATCACCGCGCCGAAACTCATGGCGGCGAGAATGAGCCAAACGGTGTTGACCATGCTGGTCATGCCGCCGCGGGACAGCAGGCTGTCGAGCACATCATCGCCGGTCGCAGATACATAGCCGCTGGACATGGCCTGCCAGATGGCGAGCGCCGTTGCGCGCCAGCCCGGTCCGGTGCTTTCGCCGGCGAAGCGGATCAGCGCCTCGGGCTGGTAGACGATGGCCACCAGCGCGCCGGTTAGAGCACCCAGGAGTATCGCCGGATAGGCTGGCACCTTGCGCAGTGCCAGGCCGAGTACCACCAGCAGTGGCAGGAAGGTCGGCCAGCCGATATTGAACTGGCTTTGCAGCAGCTCGCGACTGCGTGCAATGGTCTCTGCACTGCCCTCGCCGTCGGTGCCGAGCGCCAGCCAGGTGAACAGCACCAGCGCGATCAGGAACGAGGGCACCGTGGTCCACAGCATGTGGCGGATATGGGTGAACAGGTCGGTGCCGGCCATGGCCGGTGCCAGGTTGGTGGTGTCGGAAAGCGGCGACATCTTGTCGCCGAAGTAGGCCCCGGAGATCACCGCGCCGGCCGTGATCGGCAGCGACAGTCCCATCACATGGGCTACGCCCAGCAGGGCAATACCGACGGTACCGGCCGTGGTCCAAGAGCTGCCGATGGACACGGCTACCAGCGCGCAAACAACCATGGCGACCGGGTAGAGCCAGTGCGGATCCAGCAGGCCGAGGCCGTAGTAGATCAGCGCTGGCGCGGTGCCGCTGACCATCCAGGCGCCGATCATGGTGCCGACCATCAGCAGGATCAGGCACGCGTTCATCGACAGGCTGATGCCGTGCACCATCGCCTTTTCCAGTTCCGCCCAGCTCTGCCCGCGCAACAGGCCGATCAGCGCGGCGGCGGCGGCTGCCAGGAACAGCGCCAGCTGGTTGGGGCCGGACGAGGACCCGTCGCCGAACAGGTTGACGGACAGGCCCAGCAGGCCGATCAGTACCAGCAGCGGCACCAGTGCCAGCCACAACGGAATTTGGTTTGCGGGCTTGTTCATCGCAATGCCTCTGTTATGGATTCAACAAATTATTTCGCGCGCGCTCAGCCGCGCTTTTTCAGCAGGTACTGGCCGTACCAGTCCAGGTTGCGCTGCATGCGGTCCGCCAGGTAACTGGGGACGTTGAGGCCGTGGTTCTGCCCGGGGTAGATCACCAGCTGCGAGTCCACCTTCAGCGAGCGCAGTGCCTGGTACATCTGCTCGGCGCCGAGGCAGGGCACGTTGCGGTCTTTCTCCGCGCACTGGTACAGGGTGGGGGTGGTGATGCGGTCCGCGTGCAGGAACGGGTAGCTGACCCGCGCGTAGTTATCGAAGTTCTCCCACGGCGTGCCCAGCTCCAGCTCGTATTCGCGGCTGTACTGGTCGTGGCCGTAGCTGCCGAGCACATTGGCCACGCCGGCGCCGCTGATGGCGGCCTTGAAGCGGGTGTCGCTGCCGATCAGGAAGTTGGTGAGGATGCCGCCGTAACTCCAGCCGCCGAGTCCCAGGCGCTGCTTGTCGGCGATACCGAGATCCACCAGGTGATCGACGCCGGCGAGCACATCCTTGACGTCCGCCTCGCCCCAGCTGGCGTAGATCGCACGCGCGAAATCGAAACCGCGGCCGGAGGAGCCGCGCGGGTTCACCGCCAGTACTGCGTAGCCTGCCGCCGCATACAGCTGCCAGTCGTACATGAACTCATGGGAGAACTGGTACACCGGGCCGCCGTGCACGCGCACGATGGTGGGGTATTTCTTGCCGGGCTGGTAGCCGACCGGCTTCACCAGCAGTGCCTCGATGCTGTGGCCCTCGCTGTCAAAGCGCAGCTCCTCGCTCGCCTGCAGTTGCACCTGGCTCAGGAAGCTATTGTGGTCGGCGAGGGTGCGCGGTTTGGCTTCCACGCTCTCGATGAAAAACGGGCGGGTGTCGGTGGAGACCAGCTCCGCCAGGCGGCCATTGGGGGCCAGTGCATAGTCGTAACCGAAGCGCTGGCCCTGGCTCAGGTAATCGATTTTCTCGCTGGCCACGTCGATGCGCGCGAGCCAGGTGTTCAGGTTCTGCTCCACCAGTGCGTAGATGGATTTACCGTCCGGTGACCAGCGCGGTTTGTAAAAGCTGCGGTCAATATGCGCCAGCTTGCGCTCGGTGCCCTTCTCCAGGTCGGCGACCACCAGCTGCCAGGGCGCATAGTAGATCCACTTGTCCTCGCCGCTCTGCAGCCACGCCAGTTGCTTGCCGTCCGGCGACCACACCGGGCGGGATTCCCAGTAGGGGTCCACATCGGTGCCGGCAAAACTGCTGATGCGCTTGGGTTCGGCGCCGGCCTCGGGGGTCACGGTGTAGACGTCGTAGTTCAGGTGGCGATCCGGGTCCGGACCGGTGCGGGTCACGTAGGCAACGCTGGCGCCGTCCGGCGACCAGGATGGCAGCCACACATCCATCGGCGCGCGGGTCAGCTGGGTGAGCTGCTCGCCGTCTAGGCTCAGGGTCCACAGACGCTGGTAGCGGTTGGTGAGGTAATCGCGGTAGTCCTCGACAAACTGGAAGCGGTCGATCACCAGCGGCGGTACCGGCTTGTCCTCGCCGCGGCTGTCCTTGCGCACCGGCGGCGGTGCGTCTTCGGCGATCAGCGCAAAGCGGCGGCTGTCCGGCGCCCATACAAAGTCGGTGACCCCGGCGGGCAGGCTGCTCACCTGGCGCGGCTCGCCGCCGGCGGCCGGCATCACGAATATCTGCGCGCTGCCGTCCTCGCTGCCGTCGCCGAGGAACGCCAGCCACTTGCCGTCCGGGCTGTAGGCGGGTGCCCACTCACTGTCGAACTGGGTGTTGGTGAGCTGCACCGGCTCGCCGCCGGACCAGCTCGCGCGCCACAGGTCGGACACGCTGGCGTCGCTGTCCAGGTTGTGGCCGCTGACGGTGTAGGCGATGCGCTCGCCGTCCGGGGAAAAGCTCGGCCCGGACAGGTCCTGCAGCTGGTGCATGTCCGCCATTTCGAACGGCCGCAGCGGCTGCGCCGCCTGTGGTGCTACCAGTGGTGCCGCCGCCAGCAGGGCGATCGACAGGAATCCCAGTCGCTTCATGGTTGCTCCTTTATGTGCGTTACTCGGCGCGGGCGGCATAGAAGGCCCGCGCCTTGTGCAGGTAGGCGAGCGTGCGCTCGCGCTCGTTGTCGTTCAGGTATTCGTCGCGCTGGCTTGCGTCGTCGATCACGCGGTCGAGCCAGGCGGTGAAGTAGGCCGCGTCTTCAGGCGCGCGCTGCGGCGCGCCGTCCACTTCCAGCCACACCGGATTGGTGGTGGCATAGGGGTACAGGTCCTGCACCCAGGGATGCGGCTGGCCGGCGGCGCGCAGCAGCAGCCAGCCGGAACCGGGGATCTCGACCTCGCCGTCCCAGTCCACCCGCTGTCCCGCCGTCAGGCGTTTGATCACCGCGCCGTTGAACACCAGCTCCAGGTCCTCAAGCGGCACCAGCGAGCGCAGTGCCGCGTCCACTTTTACTTTGCCGGGCTGCTGCAGCCGCACGCTGTGCCCGGGCAGCTGGCCGTTCACGCGCAGGCCGAGCATTGGCCCGTTGCTGACGAAACTCTGTCCCTCGCGGATCGCACGCTTGAGGGAATCGGCATCCCGCGCCGCGCCCTGCAGGAAGATGCGGTTCAGGCCCACCGGGCCGCGCAGGCTGGCGTAGTTGGTCATGGCGTCGGTACCGGCACCGGCGGGCAGGCGCAGGCCCAGGTTCAGCAGCCGGTACCAGACCTCGGCGGTAGCCTTGTGATCGGCGAACGACACCACTTCCAGGTAGTCCGTGAGTCCCAGTGCCGCGTCCGCCGGCAGGCTGTGGCTCAGTTTCTTTTCTTTTGCCGGGTCGATGGACCAGTCAAACGGGTGCACATAGCCCACCAGCGCGCCTTGCTTGTGCGCCAGCTCGCTCACCGCGCCGTTGTGCGGGTAGGGCGAGGCCAGTGCGGTGTGGCGGTAGCTGGCAAAGTCCGGGGTCAGGTAGTGGTCGTCCAGGTGCAGCAGGCCAAGGTGGCCCCAGTAACTGGTGTGGTACTCCTGCCCCTGGAAAATGGTGCGGCCGTTGCGGTTGAACGGCGCGGTGGAGAAAGCCGCGATATCCGGAATCCGCTGCTCCTTGTTGACGATCAGGTTGTAGCCGATGTCCAGGTCCTCGGCGCTCATCTGGTCGGCGAGGCCAGCCAGTTGCTGGCGGTAGTGGCCGCCGTAATTCATGTGCAGGTGCAGATCGGCGCTCTGGTGCGGTCCGAACTTGCGCGGCAGCGACAGGTCGCCGAGGAGCAGGTTCAGGGTCTGGCTGTCCGCGGCGACGGTGAGCGTTTGCTGTGCCGGTGCGGTGGCAAAACCGTGCAGCGCAGTAACGGTAATTTCGCCCTGCGGCACCTGCAGTTCACAGCGTTTCTGACAGTGGAAGTAGTGGTTTTCGTGGGATTGCTGGCCCGGCTGGAAATAGTCGTCCCCGTGCAGCCAGCCGTTGTTGTGCGCATCCGCCTCGGCACCGTAGTGGCGGCCGCTGGCGTCCTGCACCATCACCCGCCCGGCAATGGGTTTGCCGTCGGGCCCGGCGAGTTGCAGGGTCAGCTGCGTCATCGGTTGCAAGTAGTGGCGCTGCTTCGCGGCGATGCGTTTGCGCTCGCCGCCGATCACCGTCTGCAGCCACAGTTCGGTGCCGCCGGCTTCGTTGCTGATGTAGACAATCTGCTCGCCGTCCGGCGACCAGCGCTGCTGGCGCAGGTCGAACTCGCCGAAGGTCAGTGGCAGCGGCGACTGGCCGCTGGGGGTGGTGAGCCACAGCTGGTGCCACTGGCGGCCCTGGTAGCTGGCGTACAGCAGGCGCTTGCCGTCCGGCGCCATCTCCGGTTTGGCGGCCCAGGTGGTCTCTTCCACCAGGATCTTCTGGCGGTTGGCGGGGTTGTCCACCGCCACCGACCACAGGTCGCCGCTGCCCCAGGCCACCTCGGTGTTGGCCAGGTAATAGATACGCGTGCCGTCGGGGCTCCAGCTCGGGTTGATCGCGTGGTCGGTGGGGCCGTAGTAGTAGCGGTCGATGTCGCTCTGGCGCGGCGCCAGCAGCGGGCGCACATCGCCGAGGCCGCTCTCCCCCAGTTCCGCGATAAACAGGTTGAAGTGACCGCCGTCGCGGCTGGAGGTGAACACCACGCGCTTGCCGTCCGGCGAGATGCGCGGCTCTAAATTGGCGGCGCCGGTGCGGGTAAGCTGGCGGCTCTCGAGGCTGTCGAGGTCCAGCCGCCAAAGCTCCAGCGCATCGCCATCGGCGCGGGTGTAGATGGCGTAGCGGCCGTCGGGGGAAACCTCCGGCTGGTAGTCGTAACCGGGACCCGCGGTGAGCTGCCAGGCCTCGTCGCTGTCCAGGGCTTGCCGCCACAGGCTGCCCGCCATGCTGTACAGCAGCGCCTTGCCATCCGGCGTAAACGCCGCCTGGCCGGGACCGCTGGTGAGCTGCGGAATATACATCTCGCGCCAGTAGTAACTGTGCGGATGGTCCACGTGGGCGAGGACCGGCGCGCGCGCCGGTACATTTGCCTGTTGCGCGATGTCGGACTGCACTGTACCGGACTGCGCGGTGGCAATGGCTGCCGGCAGCAGTGCTGCCAGCAGGGTCAGGGAGCGGGTCGTCATTATTGTTTTCCCGGTCATGTGGTTGGAAACCTAGCCCACCAGTGCCTCCGCCAGGCTGGTCTCGATCATTTCCAGTGCTTCATCCACCTGCGCGCGGGTCACGCACAGCGGCGGCATAAAGCGCAGGGTGCTCTGGCCGCAGGAAAGCAGCAGCAGGCCATTGTGGTAGGCGCGGGTGATCAGGCGATCGCACAGTTCCTTGGCCGGTTCCTTGCTGTCGCGGTCGGTGACCAGCTCCATGCCGATCATCAGGCCGCGGCCGCGCACCTCACCGATGCAGTCGACACGGCCCTGCAGCTCGCGCAGGCGCTCGATAAAGTAGGCACCCACCTTGGCGGCGTTGTCTGCGTATTCCTGTTCCACCAGGTCCAGCGTCGCCAGTGCGGCGGCACAGCACAGCGGGTTGCCACCATAGGTGTTGCCGTGGGCACCGCGCGGCCACTTGGCCATGTGTTCCTTTTTCGACACCACAAGGCCGATCGGCATGCCGGAGCCCAGGCCCTTGGCCAGGCACATGATGTCCGGGGCCACGTCCCAGTGCTCTGCGGCAAACATCTTGCCGGTGCGGCCGACGCCGGACTGCACCTCGTCGAAAATCAACATGATGCCGTGGCGATCGCACAGGTCGCGCAGCCCCTGCAGGAAGCCGTCCGGCGGCACGATGTAGCCACCCTCGCCCTGGATCGGTTCTACCAAGATGCCGGCCACCTCGTTGGCGGGGACATTGGACTGGAACAGCACCTGTTCCAGATAATCCAGCACCGCCTTGCCCTGGTCGTCACCCGCCAGCAGCGGTCGGTAATTGTTGGGGAAGGGGATGTGGGTGACCCCGGCCATGGTGGGGAAGAAACCCTTCTGCTGGGTGTACTTGCTGGAGGTAAACGCCAGCGAACCCATGGTGCGGCCGTGGAAGCCGCCGAGGAAACCGATAAAGCGCGAGCGCCCGGTGACATAGCGCGCGAGCTTCAGCGCGCCTTCCACCGCCTCGGTGCCGCTCTGGCACATGAAGGACAGCACCTCGCCCATGTGCGACAACTCGTTGACGCGCTCGCCCAGGCGCACCTGGTGCTCGTGCCAGTAGTCGCTGGAAATATGCAGGAACTGGTCGGCGGCGCCCTTGATCGCCTCGACCACCGCGGGGTGGCGGTGGCCGGTTGAGCACACCGCAATACCGGCGGCGAAATCCAGGAAGCGGTTGCCGTCCACGTCCCACACATCACAGCCTTCGCCGTGGGACATCACAAATGGGTAATCGCGCGGGTAGGAGGGCGACACTACTTTGCTGTCGCGCTCGATCATGGCCTTGGCCTTGGGGCCGGGCAGGGGGGTGACAATGCGTTTATTGTTTTTCATATCGCTGTTCATATCCTGATCCTTATACTGCATTGGATGAATTTGATGCCAGGTGAATTTTCACCGGCGTGGCGTGCGCAACACGGGTGCGCTCGTTGAGGGCGCGCAGTTGCGCGAGTTCGGTGGCGGTGGGCGGCGCCAGCAATTGCAGCTGCGCGGCGACCTGCAGTGGCCAACCACACGCGGCGACGGCCGCCGCCGGGTCCACTCCGGGGTAGATGTCGGTGAGCACCAGCTCGTCGCTGTCCGGGTGCGGGCGCAGCACACCGAAATCGGTGATCACCGCCTGCGGGCCGCGCCCGGGATAGCCCCTGGCGGCGCGCTCGCCGCGGCCACCCAAAAAACCGCTGCTGGTGCGAAAGCCCAGCTCGCTGACGAAACTCTTCGGCG
The DNA here is from genome assembly GCF_033723955.1 of Microbulbifer pacificus. Classification (NCBI taxonomy): domain Bacteria; kingdom Pseudomonadati; phylum Pseudomonadota; class Gammaproteobacteria; order Cellvibrionales; family Microbulbiferaceae; genus Microbulbifer; species Microbulbifer pacificus. The sequence goes on along the minus strand of NZ_CP137555.1, from coordinate 2,046,578 downwards.
ACATGCGCATGATCACCAGCACACTGTTGGCGTGGGTGGCGATCTCCGGTGCGCCGCCGGCGCCGGGCAGGCGCACCTTGGGATCGTCGTAGGCGCCGATGACGGTGCTGTTGAGATTGCCGAAGCGGTCGATCTGCGCGGCGCCGAGGAAGCCCAGGTCCACGCGCCCGGCCTGCAGGTAGTGGGTGAAGATCTCCGGCAGCGGGATCACCACCTCGGCGGTCTCCGCCAGTTCGCCGTCGCCGATCGACAGCGGCAGCACCCGCGGCTTGGTGCCGACGGTGCCGGATTCGTAGATCAGCACCAGGTTGGGCGCGTGCAGCTCGCGCGCCAGGTTGCAGGCGGCGCTCGGCAGGCCGATGCCGACGAAGCACACGGCACCGTCGGCGAGCTGGCGCGCCGCGGTCACCGTCATCATTTCGTCCTGGGTGTATTGAATGTCTGCGGCTGGCTGGCTCATGCGGCGACCCCCAGCTTGTGCAGCAGCGCCGAGTGATCGGGACTGTCGAGCACGTGGCGGTTCATCCAGCTGAGGAAGCTCTCGCGTTCGCGCGCGATGCCGTCCCAGGCCTGGTAGAAGCTGTTGTCTCGGGGGTAATAGCCCTGGGTGTAGGACGGATAGGCGCCGCCCGGCACCACCGCAATGGCGTCGATCAGGAAGCTCGGCAGCACGATCGCATTCATCCCCGCATCCAGGCTCTCCACCTGTTCCTCCACCGTGACCAGCAGCGCGCGCGCCGCCAGCGCGGCCTCGCGCGCCGCGCCGGTGATGCCGCGCAGCAACACGTTGCCGGCGCGATCCGCGCACTGCGCGTGCAGGATGGTCACATCCGGGCGGATCGCCGGCACCGCGGTGAGCGCGGTGCCGCTGAACGGGCAGGCGACGGCGCGGGTGGCATCCGGGTTGGCGGTGTACAGGTCGGTGTCGCGAAATCCCTGCAGCAGGCCGCTGGGCAGGCCGGCGGCGCCGGCGCTGTAGGCCGCCGCCAGTTCCGCGTGGCTGTATTCACACAGGTCCAGCGGGCGCGGCCAGGCGTTTTCCACCGCGTCGCGCAGCCGGTGCAGCGAGCCCACGCCGGGGTTGCCGCCCCAGGAAAAGGTCAGCTTGCTGGCGCAACCCATGCCGATCAGCTGGTCGTAGATCAGGTCCGGGGTCATGCGCACCAGGTGCAGGTCGCGCCGGCCCTGGCGGATGATCTCGTGGCCGGCGGCAAACGGGATCAGGTGGGTGAAACCCTCCAGCGCCAACTGCTGGCCGTCGCGCACCAGTTCGGCGATGGCGGTACTCAGGCTGACAAACGTTGCCATGGTCTCTCTCCACTCATTCGACGATGGTGTGGGACTGCTCGCGCTGGTACAGCGCGAGGTAGTAGAAGGAACCGATGGCCTTGCCGGTGGTGCCGGAGCCCTTCCAGCCGCCGAAGCACTGGTACCCGGGCCAGGCGCCGGTGGTGGCACCCTGCGGGCGGTTCACATAGGTCACGCCGGCCTCGATTTCGTCGAGGAACTGGTTTACCTCGCGCTGGTCGCCGTAGACGCCGGCGGTCAGTCCCAGATCCGTGTCGTTGGCCAGCTCCAGTGCCTGCTCAAAATTGTCGACGCGCGCCAGCAGCAGGATCGGCAGGAACATCTCCTCCCGCCACAGCGGGTGTTCCAGGCTCGCCTCGGCCAGCAGCGGTTCCACGTAGTAGCCGTCGCCGCAGTCGTCGAGCTGGCGGCCGCCGTGCAGTATTTCCGCGCTCTCACCGAGCTGCGCCGCGTAGCGCGCGTAATTGGCGTGTGCCTGTGCGGTGGTCACCGGCCCCAGCCAGTTCTCGCGCTGGCGCGGGTCGCCGATATTGAGCTTGCCCAGCTCGCCCTTGATACGCGCGATCAGTTCATCCGCCACTGCCGAGTGCACATACAGGCGCGACAGCGCCGAGCACTTCTGTCCGCCCATACCGAACGCCGAGCGCACGATGCCGATGGCGGCGCGCTCCAGGTCCGCATTGCGGGTGACGATGCAGGGGTTCTTGCCGCCCATCTCGGCGATGCACGGGCGCGGGTAGCGCCCGGCGACCATAAAGCGGGAAATGCGCATGCCCACTTCATAGGAACCGGTGAAGGTGACGCCGGCGGTAGACGGGTGCGCCACCAGCGCATCGCCGATGCGGCTGCCGGGGCCACTCAGGTAGTTGAACACCCCGGCGGGCAGGCCGGCGCGGTGCAGGCAGTCCGCCAGCAGGCGGCCGGCCAGTGGTGTATGGCTGGCGCCTTTCAGTACCACAGTGTTGCCGGTCACCAGCGCCGCGGCCACCGGGCCACCGGCCAGCGCCAGCGGGAAATTGAACGGCACGATCACCACCCAGGCACCGTAGGGTTTCATCACGCTGCGGTTGGTGGAGGTCCAGTCCGGCAGCGGGTCGTTCGGCAGCATGTGGTCGAAGCCCTGCTGCTCGAAACTGTCGGCGTATACGCGGAAAAAGTCCGCGGTCTCCTGCGCTTCGCCCAGGGCTTCGAACCGGTTCTTGCCGGTCTCCAGAGTCAGCGCGGCGGCGAGCAGGTAGACCTCTTCGTCGAGCAGGTCGGCGATGCGGCGCATGATCGCGATGCGCTCGGCCGCGGGGGTGTGTCGCCAGCCCTTGAACGCCACCTGCGCGGCACCCATGGCGGCGTCGACATCGGCGCTGTCGGCGGCGGCAAATTCGCCGAGCACCAGCTCGCGGTCGAGGGGACTGACGCGGGTGTCGTAGGCTTCCGCCGGACGGTCCTCGCCGTCGATATACAGATGGAAGCGGCCGCCGAGGTCCGCGCTCAGTTCCGCCAGCGCCGCCTCGTAGCGCTGATGCATTTCTTCCGGCGGATTGAACATGGTCGCGTAGGTGAGTTTGAAGCTCATGTTTTCCCTCTCTTATCGTTATTTCGGGGCTGTTGCGTCAGGCCGCCAGTTCCGCGGCCATGGCCGCCAGTAATTCGTCCAGCAGTGCCACCGCATCGGCGAGCTGCGCCTCGGAGATCACCAGTGGCGGCGCCAGGATCAGCAGGTTGCCGCGGCTGGCAAAAGACACCCCGGCCTCCATGGCGCTCTTCAGCAAGTTGGTCAGTGCCGGGTGCGCCTGCGGCCACGGCGACAGGGGTGTGCGGTGCTCGCGGTCGCTCACCAGTTCCACCACCGCGAACAGCCCGTGGCCGCCGCGCACGTCGCCGATCAGCGCGTGGCGCTGCTGCAATTTCTTGAGTTCCGCAAACAGCGCGGCGCCGAGGGCGCGCGAGCGCGCGATCAGGTTTTCCTCTTCATAGGCGGCAATGGCGGCGACGCCAGCGGCGCAGGACAGCGGGTGTCCGCAGTAGGTGAGGCCGGTGTAGAGCATTTCGTGTTCGAGGCGCACGGAGATTTCCGCCGACAGCACCACCGCACCCAGCGGCAGGTGCGCGCCGGTGAGGCCCTTGGCCACGGTCATCAGGTCCGGGCGTGCATCGGCGCCGTAGCGCTGCCATGCGAACCACTCGCCACAGCGGCCGAAACCGCTCATCACCTCGTCGGCGATCAGGTAAATACCGCGCGCACGGGTCAGTGTGCGCAGCGCCGGCCAGTAGTTGTCCGGGGCGACGATGCCGTTGGTGCCGGCGTTGGGTTCCATCAGTACCGCGGCCACATTGCCGGCGCCGGCGTCGTCGATCAGGGTCGCCACTTCGAGCGCCGCCAGCTCGCCGCACTCGGACTCGGTCTGGCTGTTGAACGGGCAGTGGTAGGCGTAGGGCGGGTGCGCGTGAATGACGCCGAAGGCTTCGGCATCGACTTGGGCGCGGGTGCGCGCGTCGCCGGACAGGGCCATGGCGGCGTAGCTGGCGCCGTGGTAGGAGCGGTCGCGGGTGATGACTTTGCCGCGGGGTTTGTTCGCCGCCTGGCGGGCGAACTTGATCGCGTTCTCGTTGGCGTCGGCGCCGCCGAGGGTGAAGAAGACGCGGCCGCCGTCGAAGCCGGATTTTTCCAGCAGCGCCTGCGCCAGTGCCGCGCGCGGCTCGGCGCCCCAGGCCGCGGTGACAAAGCACAGCTGCTCGGCCTGCTCGCGAATCGCGCGCACCAGTTTCGGGTGCTGGTGGCCGAGATTGCTGCACTCGGCGAGGCTGCTCATATCCAGGATACGGCGGCCGTCCTGCGCGATCAGCAATGCGCCCTCGCCGCCGACAATGGTGGGTGCGCGCCAGTCTGCCTGTCGGCACCAGCTGTGCAGTACCGTTTCCCGTTCGGGCTTGATGTCCGCCGAATCCATGCTTACCTCCGGTAGACGTTCGCAATACGAACATTTATTCTTATTGCGAACGAGTTTAGGGGGCAGTAGATTCGACTGTCAACGGATTCCCCCCAACGGAGGAGAAAGCGGCTTGAGCAGCCCAGAAGATTTCAACCAGAGCGCGGACTACGTCCAATCGCTGCACCGCGGACTGGAGGTGATCCGTGCGTTCAACTCCGAGCGCCCGGCCATGACCCTGTCGGAACTGGCGGAGTGCACCGGGCTTTCGCGCGCGGTGGTGCGCCGCCTGCTGCTGACGCTGCAGTACCTGGGCTATGTCACCAGCCGCGGGCGGCTGTTCTCGCTGTCGCCGCGCATCCTCGAACTGGGTTTTGCCTACCTGGGCTCGCTGCCGGTGACCGAACTGGCGCAGCCGCTGATGCAGGCGCTGTCGGACCGGGTGGGCGAGTCCTGCTCGCTGTCGGTGCTCGACGGCTTCGACATCGTCTACGTACAGCGCGTCGCCGTGCGCAAGGTGATGACCGTCAGCCTCGGTGCCGGCGCGCGCCTGCCCGCCTTCTGCGCCTCCATGGGCCGCGTACTGTTGTCCGGACTCGCGGATACCGAGTTGGACGCGTGGCTGGCGGAGGCGCCGATCGCGTCGCGCACCCCCTATACCGTCACCGAGCCCGCACGCCTGCATGAGGTGATCGCCGGCGTGCGCGACCAGGGCTACTGCTATGTCGAGCAGGAGCTGGAGCTGGGCCTGTGCTCGCTGTCGGTGCCGGTGCGCGACGGCAGTGGCCGTATCGCCTATGCGCTGAATATCGGCCTTCCCTACGGCGAAGGGGTACGCGAGCGCGCGCTCGCCGAGTTGCTGCCGGAATTGACCAGCACCGCCGAGGCCATCGGTCGCAGTCTCGCGGCCTCCCATTGAATTTAACGAATGAAGAGTTACGCGCCACAAAAAATATATCCGCAGGGTGTGGATGCCGTTCCCACCCGCCCGGTGAGACCACAACAATAAATCCGATCAGGAGCCTTCCTATGTCATATGCAACGTCTCATACACGGTCACGAGTCACCCGTTTTGCGCGCCCGCTGTTGCTGGCGGCCATGGCCGCGATGCCTCTCGCCGCTCCCGCCCTGGCCAGCGCCGAGGAGGTGTGGATCAAGGCCGGGCAACTGCTCGACGTGCGCAGTGGCAAGCTGCTGGCCGAGCAGGTGATTCGGGTCGAGGACGGGGTTATCCGCTCCGTCGGCCGCGACGCGATTCCGGAAGGTGCCAAGGTAATCGACTTCAGTGACAGCACCGTGCTGCCGGGGCTGATCGATGCCCACGTGCATCTGGGGGCGGATGCCTACAGTGGCGCCTACAGTTTTGTCACCATTTCCGTGCCGTCGCAGTCGATCACCGCCACCGCCAACGCGCTCACCACCCTCAAGGCCGGCTTCACCACCGTGCGCAGCGCCGGTGAAAACAGCTATGTGGACGTGGCCCTGCGCGATGCCATCGCCAAGGGCGAAGTGCCCGGCCCGCGTATCCTGGCCGCGGGTAACTTCCTCGGCATGACCGGCGGCCACTGCGACACCAACCTGCTGGCACAGGAATTCAAACACCGCGACGAGGGCGTCGCCGACGGCCCCTGGGCACTGCGCGCGAAGGTGCGTGAGAACGCCAAGTACGGCGTGGACGTGATCAAGTTCTGTGCCTCCGGCGGCGTGATGACCAAGGGCGATCACCCGGGCACCCAGGAGCTGACCTTCGAGGAAATGAGCGCGATGGTCGACGAGGCCCACCGCATGGGCAAAAAAATCCTCGCCCACGCCCACGGTGCCGATGCCATCAAGACCGCGATCCGCGCCGGCGTTGACTCCATCGAGCACGCCAGCCTGATCGACGCCGAGGGCATTCGCCTGGCCAAGCAGAGCGGTGTTGCACTGGTGATGGACATCTACAACGACGAGTTCATTCGCGAGGAGGGCCGCAAGGCGGGCCTGCTGGAAGAAACCCTGGAGAAGGAAAAACTGGTGGCGGAAGCCCAGCGCGAGAATTTCCGCCGCGCCCACCGCGCCGGCGTGAAGCTGGCGTACGGCACCGACGCCGGTGTCTATCCCCACGGCCAGAATGCGCGCCAGCTGAGCTGGATGGTGAAGTACGGCATGAGCCCGGCGGAAGCCATTCGCGCCGCGACCCTGGACGCCGCCGCGCTGCTGGGACTGGAAAGTGACATCGGCAGCCTGGAAGCGGGCAAGCGCGCCGACCTGATTGCCGTTAAGGGTAATCCGCTGGTGGACGTGGCGGTGCTCGAGCAGGTGGATACCGTGGTGCAGTCCGGACGGGTTACCGTGATCAACTGAGGGTGAGCGCCATGAAACAACAGTGGCGTTCCCTGGTGCTGGCGCTCTGCGCCGGCACTGCCGCCATCGGTGCCGGTATTGGTACGGGTGTAGGTACAGGTATCGGCGAGGAAGGCAGCGGCGACATCGCCGTGACCCGCCTGCCGTTCACGCCGGACTCCGGCAGCATCGCCATCCGCTGCGGCCGCCTGATCGACGGGGTTGGCGACACCCCGCTGCGGGACCAGCTGGTGATCATCCGCGACGGCCGCATCGCCTCCGTCGCCCCGGCGGACGCCGCCCCCGCGGACCTGCCGCTGCTGGCACTGCCGACCCACACCTGCCTGCCGGGCCTGATCGATACCCACACCCACCTCGCCGACAGCGGTATCGATTCCGCCGACGTGCTCGACATCCTCACGCCCGAACAGCAATTGCCGCTAAGCCGCGCCAATGCCCGCACCACCCTGCTGGCGGGCTATACGGTTGCGCGCGACCTGGGCAGCTACCTGGCGTTCGGGGTCAACGGCATCCGCGACCGGATCAACGCCGGCGAGGACATCGGCCCGCGCATCCAGACCGCCGGTTTCTACCTGACGATCCCCGGCGGCGGCGGCGACACCATTGTGCCGGGGCGGGCGCCGGAGACGATTCCCGCGGTGTTGCGCGCGGGTGTTGCGCGCGGCCCCGAACAGTTTGCCGAGAAGGCGCGCGCGGCCATCGCCGGCGGCGCGGACGTGATCAAGGTGATCGCTTCCGGCGCGGTACTCGCTTACGGCGGGGTCCCCGGCGCGCCGGAAATGACCCGTGCGGAAATTGCCGCGGTGGTGCGCGAGGCCCACGCCGCTGGTCTGAAAGTTGCAGCGCATGCGCATGGCGCGGAATCCATCAAGGACGCCATCCTCGCCGGCGCCGACACCATCGAACACGCGTCGCTGGCGGATGACGAGTCCATCCGGTTGGCCGCTGCGCGCGGTGTGGCTTTCTCCATGGATATCTACGACGGAGATTACATCTCCGCAGTGGGGCGCAAGGAGGGCTGGCCGGAGGAGTTCGTGCGCAAGGGTGACGAGACCACCGAGGCCCAGCGCCAGGTGTTCAGTGCGGCAGTGACCGCCGGCGTGCCACTGATTTACGGCACCGATTCCGCGGTCTATCCCCACGGCTGGAACGCGCGCCAGTTCAGCTATGCCGTGGCCCGCGGGCAGTCGCCGATGGCGGCGATCCAGTCGGCCACCAGCGTGGCGGCGCACTTTATGGGCTGGGAAGGTCAGGTAGGTGCACTCAAGCCGGGACTGCTCGGCGACCTGATTGCGGTGAAAGGGGATCCGCTGGCGGATATCCGCCGCCTGGAGCAGGTGTCGCTGGTGGTGAAGGGCGGCCACGTCTTCAAGTGGCGGGATGTTGAGTGAGGCGGTTAACGCCGTTTGTGCGGTAATCGCACAAACATTCTTATTGTGAACATTTGTGGATGGAAGTAGTCTTGGACGCAGCTATCAATAATCAAAACGCCAAGCGAAACCCGGTTATGCCTTCAGCAGCTACCCGACCACAGAGTGCCCAGAGCGCGGACACTGCCCAGAGCGCGGATATTGCCCTGCAGCGCATAGCGCAGGAGTTGGCGCGCGAGCCCTCAGCGGCGCTGGCGCAACTGCGCGCGCTGCTGGCGGACAATCCGCAGTCGGTTTACGCACGCCAGCTGCAGGCGGTGGCGCTGCGGTTGCTGGCGCGGGTACCCGAGGCGCTGGCGGTGCTCGAGCCGCTGGTGCGCGAACACCCCGGTTTTGCCGAGGCCCAGTACGAACTGGGTCTGAGCCTGCGCGCCCTGGGGCGGCTGGCGGAATCCGCGGAAGCCCTGCGCCGCGCGGTTACCCTGAGGGGCGACTTTGCCCCCGCGTGGAAATCCCTCGGCGACGCGCTGCTGGCGCTGGATAAAACCGACGAGGGCGAAGCGGCGCTCGGCCAGTTTGCCGCGCTCACCGCGCGCGACCCGCAATTGCGCCGCGCGCTGCAGGCACTGCAGCAGGGCCAGCTGGCGCTGGCGGAACAGCTGAGCCGTGATTACCTGAAGCGCCGGCCCGCGGATGTCACCGCGATTCGCCTGCTGGCGGAGCTCGGCCTGAAACTCGGGCGCTATGCCGATGCGGAAAAATTGCTGTCGCGCTGCCTGGAACTGGCGCCGGACTTTTTGCTGGCGCGCTATAACTACACCTTCGCGCTGATTCGCCTTGGCCGCCACGCCCAGGCGCTCGACCAACTGCAGCGTCTGCTCAGTGCCGAGCCCGACAACCCCAACTACCTGATCCTGAAAGGCGCCACCCTGGTGCGCCTGGCCCGCAATGACGAAGCGCTGGCCATCTATGAACAGCTGCTGGCGCAGAGCGACGCGCAGCCACAGGTACAGCTGAGTTACGGCCACACCCTCAAGACCGTAGGGCGCCAGGCCGAAGCGGTTACCGCCTACCGCCGCGCCGCCGCACTGGACCCGGAACTGGGGGAGGCGTGGTGGAGCCTCGCCAACCTGAAGACGGTGAAGTTCGACGATGCCGATGCGGCGGCGATGCGCGACCGTCTCGCACGGCCGGCAAAATCCGTGGAGCAGCGCGCGCAGTTGCTGTTTGCCCTCGGCAAGGCGTGTGAGGATGCGGAGCAGCACGAGGAATCGTTCCGGCACTACGCCGACGGCAACCACCTGCGCCGCGGCACCTTGCACTATTCCGCGCAGGAAAATGCCGAGCGCACAGACGCGGCGATCGAACTGTTTACCCCGGAATTTTTCGCCGCGCGTGCCGACCAAGGTTGCAGCGCAAGCGATCCGATTTTTATCCTCGGCCTGCCGCGCTCCGGTTCCACCCTGGTGGAGCAGATCCTCGCCAGCCACTCGCAGATCGAGGGCACCATGGAACTGCCGGACGTGATCGCGATGGCGCGCCGTCTCGGCGGGCGCAGGGACATGCGCGAAGCATCGCGCTACCCCGGCGTGCTGGCGGAACTGTCGCCGGCGCAGTGGCGCGAACTCGGCGAGGAATATCTCGAGCGCACGCGCGTGCAGCGCCGCGGCAAGCCGTTTTTCATCGACAAGATGCCAAACAACTTCGCCCATATCGGCTTCATTCACCAGATGCTGCCGAACGCGAAAATCATCGACGCCAGGCGCCATCCCATCGCCTGCTGTTTTTCCAATTTCAAACAGCATTTTGCCCGCGGCCAGCGCTTCAGCTATGACCTGGAAGAGCTCGGTCACTACTACCGCGATTACCTGCGCCTGATGGACCACTTCGAAGCGGTACTGCCCGGCCGCGTGCTGCGTGTGCAGTACGAGGATACGGTGGCGGATCTCGAGGGGCAGGTGCAGCGGCTGCTCGACTACTGCGGGCTGCCGTTCGAACAGGCCTGTGTGGATTTCCACAACAACAAACGCGCGGTGCACACCGCGAGTTCCGAGCAGGTGCGCCAGCCGGTATACCGCGACGGCCTGTCGCAGTTCCGGCCGTTTGTGCCGCAGCTGCAACCATTGATCGAGGCACTGGGGCAGGAGGTTATGGCCCGCTATCCGCTTTGAATGGAAATGACGAGCAATCAAAAACAACAGAAAAAACTGCAATACCAACGGAGAGTGTTAATGACAATTGATAAAAAACTCTGCGCACCGAAATTCGGCGGCTTTGTGAAAAAGCGCCTGCCGGTGGTGATCGCATCCTCGCTGTTGGCTCCCGCGCTGGTTTGGGCGGACGCCTCCCTGGAAGAAGTGGTGGTGACCGCCACCAAGCGCGAAACAAATCTGCAGGATGTTCCTATTGCAGTGCAGGCGCTGACCAACGAGAAGCTCGAACAGCAGAACATCAACAACTTCAGCGACTACATCAATTTCATGCCGGCGGTGTCCTTCCAGTCCACCCGCCCGGGCGTGTCACAGGTGTACATGCGCGGCATCTCCTCCGGCGGTGACGGCAACCACTCCGGCTCGCAGCCGAGTGTGGCGGTGTACCTGGACGAGCAGCCGGTGACCACCATCAACCAGGTGCTGGATGTGCACGTGTACGACGTCGCGCGTATCGAGACCCTGTCTGGTCCCCAGGGCACCCTGTTCGGTTCCAGTGCCCAGGCCGGCACCCTGCGCATCATCACCAACCAGCCGACCACCGAGAGCTTTGAAGCGGCCATGGATGTGGGCGTGAACAGCACCAAAAACGGCGGTGTGGGCAATTCCGTCGAGGGCTTTGTAAACTTGCCGATCAATGAGCGGGCTGCATTGCGTGTGGTGGGCTGGCGCCAGGAAGATGCGGGCTATATCGACAGCGTCGCCGGCAGCCGCACCTACGCCGCCTCCGGTATCACCGTCACCAACGACCAGTATGTGGAGAAAGACTTCAACGACAGCGTGACCGAGGGTATGCGCGCGCAGTTGAAGGTCGACCTGAACGATAACTGGACCGCGAACCTCGGGGTGAACACCCAGCAGCAGGAGACCAACGGCGTCTTCGACCATGACCCGGAAGACGTGGGCGATCTCGAAGTGGTGCGCTTCGGCCCGGACAAATATGAGGAAAGCTGGACCCAGAGCTCGCTGACCTTGACGGGCAGCGTCGGCGGCCTCGAGGTGACCTACGCCGGTGCCCACCTGGATCGCGACAGTGACTGGGCTTCCGATTACTCCGCCTACGCCGAGTACCTGGAAAACCTGTACGCGGACTACGGTTACGACTGTCTCTACTACAACAGCATGGGTGGCTGTGCCGATCCGACCCAGTACATCGACGACAACAGTAAATATCGTCGCACCAGCCACGAGCTGCGGGTGCAGTCGGACCAGGAGAATCGCCTGCGCTGGATCGCCGGTGCCTTCTACCAGGAGCAGGTGCACGATTTCGATATGCGCTGGCAGGTGCCGGAGCTCAGCACCGACGACTCGGTAATCGAGAATGGCCATGTGGTGTGGCAGACCGCCCAGGTGCGCAAGGACACCGACCGCGCCCTGTTCGGTGAAGTCAGCTACGACCTTACCGAGAAACTGACCGGGATGGTGGGTATCCGCCATTTCGATCTGGAAAACTCCCTGGTGGGCTTTGCCGGCACCCTCGGTCGCTGTACCGATTTCCCCTGTGTGGATTACCCCAACGTGGACGCGGTCACCGACGACAAGGGCGAGACCTACAAGGTCAACCTGAGCTATGCGCTCAACGACGATGTGATGCTCTACACCACCTACTCGGAAGGCTACCGCCCCGGCGGTGTCAACCGCGCCCAGGTGGGTGTGGTGTCGCCGGCCTATTCCCCGGACTGGGTCTACAACTACGAGTTCGGCTGGAAGGCGACACTGCTCGACAACCGCATGCGTTTCAACGGCAGCATCTACCGGGTCGACTGGGAAAACTTCCAGTACGCCTACCTGGACTACCAGGTATCGCCGCTGACCCTGATCACCAACGTGGGCCAGTCGCGCACCAACGGTATGGAGTTTGACCTGACCTACGCCGCCAGCGAACAGCTGCTGCTGTCGCTGTCCGGTTCGTTCAACGCGGCGGAACTGCAGGACGACTACTACCAGACCGACGACGATCGCCTCGAGGGCATTGTCAGTGCGCCCACCGGCACCGCCATGCCGTTCGTGCCCGAGACCCAGCTGAGCGCCACCGCGCGCTACGAAATGGAGCTGGGTTCCATGCCCGCCTATGTGCAGATGGCCTGGTCGCACACCGACGATTCCTGGAACAGCCTGGACGTGAGCCTGCGTCAGAAGCAGGCCGCCTACGACCTGGTGAATATGTCGGCGGGCCTCAGCGGCGAGCAGTGGTCGGCGGATATGTTCGTCAGCAACCTCACCGATGAGCGCGCCGAGATCTATCGCAACGAGAATGACTACGACGCGCGCATCACCACCAACCGGCCGCGCAGCATTGGCGTCCGCCTCGGCTACCGCTTCTGATCTGAGGCAACTCCCAAAAGCCGCGCCCCCGGGTGCGGCTTTTTTTGATGCCCTTTTGTGTGATTCATCCTTGGGAAAAAAACAACAATGAAACAGGCACTGATCTGCGATGGTATCCGCACCCCGATCGGCCGCTATGCCGGCGCGCTGGCGTCGGTGCGCGCCGATGACCTGGGGGCAATTCCGCTGCGCGCGCTGATCGAACGCAATCCGCGCGTGGACTGGGAGGCACTGGACGAGGTGTTTTACGGCTGTGCCAACCAGGCCGGTGAGGACAACCGCAACGTCGCGCGCATGGCGGCACTGCTCGCCGGGCTGCCGGTCGCCAGCGCTGCGGTCACCGTCAACCGTCTGTGCGGTTCCGGCATGGAGGCGGTGGGGCAGGCGGCGCGGGCGATTTTCTGCGGCGAGGCGCAACTGGCCATCGCCGGCGGGGTGGAGTCCATGAGTCGCGCGCCGCTGGTAATGCCGAAGGCCGACACGGCCTTCTCGCGGCAGGCGGAAATTTTCGATACCACCATCGGCTGGCGCTTCATCAACCCGCAGATGCAGCGCATGTTCGGCACCGACTCCATGCCGGAGACCGCGGAAAATGTTGCCGAACGCTACGGGATTTCCCGCGAGGACCAGGACCGCTTCGCGCTGCGCAGCCAGCAGAAGTGCGCGATCGCCCAGGCGGAGAAGCTGTTTGACGAAGAACTGGTAGCGGTGCCGGTGGCGCGCGGCAAAGGCGAGCCGCTGCTGGTGGCCCGTGACGAACACCCGCGCGCGGACACCAGGCTGGAGTCGCTCGCCGCACTGCGCGCGCCGTTTCGCGACGGCGGCAGCGTCACCGCGGGCAATGCGTCCGGCGTCAATGACGGCGCCTGTGCGCTGCTGCTGGCGAGCGAGGACGCGGCCCGCCAATTCGGCCTGACGCCGCGCGCGCGGGTCGTGGGTATGGCGAGCGCGGGGGTGGAGCCGCGGCTGATGGGCATGGGCCCGGTGCCGGCGGTGCGCAAGCTGCTGCGGCAGCTGAGCCTGAGCCTTGAGGCGCTGGATGTAATCGAGCTGAACGAGGCCTTCGCGGCCCAGGCTCTGGCGGTACTGCGTGAACTGGGGCTGCGGGACGACGACCCGCGGGTAAACCCGAATGGCGGCGCCATTGCCCTCGGCCACCCGCTGGGAATGAGCGGTGCGCGCCTCATCAACACCGCGGTCGCGGAGTTACACCGCCGCCGTGGGCGCTATGCGCTGTGCACCATGTGTGTCGGTGTGGGGCAGGGCATCGCGGTGGTGATCGAGCGGATTTGATGCGCCGTTGATGCCGTTGATATCGAATCCATAAAAATAAAGGAGCTGCATTTCCATGCCCCATATTCGCAAGCTACTCATACTGTTCAGCTGGCTGCTGACCAGCGCCTGCAGCCAGCAGGCCCCCGACAGGATTCTGTATAACGGTGCCGGCATCCCCGCTGCCGTCGCCATCAAAGACGGCAAAGTCTTGGCCATGGGCAGGGACGGGGAAATTTTACCGATGGCGGGCGCCGCCACGGCAAAGGAAGATCTTGCCGGCGCGACGCTGTTGCCCGGATTTGTAGATCACCATATTCACCTGCTCAATGTCGGGCGGTCGCTGGTTAACCGGCAGAATGGTGAAGCCCTGTTTGTGGATCTGTCCGGCATCACGTCAAAAGCGGCGCTGGTGGAGCGTTTGCGCGCGCGCTCCAGCCAACTGGCCCAAGGCCAGTGGTTGCTAGGCAAGGGGTGGAGTCAGGGGGCGTGGGGCGCGACCGAACTCCCCGATCGCAAATGGCTCGATGAAGCGGTACCAGACCGCCCGGTTTTTCTCACCCGCGTGGACGGCCATGCGGGCTGGGCCAATAGTGCGGCACTAACCCTGGCGGGGATCGACCGCGCGAGCATGGATCCCGCGGGGGGGCGGATTTTACGCAGGCCCGATGGCGAGCCCACCGGCGTCCTGCTCGAGCGCGCCAACGAAGTTGTGTTGGCGCTGCTGCCCAAACCAGATGTCGCAGAGCTGACGTCGGCATTTGCGGCCGCCGCCCGGACCTTGGCGCGGGCCGGCAATACCGAAGTCTACGACGCCGGCTTTCTGGCGCCTCCGGGTATCGTCGGGCTGAATCTGGACAGCGGCTACATTCTCGACGCGCTGCTGGCGCTCGACCGGACACACCCGCTGCCACTGAAAATCAACCTGATGATTCCCGCGCCGTCGGCCCTGGCCGAGCAACTGGTCAGCGGTGCGCCGCGGCCGGGCTCACCCCGGGTGACTGTCACCCACATCAAACTGTTTGCCGACGGTGCCCTCGGCAGCCGCGGTGCCGCGCTCACCCATCCGTTTAACGACGATCCCTCCACCCGCGGCCTGATGCGCATGAGCGACGACGAAATTGTCCAGTGGACCCAGCGCGCACTGGACTCAGGCCTCGGCCTTGCCGCCCACGCCATTGGTGATGACGCCGTCCACCGCGTGCTCAATGCCTTCGAATTCGTATTGCAAAGCCACCCCGATATTAGTCCCGAACGCCTGCGACTGGAGCACGCCTCGTATCTGTCCGATGAAGACAGCGCCCGTGCCGCAGGCCTGGGCATTTCGCTGTCGGTACAACCCAATTTCGTCTACCCCGACGACCAGGGGCATGCTATGGAGGATGCCCGACTGGGTGACACGGACCGGGTATACGCATTCGCCAGCCTGCTCAAGGCCGGCAACCGCCTGTTGGGCGGCAGCGATGCCTTTACCCTGCCCACCGGCCCTCTCTCGGACATGTACAGCGCCGTGACCCGCCAAAATTACCAGGGATTCCCGCGCGCAGGCTGGCACCCCGAACAAAAGCTGCCGCTGGAACAGGCCCTGTCGATGTTCAGTCGTCCGTGGCAGCTGGGTATGCCCGCCGATTTCACCCTGCTGGACAAGCAGCCGGGCACTCTGGACGCGGCACAATTGCGCCAGGCGCGAGTATTGGCCACCTACCTCGACGGTCAGCGGGTATCTGTGGATAACTAGGGTATAACCGCGCCGTTGCCTATCTTCGCCGCACAGGCGGAGTGGCGGGGCAAAGGGAAATGACGGGGAATTGGTTGCTAATGGTGCGCGGGCCTTCGCAGGGGCGGGCGCTATGCTTATAATGCGCGGCTGTTTGGTAGAGGTTTGTGGCGATTGCGCCGAAATCTACGGGCCGGCTGGGCCTTTAGGGGGAAAGGATGAAAGTAGTATTGAATTTCGTGGCGGCGCTGGCCGTGGTGGCTGGCGCAGCGGTTGCAGTGGCGCAGTCTGTGGATGAGCAGATCTCCGAGCGAACCGCCCCGGTAGGCAAGACCTGCATGAAAGGCGACGAGTGCGCGGCGGCAGCGCCGGCGGCAGCGGCCTCTTCTGGCGGTGCCCGCAGCGGTAGCGATGTTTACACCGGTAACTGCGCTGCCTGTCACGGTACTGGCGCGGCTGGCGCCCCCAAGTTCGGCGACGCCGCTGCCTGGGGTCCCCGTATTGCCAAGGGCATGGACACGCTTTACACCCACGCGCTGAACGGTTTCAACGCGATGCCGGCGAAAGGTCTGTGTATGACCTGTTCCGAGGATGAGGTGAAAGCTGCCGTTGACCATATGGTAGAAAACAGCAAGTAAGCGATCGCTTACTGCTGGATACAAAAAAGCCGCTCACTGAGCGGCTTTTTTGTATCCGGAATCCGGCGGGCAGCGACGTCCCGTTACTAGTCGAACATACTCAGCAGCGAGCCCAGGGTCTCCGCGCCCTTGGCCTGGTTCTGTTCCGGGGTCGCCTTGCCAAACCCTTCGAAGATACAGTCCTCCTGCGGCATTTCGTCGAGGAAGCGGCTGGGGGTGGTGTCCTGGTTCTCGCCGAACATCTTGCGCTTGCCCGCTAGGGTCATGGTCAGGGTGCGCTGCGCGCGGGTGATGCCCACGTAGGTGAGGCGGCGCTCCTCCTGGATATTGTCGTCCTCGATACTGTTGCGGTGCGGCAGCAGATTTTCCTCCATGCCGATCATGAACACGTAGGGGAACTCCAGACCCTTGGCCGCGTGCAGGGTCATCAGGCTGACCTTGTCGGTGGCTTCCTCTTCCTCCTGGCGGTCCAGCATGTCGCGCAGGATCAGCTTGGAGATGGCCTGTTCCAGGCGCACGTCCTGCTCCAGCTCGTCGTCGGTGCCCTCCATGGTCTTCATCAGGCTGTCCAGCAGCCAGTAGACGTTCTCCATGCGCTTCTCCGCCACCTTCTCGCTGCTGGCGTTCTGCGACAGCCAGCCGGCGTAATCGATGTCGTCGAGCATCTCGCGCAGCGCGGTTTCCGGGCTGTTGTCGGCGCAGTTGCGGGCCACGCCCTCGAGCCAGTGGGCAAAGCGGTCCAGGCGCTCGTAACCCTGTTCGGTGATGTGTTCCTTGAAGCCGATTTCCGAACAGGCGCGCAGCATGGAGATCTCTCGGCCCTTGGCGTAATTGCCCAGCGCTTCGAGGCTGCTGGTGCCGATCTGCCGGCGCGGGGTGTTGATGATGCGCAGGAAGGCGTTGTCGTCGTCCGGGTTCACCAGCAGGCGCAGGTAGGCCATCACGTCCTTGATCTCCGCGCGGGCGAAGAAGGAGGTGCCGCCGGACATCTGGTAGGGGATCTGGTTTTCCTGCAGTTTCATTTCGATCAGGCGCGCCTGGTGGTTGCCGCGATACAGCACCGCGAAATCCATGAACTTGGCGCCGCGGCGGGCCTTCTGCAGGAAGATCTCGTTGGCAACCCGCTCCGCCTCTTCGTTCTCATTGGCGGTCTTGAGCACGCGGATCTCGTCACCGAGGCCCTTGTCGGACCACAGCGCCTTGTCGAATTCGTGCGGGTTGTGGGCGATCAGGTGGTTGGCCACCTTGAGGATGCGGCTGGTGGAACGGTAGTTCTGCTCCAGCTTGATCAGGCGCAGGTTCGGGTAGTCCTGCTTCAGCTGGCTCATGTTTTCCGGGCGCGCGCCGCGCCAGGCGTAGATTGACTGGTCGTCGTCGCCCACCACGGTGAGACCGCCGCGGTCGCCCACCAGCAGTTTGACCATCAGGTACTGAGAGCTGTTGGTGTCCTGGTATTCGTCCACCAGCAGGTAACGGATTTTTCTCCGCCAGCGGTGCAGCAATTCGGGATCAGATTCGAACAGCTGCACTGGAATCAAAATAAGATCGTCGAAATCGACGGAATTGTAGGCCTTGAGTGCCTCGCAGTAGCGCCCGTAGGCCACCGCCATCGCCTGCTCCCCCGGGCTCTGCGCCAGTTCCAGCGCCTTGCGCGGGGTGAGCATGTCGTTCTTCCAGTTGGAGATCTGGTTCTGCACCCGGTCCAGCAGGTCGGTGTCCAGATCGCCGTCGCGCAGCATCAGTTCCTTGATCAGGCCGCGGGCGTCCTCGGCATCGAAGATGGAGAAACCCGGCTTGAAGCCGGCGGCGCGGTGCTCCTTGCGCAGGATATTCAGGCCCAGGTTGTGGAAGGTGGACACGGTGAGGCCGTGGGAGGCCTTGGATTTCTTGCCGTCCGGCCCGACGATCAGCTTGCCGACCCGCTCCTTCATCTCCCGCGCGGCCTTGTTGGTAAAGGTCAGGGCGGCAATATTTCGCGCCTGATAGTCGCACTCTTCGATCAGATAGGCGATTTTGCGTGTAATTACACTGGTCTTGCCGGAGCCGGCACCGGCCAGCACCAGACAGGGTCCGTCGACGTATTTGACTGCTTCCGCCTGGCGCGGATTGAGTTTGGTCATAGGGGTACAGCGGGGTTGGGAAGGACTGAAACGACTCGAAGGAGGGGATTCTATCAGCCGCGCCCCGGGTTGGCTGCGCCCGGAGTTGGATTTATATTGATCAACGCGACGAGAGAGCGGCCTGCGTTGCAGGCGCACATAACAAAAATACGGGCCGACCCCATGAAGACCAGTACACCGCTGTCCCTGGTGGACCAATCCCGCGGCGAAAGCGCGTTCGGGCGCCTGATGCACTTCTGGCGCAAGACCCTGGGTATGTCCCAGGAGCAGCTGTCGGAAGAGCTGGGTGTGTCCACCCGCCACATCAGCTTTCTCGAGACCGGCCGTTCGCAGCCCTCGCGGCTGGTGGCGGCGTCGCTGGCGGACTGTTTTGGCCTGAGCGGGCGCGATCGCGCCTACCTGCTCACCGCGGCGGGCTTCTCCGCTGACCAGTCGGTGTTTGACTCCCCGGAACTGGCGGCGTGGATGAACAAATCGATGCAGAACGCCATGGCGCGGGCGGAACCGGAACCCGCGTTCGCGTTGGATAATTTCGGCCGCGTTATCTCCGCCAACCGCGCCTGGCTGGCATTTATGCTGTCGCGGGTGAGCCCGACGTTGTTGCAAGATCCCAACATCTACGAGCTGGTAATGCATCCCCAGGGCCTGCGCCCGCATCTGCATAATGGCACCGCGCTGTCCTGTGGCCTCGCCCTGTACCTCACCATGGAAACCCTGCAGAGCGATGCCCCCGAAGGGTGGGCGATACTGGAGCGGTTGCAGGCGGCCGGGGCACTGCCGGACAACTGGCAGCAGCTGGCGCGACGCCTGATCCACACCAGCGACTATCCGCTGGCGCTCAACACCGAAACTGGCATCGTCAACCTCACGGTGTACAACGACACCCTGTCTTCCACCTCGCAGCTGGTGCAGCCGCGACTGCTGATCGGGCACATATACCGCGACGATAACCAGCGGGTAGTGAGTGACGCGGAGCTGGCGTCGGTGCCGGAAGATCACCCGCTGCTGTACCGCCCGCTGATGAGCGCGGCGATTACCTGACAAATAATGGTCGCGGCAACGGGGGCCACCTAAGCTCGAAGCGTCAATAAAAATAACGAGCACATGGCGATGAACCAGACCCCCAGTACCCGCGGCGCAGCCGATCCCCCCGTTTCCGACCCGTCCGTGGCCAGTCCGCGAAGCCCGGGCTGGCGCTGGGGCCCGTTCACCTTTCGGGTTCCGTTCCTGCACCTGAAGTTCGTGCCGTCGCAGTTTCTGCAGGGCGTGGTGGTGGCCAGCGGCACCAGCCTGATCATGGCACCGGTGATGATCGGTTACTTCGGTCTCAGCTTCGAGGAATCCCTGGCGCTGTTGCTGCTGGCGAATACTCTTTTATGCGCCTCGTTCTTGGTGTTTGGCGAACCCTTCGCGCCGGGCATGCTGACCCCGGCGTTTCCGCTGGTGCTCACGTTCATCGTTAGCGGCTACCCGGAAGGGCCCGCGCGCTTCCAGGTAATGACCGCGCTTTCGCTAATCCTTGCAGCCATCGCAGTGCTGTTCAGCCTCTCGGGGCTGTCGCGCCGGCTGATCGCGGCACTGCCGGTCGCGTTGAAGGCGGGGATCATTTTTGGCGCCGCGATTTCCGCACTGGACCGGGTATTCGTGAAAGATGTGGCCCTGTTTTCAAGTCACCCTTTCAGTGCCTCTACCGCGCTGCTGGTGGCCCTGCTGTTTACCTTTTCCGCGCCGATACAGATATTGCGGACACGCTACCGGTGGATCGACAGCTTCTGCAGCCTCGGCCTGTTGCCGGGATTTGTCGCCGCCGCCGCGGTGGGGTGGGTCGTTGGTGAAGTGCAGTTTGATATCCGCTGGGGCCTGTTTCTGCCGCCAGTGGTGGAGACCCTTGGCAAGGTGTCCCCGTTTGCCATCGGCTGGCCGCCCCTCGGTATGTACCTGGAGGTTTTGCCGCTGGCGTTTGTGGCCTACGTGATACTGTTCGGTGACTTCGTCACCGGCTCGGAAATGATTCGCAGCGCACAACCGGCGCGGGAAGACGATCCCGTCGATACCGACTTCGAGCGCAGCCAGCTGGCGGTGGCCGCGCGCAATGGCGTCTCCGCGCTGATCGCGCCGCTGTTTCCCTATCAGGGCATCCTGTGGACTGGGGTGCACGCGGTCATCATCCAGACCTGGCGCTGCGGCCGCGACAAGATGGCGGACCTGCACAGCGGCATCGGTTCTTACTACGGGTTCGGCCTGCCGCTGATCTATCTGTGCTGGCCCTGGATCAGCCTGATCAAGCCGATCATGGCCATCGCCCTGATGCTCACCCTCGCGCTCACCGCCTTCGCGTGTATCCTGGTGGCCGCGCCGCTGGTGAAAAAGCCGCTGGAAATGGTGTGCGCCCTGGTGATCGGCTACATGCTGGCCATGTTCGACGTGTGGACCGCGCTCGCCGCGTCGGTGTTTCTGCTGGTCTGCATCAATGGCAACCTGCCGCGCTGGAACCGGGGCGCGGGCCTCGACGCTGCCGCCAAACTGCGCGAATAGCTTTTACCTCCTACCCCGATTTGTCTATAAAGGCACCTCCATGAGGTGCCTTTTTTATGCAGCAGCCGACCATGTTACAACCTATTCGCGGTTATCACCGCGACGAACAAGACCACTGGGTGGCACAGCTCGCCTGTGGCCACAACCAGCATGTACGGCACGACCCGCCCTGGCAGAATCGCCCCTGGGTCACCACGCCGGAAGGGCGCGCGAAGATGCTGGGAGTGAACCTCGAGTGCAAAAAATGTGATGCAGGCGCCCCCGCCGACGAACAGCCGCAGGAGCTTATCTGATGGCAAAAATATGGGTCGACGCAGACGCCTGCCCCACCGCCATGAAGGAAATTCTGTTCCGCGCCGCCGAGCGCACCCAGACCGAATTGACGCTGGTGGCCAACCAGTTTATCCGGGTGCCGCCGTCACCCTTTATCCGTTCGCTGCAGGTCTCCTCCGGCTACGATGTTGCCGACAATGAGATCGCACAGCGCTGCGAGGAGGGTGATCTGGTGATCACCGCCGATCTGCCGCTGGCGGCAGATGTGATCGACAAGGGTGCTACCGCGCTCAACCCCCGTGGCGAGAAATACACCAAGGCAAATATCCGCGCGCGCCTGAACATGCGCGATTTCATGGAAACCCTGCGTTCCAGTGGCGTCCACACCGGTGGCCCACCACCGCTTGGACAGCAGGAGCGCAAGGCGTTTGCGGATCAGCTGGACCGCTGGCTGGCGCAGGCGAAGAAAAAATAAATACAGCAAGTCCCGGAGTTGCGATGAAAAGCCCGTGTTCACTCATTCCGTTCAAGGAAAAATATCTTGCCGCCCTCATGGGGTGGATAGATTCGGAAGTGGATTGCCGGCAGTGGGGCGGACCGGAGTTTCGCTACCCGTTCGACACGCAAAGTTTTTCCACAGACAGCCGCTGGCGAGAATTGCCGAGTTTTGTCGTGCTCGATGCACAGGGCGAGCCGTTGGCATTCGGTCAGTTTTACCGACGGCTGAACTGTTGCCATCTCGGCAGACTGATCGTGGCACCTCATGCCCGCGGGCGCGGGGTGGGTCAACAGTTGATACGCCAGCTGGCGGCGCAGGCAAAAGAGGTATTGCGTCTTGAGCAGTGCTCGCTGTTTGTGTTGAAAAATAATCGAGCGGCAAAAGCGCTGTATGAAAAAATGGGCTTCGAAGTGTGCAGCTACCCGGAGGAAATGGAGTGGCTGGATATGTGCCATTACATGGTCGCGCCGATGCAGAAATTACTGGTTATGGAAAATTGAAATGAGCAATTTTTTCGGGGTGGGTGCAGCGAAAATATTACTGACGGGCGCGGTGATTACCGCGGCAGCCTTTGCCACAGCGGCCGAGCAACCGCTGCCACAGCTCAAAGCCTACGAGGTGCCAGAACCCTGGCGCACGCCGGTGGCGCCGTTGCAGATCAGCGAGCACACCTGGCAGATTGGCACTCAGGAACTCAGCGCGCTGCTGATTAAAACCGACGCCGGTGCAGTATTGATAGACGGTGGTATGCCGCAGGCTGCAGCGCACCTGCTCGACAACATGCGCAAGCTGGGGGTGGGGCCGCAGGATCTGAAGTGGATTCTTCACAGTCACGCCCATATCGATCATGCAGGCCCACTGGCGGAAATCCGCCGCGCAACCGGCGCGCGGCTGGTGAGTAATGCCGAATCTGGGCGGCTGCTCGCCAGCGGGGGCGCCGGCGATATTCATTTTGGCGACGCGCTGCTGTTTTCGCCGGTGGACGTTGATCGCTATGTGTTGGACGGAGAAACTGTCGAACTCGGTGGTTTCCAATTTAATGTGCATTTTATTCCAGGCCATACGCCCGGCAGTATGGCCTGGACCTGGCAGGATCGTCGCAATGGCAAAACCGTGGATGTGGCCTATGTCGACAGCTTGACCGCCCCGGGTTACCAGTTGCTGGACAACCCGCGTTATCCGAATCTCCTGCAAGACTTTGGCTTTACCTTTGCCAAGGTTCGCGATCTTCCCTGTGACCTGTTATTGACGCCCCACCCGGGGGCCAGTGGTTGGAGCTACACCGTTGAGGCAAGGCAGCAAAAAGAAATGGACTGCAGAGACTACGCGGTTCAGGCGCAGCTGCAATTGGATAAGCAACTGGAAAAGCAGCGCCAGTTAAAAAAGAAACAGGCTAAACACTGAAATGGTGATTGAACCAGTAACCCGGCGCCTGCGGCTACGCCAGTGGTGCGACAGCGATCGCGCACCGTTTGCGGCGATGAATACCGACCCTGCAGTGATGGAATTTTTCCCCGCGTTGCTGGATCGCACCGAAAGCGATGCGGGCATCGACCGGCAGATCGCGCATATCGAAAAATATGGCTGGGGTTTCTGGGCGGTGGAAACACTGGGGGACGAACAGTTTATTGGGTTCGTCGGCATCAAGCACGTTGCCGACAATATGCCGTTTGCTCCGGCGGTGGAAATCGGCTGGCGTCTGGCGAAAAATGCCTGGGGAAAGGGCTTCGCCACCGAGGCCGCGCGCGCATGCCTGCAGGTCGGATTTGACCAGCTGGGGCTGCCGGAAATTGTTTCATTTACCGTGCCCGAGAATTGGCGCTCGCGAGCGGTAATGGAAAAACTGGGCATGCAGTACCGCGAAAATTTTTTGCACCCGGCATTGCCTGCGGGGCATCCGATGCAGGAACATGTGCTCTATCGCCTGCGAGCCGGTACCAGCATGGTTTCGTGTTAAACCGACACCGCGGTTTTTCTGTCGAGGTTTCGATATGCCAGTGCCTCGGCAATTTGTGCGGTACCGATATTTTCCTGCCCAGATAAATCCGCCAGCGTGCGCGCCACTTTCAATACCCGGTGGTAACTGCGTGCGGACAGGCCGAGTTTTTCCACCGACACCCGCAGCAGCGCACTTTCCGCCTTGCCCAGTGGGCAGTACTCATCCAGCTCGCTGCCTTTCAGCTCGCCGTTGATTTTTCCCTGCCGCCGCAGCTGGATTTCCCGCGCGGCGCGCACCCGCTCGCGCACGGTTGCGGATTTTTCTCCGGGCGGGGATTCCTGCAGTTGCGCGGCGCTCATGCTCGCAACTTCTACCTGCATGTCGATGCGGTCGAGTAACGGGCCCGATAGTTTGTTGCGGTAGCGATGTATCTGATCGGGCGTGCAGCGGCAGCGCGGCTCGCCAAGGTAACCGCAAGGGCACGGGTTCATCGCGGCCACCAGCTGGAAATCCGCGGGAAAAGTGACCTGGGCACGGGCGCGGGAAATCCTGACTTCACCGTTTTCCAGCGGTTCGCGCAATATTTCCAGCGCTGCGCGGGGAAACTCCGGCATCTCGTCGAGAAACAATACGCCGCGGTGCGCGAGGCTGATTTCTCCCGGGCGCGGGTCGCTGCCACCACCGACCAGTGCAGTGGGGGAGGCCGAGTGGTGCGGGGCGCGAAATGGCCGCTGGCGAATACGCGCAAGCCCGGCGCTGGAGTAGAGCGCAGCTACCTGAAGCAGTTCGCGCTCGCTGAGCGGCGGCAGTATTCCGGGCAGGCGGCTGGCCAGCATGGTTTTTCCCGTTCCAGGCGGACCATAGAGCAACAGGTTGTGTGAACCGGCAGCTGCGACTTCCAGTGCGCGCCGGGCCTTCAGTTGCCCGCGCACATCCGCTAGATCCGCGCACAGCACTTCTTCCAGCGTGTCATCGCTCACCGCGTCCGGCAGCGGTTCGCGTCCATGCAGCTGTGCGCACACCTGCAACAGGGAGGTGGCAGCCTTCACCGGGGTGTCGATCAGTGCCGCCTCACTGGCGGATTCCGCGCTAATCACCAGGGTGCGGTCGCAGTCGCCGCAGGCGATGGCTGCGGGCAGTGCACCGGGAATGGGGCGAAGGCTGCCGGACAGCGCCAGCTCGCCGATAAATTCGTGCTGCTCGAGGGCATCGCCGGGTACCTGCCCGGAGGCAGCGAGGATGCCGAGTGCGATAGCGAGGTCGTAGCGGCCGCCGGCCTTGGGCAGGTCTGCCGGTGCCAGGTTGACGGTGATACGCCGCTGGGGAAATTCGAAGTGGCTGTTGACGATGGCGCTGCGCACCCGGTCGCGGCTTTCGCGCACCGCTGCCTCGGGCAGGCCGACGATATTGAATGCCGGCAAACCGTTGGCGAGATGGGTTTCCACGGTGACCAGTGGCGCATGAATGCCCAGCTGCGCGCGGGCATAGGTGATAGATAGGCTCACTTTTCTTCCTGAAAAATGGTCGTCCCTGAAATCCTGGCTAGGATGACTGGTTAGTTTTGGTTGTCCAACTGCGCTTCGAGCGCCTGCAGTTGTTGTTCGAGTCGGGCCAACTTTTCCTCTGCCCGCGCCAGTTTGGCGGCCTGGATGTCAAATTCCCGCTGGTTTACCAGCGGCAGTTTCCCCAGTGCCACTTCGAGGGCGTCGCGCAGATCGCTGCTGATAACTGCCCCTTGTTGTTGCAGTTCACTTAGTAACTGTTGCAATTTTTCCGCGGCCACGCGCAATTCTCCACTACAAACTCCGGTTTCGACAGCGGCAAATAGTACCGCAGCGGCTATTTCTCACCAAGCGGCGGAGTCAGTGCTCACTCTTGGTTCGCGAGCCCCACAATTCACCAGTCAAATGCGCAAATGCGGTGCAGGTTCAATTTTGGTGCGCACTTTTTTTGCGCACGCCGCTGGCGCAACCTCGCATTTGCCCCGTGGAGTCTCCGCAAAAATCCCCTAACTAATTGATTTAATTGTGAAATATCAGAGTTGGCACTAACTCTGCAAGTAGTCCTGTGCAAATCGTCCTGGTAGTGAAGGCGGGGATAGGCCTTCAAGTGAAGTGCCGGACGATATGTGGTGCATACCGTCTCCCCGGTGTAGTTGTGACCGCAAAGATAAAAAACAAAACGAGCATTTCACACAGAGATCAAGGAGAACCAAAAGTGGGCAAGCTGAACAATAAAATGGCAGCAATCGTTTCCGGAAGCGTACTGGCAATGGCCATTTCCGCAGGTGCGATTGCGCAGGACTCCGGTCCCAGCCTGAGCGCCAACCTTGGTGTGGTAAGTGACTACAAATTCCGTGGCGTTTCCCAGTCCGACACCGGCCCGGCCATTCAGGGCGGCGTGGACCTGGATATGGGCAATGGCTTCTATCTGGGCACCTGGGCATCCCAGGTCGACTTCGCCTACGGTACCGACGAAACCGATTTCGAACAGGACTTCTACGGCGGTTACTCCGGTGAAACCGCCGGTGGTATGGGCTATGACGTGGGCTACATCTATTACGCCTACCACGGCAGCAGCCAGGATGAAGACTACCAGGAAGTGTATGGCAGCGTGAGTTTTGGCGACCTGAGCCTGGGCTTTGCCTACTCCGACGACTACTGGTACCAGGCGGGCGAGTTCGTGTACCTGAACGCGGGCTACTCCTTCAGCCTGGCCAACGATATCACTCTGGACCTGAGCGCCGGCCTGAACCTGTTCGATGAAGAAATCTTCCTGAGTGAATCTGATTCCTACATCGATTACTCAGTGTCGATCGGCAAGGAGTTTGGTGGCCTGGCGCTGAGCGCTTCCCTGGTTGGCACCGATGCCAGCAAGGCGGAGTGTTACAACCTGGACTGGTGTGAAGCAACTGTACTGGCCGGTGCCACTTACAGCTGGTAACAGCCATAACGACATAAGCCCGCTCCTCGAGTGGGCTTCATCTTAGGGGGGAGACCATGAAACTGGTAACCGCAATTATCAAACCTTTCAAACTCGACGCGGTGCGCGATGCGCTGGCTGAGGCTGGTGTCAAAGGCATCACCGTGAGTGAAGTGAAGGGCTTTGGGCGGCAGAAAGGGCATACCGAACTCTATCGTGGAGCCGAGTATGTGGTGGATTTTCTGCCCAAAACCATGCTGCAGATTGCCGTGGATGACAGCCAGCTCGACGCTGTGCTGGAAGCCATCGGCAGCGCGGCGCAGAGCGGCAAGATCGGCGACGGCAAGATCTTTGTTGCAAACCTTGAGCAGGCAATCCGTATCCGTACCGGTGAAACCGGCCCGGAAGCGATCTAACAATCACAAACGATTGCCAGTAACGATTCTTTGATCAACAGAAATAACTGCCGGGGCAACTCGGGAAAGTTTGGGTTAAACGGAGCGAAAAATGGAAAATCAAATTTTTCAGTTGCAGTACGCAATTGATACATTTTATTTCCTCGTGTGCGGTGCACTGGTCATGTGGATGGCAGCTGGCTTTGCCATGCTGGAAGCGGGCCTGGTGCGTTCCAAAAACACCACGGAAATTCTCACCAAAAACGTGGCGCTGTTCGCCATCGCCTGCATCATGTACCTGGTGTGCGGCTACGCCATCATGTACGACGGCGGCTGGCTGTTGAACGGCATTGAAACCTTCGACCTGGAAGGCGTTCTGGCAAGTTCTGCTGAAAATGGTTTCGAAGGCGACTCCGTTTACTCCGGTGCTTCCGACTTCTTCTTCCAGGTGGTGTTCGTGGCAACGGCCATGTCCATCGTCTCCGGTGCGGTAGCCGAGCGCATGAAGCTGTGGAGCTTCCTGGTGTTCGCGGTGGTCATGACCGGTGTGATCTACCCGCTGGAAGGTTCCTGGACCTGGGGCGGTAAAGAAGTCTTCGGCCTGTACAACCTGGGCGACCTGGGCTTCTCTGACTTTGCCGGTTCCGGCATCGTGCACATGGCGGGTGCTGCCGCTGCTCTGGCCGGCGTACTGCTGCTGGGCGCACGTAAAGGTAAATACGGCCCGAACGGCGAAGTCTACGCCATCCCCGGCGCCAACCTGCCGCTGGCTACCCTGGGTACCTTCATCCTGTGGATGGGCTGGTTCGGCTTCAACGGCGGTTCCGTACTGAAACTGGGCGACGCCGCCAACGCACACTCCGTGGCCATGGTATTCCTGAATACCAACACCGCCGCTGCCGGCGGTGCGGTTGCCGCACTGATCACCGGTCGCATCCTGTTCGGCAAGGCCGACCTGACCATGCTGCTGAACGGCGCGCTGGCTGGCCTGGTAGCCATCACGGCTGAACCCTCCACCCCGACTGCGCTGCAGGCCACCCTGTTCGGTGCCATCGGTGGCGTGCTGGTAGTGTTCTCCATCATCACCCTGGACAAGCTGAAGATCGACGATCCTGTCGGCGCCATCTCCGTGCACGGCGTGGTCGGTCTGCTGGGCCTGCTGCTGGTACCGGTTACCAATGACGGCTCCTCTTTCAGCGGTCAGCTGATCGGCGCCGCAACCATCTTTGGTTGGGTATTCGCCGCCTCCTTCGCTGCCTGGTTCGCCCTCAAGCTCATCACCGGTATCCGTGTTACCGAGGAAGAAGAGCAGCAAGGTGTTGACTTGACCGAGTGCGGAATGGAAGCTTATCCGGAATTTATGAGCAAGTAATCGCTCATAATCTCGCTACCGGGCCTGAGCCAGGCCCGGTAGCAGCAAGAATCTTCCGGCACCGATTCACTTCTGGGCCGGTGCCCGTAAGAAACAATATCAGGGGATAAGTCAATGAAACTGATTACGGCTGTCGTGAAGCCATTCAAACTGGACGACGTGCGCACCGCTCTTTCCGAGGTCGGCGTACAGGGAATGACCGTGACCGAAGTAAAAGGCTTCGGCCGCCAGAAAGGCCACACCGAACTGTACCGCGGCGCGGAATATGTGGTGGACTTCCTGCCCAAGGTCAAACTGGAACTGGCAGTGGACGACAGCATGGTCGACAGCGCCGTGGAAGCGATCACCAAAGCGGCCCAGACCGGCAAGATCGGCGACGGCAAAATCTTTATCACTGCGCTCGAAGAAGTTATCCGTATCCGCACCGGGGAAACCGGCAGCGAAGCGGTCTGATCAAAGAATCCGACACAGTGTTTTAAGGGCCCCGCAATGCGGGGCTTTTTTATGCGCGATAAAAGTGAAAAAAGAATCTGACGTTGCGTGGCTGGAGCACGGCGTCTCCGCTGCGAATGTCGTCCGATTTGTGGCGCCAAACTCTGCATAACCAACTGCGATAAATCGCACAAAAAACGATCAAAATGTTCTACCAATTCCGGGAACCATTTCTGGCAGGCTGATTGGACACTGCCTATAACTATTTCGCCGCAGGAATTCTTCTGCCCGGCGGATTTTATTTGCAGTAATCACACGGCGCAGCCGCGTGATTATTTTTTTGCAGATAGTGCTGTGGGGCAGTAGCGGAGTTTTCCGCGCCAAGCTGCGGCAACAGGGGTATTCCCTCTGTAACAAGGGGTATCAAGTTACAGGGTAAAGTGACATGAAAGACGATCAGTACAGCGTTCGGGTAAAGGACTCCGATGACTTCGGCGAAGAACGCTCAATCACCTCCCGCCAGCGGGCCCGCAGTGAACTGAGTGCCGAAGTCGAGGCCTTCCTCGCCAGCGGCGGCGCCATCAACGAGATAGCACCGGATATCACCGCAGACCCTCCACGCAAGCCGCAGCCAAAGTACGGCAGCAGGCCCATCTGAAAACTTAGCGCAACAGGTGATACTGGAGCCGGCCCGGCCGGCATGACGGCAAACGCGTCACCCCGGCCCAGGCCGGGGTCCAGTTTTCAATGGATCGCGCTTCTCCCAGAATTTCCTTGTCTCATTTTTGCCCGGTGGTCGCCGGGAAGAATGTATTCAGCTGCGTGCCAGCATATCCGGCAGCAGGCGCTCAAGAATCTCGCCGATATAGGACAGGAAAAGGGTGCCGAGGCTGGAACGGTAGTGATTGGGGTCGCTGGAGCCCACCGCGAGAATACCCAGCTGGTTTGCCAGCGGTACTACGGCGGCGGAGGCGACACGCTCGGCATCGTCGCCAAACAGGAAGCTGGTTTCCGCAGGGCGCAGGGTGCCACACACGGTGCGGCCATTGCGCAGAATGGAGCCGATGGAGGTTTCCGCACTTGCGCGGGAATAACTGCGCACGTCGCCCAGCTGCTTGCCGGAACCGGGCAGCGGCCCGAACAGGGTCAGCGCGGTGACCTCGACATTGAAGTCATCGCGGAAACTCTGCAACAGCGCACGTCCGGCTTCGGCCACGGTGCGCGCCTCCAGCAGCGCCAGCACCAGACGGCGGCTGTGCATAAACAGCTGGTCGTTATCGCGGGCATTCTGCAGCAGCTGATCGAGACGCTGGCGCATCTCGATATTGCGCTCGCGCAACAGGTTGGTCTGGTGTGTCATCAGCGACACGGTTTTGCCGGATTCCCTGGGGACCTGGATGGTTTCCAGCAGATCCAGGTTTTCCGCGAAGAAAGTGGGATTCTGCATCAGATATCGCGCCACCTGCCGGGCCAGCACCTTTTTGTTGCGCTGGTTTTCGCTGTCGGCGGCCTGCTGTTTTTCCAGGCTTGCCTCGACGGCGCTGTCGATCAGGGGGGCGTCGCTGTGCTCGGTCATTACGGTATCGTCGTTGCTCGGTCGCTGGTTCCGGGACTGTATTCTGGCAATGGAGGTCAAACCTCCCGTTGCCTAAACCACTATCTGTCCGTGATATACCGCGGTCGCGGGTCCGGTCATGGTAACCGGCTCACCGGGGCCCGGCCAGTGGATTGTCAGGGTGCCGCCGGGGAGGGTGATCTGGACCTCTTCGTCCACCAGGCCGCGGATGCGCGCGGCGACCATGGCCGCACAGGCGCCAGTGCCGCAGGCGCGGGTTTCGCCAACGCCGCGCTCGAATACCCGCAGGCGCGCACGTTTGCGGTCAAGAATCTGCAGGAAGCCCACGTTTACCCGGGCGGGAAAACGCGGGTGGCGTTCGATGGCCGCGCCGAGGCTGTGTACCGGCGCCGTGTCCACATCTTCCACCAGCAGTACGGTGTGCGGGTTGCCCATGGAAACAGCGCCGACGGTGTAGGTTTCGCCGTCCACGTCCAGCGGGTAGCTCTCCGCCTGAATATCCGCCTGGAACGGAATCTTCGCGGGCTCCAGAATCGGTGGCCCCATGTCCACACTCACCTGGTCCGCACCCTGCACATTCAGCTCGAGGATGCCGGCGGCGGTTTCCACCAGGATCTTTTCCTTGCTGGTAAGGCGGCGCTCGCGCACAAAGCGCGCAAAACAGCGCGCGCCGTTGCCGCAGTTTTCCACTTCACTGCCGTCGGCGTTGTAGATGCGGTAGCGGAAATCCACGTCAGGGTCCCGGGGCGCTTCCACGAGCAGTAATTGGTCGCAGCCGATACCGATGTGGCGGTCGGCGATCTGGCGTACCTTGTCTGCCGTCAGCTTCACCCGTTGGGTGATGCCGTCGATCATCACGAAGTCGTTGCCGAGGCCGTGCATTTTGGTGAACTTGAGCCGCATTGTTGTTCGTTCCCGTCAGTCCTTGGCCGGTACCGTGGTTTCGCCGCGCACCAGATCCGCGAGGGTTTCGCGGGCGCGCACCAGATAGGTCTTGTCGCCGTCCACCAGTACTTCAGCGGCACGGGTGCGGGAGTTGTAATTGGAACTCATGGTGAAACCGTAAGCACCGGCGGAGAGCATGGCCAGCAGTTGGCCCTGTTGCAGCGCCAGCGGGCGGTGCTTGCCGAGGAAGTCGCCGGTTTCACACACCGGGCCGACGATGTCCCAGCTCTCGGTCTCGCCGTTGCTGGGCGTCACCGCAACGATATCCTGCCACGCCTGATACAACGCCGGGCGCAGATTGTCATTCATGGCGGCGTCGACGATGGCAAAGTTGTGGCCCTCGGTGCGCTTCAGGTATTCCACCCGGGTCAACAGAGCACCGCCGTTGGCAGAGATGGAGCGGCCGGGTTCCAGCACCAATGCCAGATCGCGTCCCGCAAGCTTTTCTTTCACTGCGCCGAGATAGTCGCTCACCAGCGGCGGCTCCTCACCGCGGTAGCGCACACCGAGGCCGCCGCCCAGATCCAGGTGCTTGAGCACAGTGCCGTCTTCGGCCAGCTCGTCGATCAGTACCAGCAGGCGATCGAGGGCGTCGAGGAAGGGAGCGATATCGGTGAGCTGGGAACCGATATGGCAGTCCACACCCACGGCGTTGAGGCTGGGGGAGGCCGCCACCTTGCGGTAGGCGTCGCGGGCACGCTCGATGGCGATGCCGAATTTGTTTTCCTTGAGGCCGGTGGAAATATATGGGTGGGTCTTGGCATCCACATCCGGGTTGACCCGCAGGGATACCGGGGCGATGACACCCATCTCGGCGGCCACCGCGTCGAGGCGCTCCAGCTCCGCTTCCGATTCCACATTGAAGCAGTGCACGCCCACTTCCAGCGCGCGGCGCATTTCCGCCGCGGTCTTGCCGACACCGGAAAAAACGATCTTGCCCGGGTCGCCGCCGGCCATCAGTACCCGCTCCAGTTCACCGGCGGAGACGATATCGAAACCTGCCCCCAGTTGTGCCAGCACGGACAAGATCCCCAGGTTGCTGTTGGCCTTGATGGCGTAACAGATCAGGCCCGGGTGATCGCCGAGTGCGTCGGCGTAGGCCTGGTACTGGCTTTCAAAATGTGCGCGGCTGTAGACGTAGGTGGGGGTGCCGAACTGCTCGGCGATCTGCTCGAGGTTCACGCCCTCGGCCCACAGGCTTCCCTGCTGATAGTGGAATTCACTCATTGCGATACTGCTTCTGCTTCCGTGTGTTGCTCGGACTGTTGTTCGGTGTTTTGCTGACCCGGGTCATTATTTTTTTCGGTCTCCTCGCTGCGCTTGCCTGCGGGCTGGCCGTGGCTGTGGGTAGCGGACGCCGGGGATGTGGTCGGCGAGGCCGGATCCTGCGGCAGGTAGAGCGGGCCCTTCTGGCCACAGGCGCTCAACAACGTGGTGAGGGCGACGATAGAGGCCATTGAAAGCAACGTTGTGCGCATCGGTGTTACCTGGATAGTACCTGCCGCGTTTCGCGGGACGAGAAGACTGGAAAAGCCTGCTAGTATAGCGACCCCCGTCTATGAACAACACCGTAACAGAAGTAACCGGATCATGACCCAGGCCGCCTCTCAAGCAACCTACAACGCCGCCATCGAACAGACCCTGATCGCGATCGAGGACGCCCTCGACAATTGCGATGTGGATATGGATTACGAGCGTGCGGACGCGGTGCTCACCATCACCCTGGAAGACAGCGGAACCCAGGTGATCCTGTCGCGCCAGAGCGCGGTACAGGAACTGTGGGTGGCGGCGCGCTCCGGTGGCTACCACCTCAAGTTTGAAAACCCGGGCTGGAAGTGCACCACCACCGGTGAGGACCTGCCGACGCTGCTGGACCGGGTGTTGAGCGAACAGCAGGGTGCGCCGGTATCGCTGGCGCTGGGAGCAGACTGATCCCGCAGGCTCGCGATGGTCGCCCGCACTGGCGGGCGTCCGTGTTCAAGCCCCCCGCCTGCTCGCCTTTTTCCCGTCTGCAACGCCCCTGATACCCCACACCTGTTTCCCGCCCGTTAAGACTTCCCCGCCCATCTCCGTCCATGCCAGAACCCACTGTATGTGCACAAAAACTTGGCTATTCACAATCTTGGTGCTAATTTGATATCAAATTGACATCAAAAGGAGATTTCGATGATCAGAGAAAAACGCGCATTTACCGTCAATGGTTACGGAATGCTGGCGCTGCTTCTGGTATTGCAGGTGTTTACGGTGGTAATGGCTTTGCGAAACCTGGCCGCCACGGAATTCCCGTTCGCCGCAGGCTGGGGCCTGGCGGCGGCAATTGTTGCATTCTGCTGGTTCGGACTGTTTATGGTGGCTCCCAATCAGGGGAAAATACTGCAGCTGTTCGGTAAATACGTGGGCACCGAGCATGTCACCGGCCTGCGCTGGGCCAATCCGCTGATTTTCAAGCGCACACCCATCTCCCTGCGCATCCGCAATTTCGAGAGCGGCAAGCTCAAGGTCAATGACGCCAACGGCAACCCGATCGAGATTGCCACGGTGGTGGTATGGAAGGTGGTCGATTCGGCCGAGGCCTATTTCGAGGTGGACGACTACGAGAGCTTTGTCACCATCCAGAGCGAGGCGGCGCTGCGCAACGTGGCGAATGAATTCCCCTACGACAATCACAGTGAGGACACGCTGTCCCTGCGCGGTGATCCCATCGAGGTGGCGGAAAAAATCCGCGACCAGGTACAGGAGCGTCTCGGCAGTGCCGGTATTCAGGTGATCGAGGCGCGGATCAGCCATCTCGCCTACGCGCCGGAAATTGCCCAGGCCATGTTGCGCAAGCAGCAGGCCGGTGCGGTGCTCGCGGCACGCAAGCTGATCGTGCGCGGTGCGGTGGAAATGGTCACCGATGCGATTACCACCCTGGCGGAGTCCCACGCACTGGAACTGGACGACGAGCGCAAGGCAAATATGGTCAACAATCTGATGGTGGTCATCTGTGGCGAACAGCAGGCGCAGCCCGTGATCAACAGCGGCAGCCTCTACTGATCGACCACGCGGTTACTGAACGATCAGGATCAACATGACGAAAAAGAAAGCTTTCCCACTGCGTATCAACGAGCAGGTACTGGCGGCGATGCAGCGCTGGGCGGACGATGACCTGCGCAGCCTGAACGCACAGATTGAATATGTGTTGCGGGATGCGCTGGTGAAGTCAGGCCGCGTGAAGCTGGTGCAGAAAGTAGTGACAGAGATAGAGGAAAAAAACGCAAAGCCTGAGGAATCGTAAGCGTGCCGGGGTGTGCGGATGTGCAGATTTTTTCGCACAGCGAAAACAGCCCTGCACCTGATAAAAATATAACTCTGCCGAGTCCAAGGATCGAACATGCAATACCCGCAATGGATCAAGAAACTCAAAAATTCGATGGTCAGTGTGATGATGGCGTTACTGCCTTTTACGGCGCACGCCGCCGGTCTCGAAGGAAATTGGGCCGGCAACCTGAAAGTCAGTGCAGCTGCGGAGTTGCCACTGGTTATTCACCTGCAGCAAAACGCGGGTAAATGGCAGGGGTCAATGGACTCCCCGGCTCAGGGTGCATTTGCCATCCCCATGACCAACGTCGAGGTGGTCGGGCAGCAGTTGAGCTTCGAGATTTCCGGATTACAGGCGAAGTACCGGGGTACACACGATTCCAGTACGGATAGTATTCGCGGCACTTTCACCCAGGGAATGTCATTTGAACTGATTTTTTCCCGGCAAAATCCGGCAGACAACAACGCCAGCGTGCCTGTCCGTCCACAAATGCCCGTTGCGCCCTTTTCCTATAAAACCGAAGAGGTCGAGGTGCACAACGCCAAGGCCGATATCATTCTCGCGGGAACCCTGACCAAACCCTCGGGCCCAATCAAGGCCACCGCGGTACTGATCAGCGGCTCGGGTCCGCAGGACCGCGACGAATCCATTGTCGGGCACAAACCGTTTGCGGTGCTTGCCGATCACCTGAGCCAAAAGGGATATGCCGTACTCCGGCTGGATGATCGAGGCGTTGGTAAATCTTCCGGCGTTTTTGACAACGCCACCTCAGAAGACTTTGCCGGTGATATCAATGCCGCCGTGGATTTCCTGAAGGGACGCGCGGATATCCCGGCGAATACCATTGGCCTGATTGGCCACAGTGAGGGCGGAATGATTGCCCCGATGGTGGCATCGAGCAGGCCGGATATCGCGTTTGTCATCCTGATGGCCGCGCCGGGTGTTGAGGTGATCGACCTGTTTATCGAGCAGCGCTCAAACGTTTTCCGGATGATGGGCGTGCCGCCGTTGAACCTAAGCAAGATCAGGCAGCTCGACGAGGTCTTGTTTCAGGATCTCAATCGACTGCCGAACGGCGCAAATCTGACTCCGACAATGCGCGATACCATGCGCGAAATCTCCCGCGCCATGAGTGAGAAAGACGAGAGCGCCGTCGAAAATCAGGTTGCTGCGCAGGAGAAAATTTTAACCTCTCCCTGGTTCAGATATTTCCTGAAATTCGATCCGGAAACCTACCTCAAGAAACTTGAAATGCCGGTGCTGGCACTGAACGGCAGCCTGGATATCCAGGTTGCCGCCAAACAGAACCTCGATGGAATCCGGCAGGCGTTGGAGGATGGCGGCAATGGGGATGTTCAGGTGGTGGAACTGGATAAACTGAATCACCTGTTCCAGACCGCTGAGACGGGTGCTGTTTCCGAGTACGGAAACATTGAGGAAACGATCGCGCCAAAGGCGTTGAATCTCATCAACGAGTGGCTGGATAAACACTTTGCGCAGCCGGGGCTGCGCAAGTGAGTCTCTTAAAATAAATATAGGGTATTCCTGCGCAAGCCCGGCGGAACGTCTCTACATTGGCTTCTGCTGTTATTGGTGTTGTCCGCTGGTAAATTTGGTTTTCGCATAGGGCCCAATGCGTTCGATTTTCTCGACCCACAGCGCGCCGCGATAATCCGCCGGCAGGAACTCCAGCTCCTCAGGTTTATATATGCCGTGCATTCCGCGGCCGCGGCCCGCGAAATCCAGTTCCATTACCAGCGAGCCCGCGTCTTGCATGCGCTGCATAAATCGATCCGGCCAGCCCCAAAGCGCCCACTGCCAGGTATTCGGCGCAACCACCGCGCCGTTACGACAGGCTTCCGGCACATAGCCACTCCAGCCCAACATCAGGTAGCGCACCGTGCACTGTTGCACGCTCTCGCGGCTAAAACTCCAGGCATCCGGACGCAACGCACGTATCTTCTGCATTACCTTCTCACTGCCGTAGACGAGCAGCGGACCCTGCAGCGGTAACTGGCGCTCGCGCAGGTACTTGTCCAGCAGCTTCGCCTCTTGTGGTCTTCCGCTTTTGATATTGACCAGGAACCTCTTGTCGGGAAATGCCCGGTAGACCTCTTCCAGAGTTGGCATCAGCCCCACGCCCTTGCCGCGAAAAGGAAACGTCTCGCCGTTATCCGCGGTATAGCCGTAACCGATATCCAGGGTTTTCAGATAACTCATCGCATGGTCGCGGGTGACGCCGCTAGCTTCGGTACGGCAGTCGAGGGTCCAGTCGTGGAACACCGCAAATTCGCCATCGGTGGTGGGGTGCACATCGATCTCGACGATATCCGCCCCAAACTCGAACGCGGCGCGCATGGAAGCGAGGGTGTTTTCCAGATAGGCGTGTTCCGGTTGATACATCCGCGTCGCGGTGCAGTCGTCGCGACCAAGGTTTTCCCGGTTAAAGGTCTGGTAGACGCCGCGGTGGGCAATCAGCGTGGGCTTGCCCGTGTGTTTTTCTGCAAGCCACGAGGCGTTGGTGAGGTAAATGGCAATGGCGAAGGCGGCGGTGCCGAGCAACAGGTATTTGCGCATGGGAGACTCTTGTTCTGATCGGAGCTTGTGATCGGAGGAGTCTAGCGGGTCACGCTATTGCAAAGATGGCGCCGGGCGGGATGAATTGTGGCGAAATATGGCGGCGGGCCCGGCGGCCCGCCGCACCAGGCTATTTAGCGCGAGGCGATCAGCGTGCGCGCGCGCTCACAGGCGCCGCGCACCTGGTTCGGCGCGGTGCCGCCGATATGGTCGCGCGCGGCGACCGAGCCCTCCAGGGTCAACACGTCAAATACATCGTCGCCGATCACCTCGGAGAACTGCTGCAGCTGCGCGAGGCTGAGTTCCGCCAGGTCGCACTTCTGCTCGATGGCAAAGGCCACGGAGTGGCCGACGATCTCGTGGGCATCGCGGAAGGCGACACCCTTGCGCACCAGGTAGTCCGCCAGATCGGTGGCGGTGGAGAAGCCCTTGCCGGCGGCGGCGTACATGTTTTCCTTCTTCGGCTTCAGCGCCGGTGCCATATCGGCGAAGGCACGCAGGCAGTCGAGCACGGTGTCGGCGGCGTCGAACAGGGGTTCCTTGTCTTCCTGGTTGTCCTTGTTGTAGGCCAGTGGCTGGCTCTTCATCAGGGTCAGCAGGGCTATCAGGTGGCCGTTAACCCGGCCGGTCTTGCCGCGCACCAGTTCCGGCACATCCGGGTTTTTCTTCTGCGGCATGATCGAGGAGCCGGTGCAGAAGCGGTCCGGCAGATCGATAAAGTCGAACTGGCTGGAGGTCCACAGCACCAGCTCCTCGCTGGCGCGGGACAGGTGGGTCATCAGCAGCGCGGAGAAGGCGCAGAATTCGATGGCGAAGTCGCGGTCGCTGACGGAATCCAGGGAGTTCTCGGTGGGCGCATCAAAGCCCAGCAGCTCCGCGGTGCGGGCGCGGTTGATCGGGTAGCTGGTGCCGGCCAGTGCCGCGGCGCCCAGCGGAGAGCGGTTGACGCGCTTGCGGCAATCCATCAGACGTTCATAGTCGCGGCTCAGCATCTCGTTCCAGGCCAGCAGGTGATGGCCGAAGGTGACCGGCTGTGCGGTTTGCAGATGGGTAAAGCCGGGCATGATGGTGTCTGCGTTCTGCTCGGCGAGATCCACCAGACCGGTCTGCAGGCGGGTCAGCTCGGCTCCGATCTGGTCGATGCGGTTGCGCAGCCACAGGCGGATATCGGTCGCCACCTGGTCGTTGCGCGAGCGGCCGGTGTGCAGTTTTTTGCCGGTGGCGCCGATGCGCTGGGTGAGGCGCGATTCGATATTCATGTGTACATCTTCGAGCTCCACCGACCAGGGGAAGCTGCCCGCCTTGATCTCTTCGGCGATGTCCTTGAGGCCGCCCTCGATCTGCTGGAACTCCTCCACCGTCAGCACGCCCACTTCCGACAGCATCTGTGCGTGCGCCAGGGAACCCTGGATATCTTCCAGTCCCATGCGCTGGTCGAACATCACCGAGGCGGTAAATCGCTCCACAAAGGCATCGGTGGCTTCGCTAAAGCGGCCGCCCCACAGCTTTGCGGCCGGATTCTGGGCGTTGTTTGCGGATGCGTTGTCGTTACTCATGCTGCCTCTGATGTGTGTGGATTGCGATGTCGACCGGGTAGTGGAACTGCGCCAGTGATGGCGGTATCTTCACCGTCTTAGAGCGAGTCCAGAATAAAGATAACCTGATATGACATCTTCCCGGCCCGCGCAAGCGGCGGGCATTATAGCGCAGGAAATTCACGAAACTGCCCCCGCAGGCAAAGATTCTGCGCGTCACGAGACCGCTGCTCCCCCCCATTTCTTGCCAGAGCTGTGCGGTGTGACCGGCGTGGCTGCGCTGGTATTGATGGGCGAGCTGCTGGCGCTGGTGCTGGTGCTCGCCACCGACGGGCTCAATCCGTTCAATTGGCAGCGCCTGGGGCTGGTGTCTCTCACCGTGCAGTGGGTGATGCTGCCCGCAGCCGCCATCCTGTGCCGGCTGCGCCCGCGCCTGGCGCGCCTCTCTCACAAGTTCGCCGCCGCGCTCAGCTATTCCACCGTACTCGCGGTGCTGTTGACGGTGTTGCTGGCGCAGCACTGGTGGGTGGCGGATATGGAAGGTGTACCTGTGGACCTCTGGGCGCTGCTGGCGAATTTTCTGGTCGGCGCCATTTGTGCGGGCGTGGTGCTGCGCTATGCCTATGTGCAGCAGCAGTTGCACAACCAGCAGCAAGCGGAACTGGGGGCGCGAATCGACGCGTTGCAGTCGCGCATTCGCCCGCACTTCCTGTTCAACAGCATGAACAGCCTCGCCAGCCTGATCGCCGTGGATGCCGAGCGCGCGGAAAAACTGGTGGAAGATTTGTCGGCGCTGTTCCGCGCATCTCTGGCGGACTCAAAATTGGTACCGTTGGAGCAGGAAGTTGCACTGGCGCGGCGCTACCTCGAAATAGAATCCCTGCGCCTTGGCGATCGCCTGCAACAGGAGTGGCAGATCGGGGAGCTGCCGGCAGAGGCACAACTGCCGTCCATGTTGTTACAGCCGCTGTTGGAAAACGCGGTACTGCACGGAATTGCACGTCTGCGCCGGGGTGGGAAAATTGAAATTACGATTCGCCAGGATGATGCGAGTCGCCAAAATGTCATTGGCAGTCGCGCACCCGAGCTGCTATTGTCGATTCAAAATCCTGTTGCAGTTTTTGAGTCGAACGTTGAGACGGAAATCAGCCCTGGTGTGAGCACCGGCAACGGTATGGCGGTGGAAAATATTCGCCAGCGTCTCAGTGCGTTTTACGGCAGTCGTTTCCGCTTTACCGCGGAAGTCCACGATGGGGAGTGCGGTAAAGAGTACCGCGTGGAATTGCGATTGCCGTTCAAAGCCATCAATTCGACGAGTGAAACCAGAATAACTGAGCCAGCAAAAACCCCCGTGCTGGAAGAGGTGGCCCAATGAGTGCTGCCGAACATCCACTGGGAGTGCTGATCGTCGACGACGAACCGCTGGCGCGGGCCAGACTGGCCCGACAGTTGCAGACTATTAATGGTTGCCAACTGCTGGGAGAAGCTGCCGATGGGGAAAGCGCGTTACAACAGCTGGATTCACTCGACCCGGACCTGTTGTTACTGGACATCGAAATGCCCGGAGAAAACGGGCTCCAACTCGCCACCCAAATTACCAACCGTCCCAATCCACCCGCGATCATTTTCTGTACCGCACACGACGAGTTTGCGCTCCCTGCCTTTGCGGTTGCTGCATCGGGTTACCTGCTCAAGCCCGTCAATGTGGAGCAACTGGCACAGGCGATTGCCCAGGCGCGAAGACTGAGCAAACCGCAACGCCAGGCGCTGCACACACAAGTTCCACAACACGCCAGCGGCCGCCGCCAGATCAAGGCGGTGAGCCGCCGCGGTGTGCAGTTGCTGGATGTGGACGATATCCGCTGTTTCATTGCCGAAGACAAATACGTCATCGCCCACCACAGCGGCGGTGAGACGGTGCTGGATGAGTCGCTGAAGGAACTGGAAGCGGAGTTCGGCGAGCGCTTTGTGCGTGTGCACCGCAACGCAATTGTTGCGGTGGATTTCATTGCCGGGTTGCAGAAAGGCGGTGACGGCTATCGGGTGACACTCGCCGGGATTGCGTTGACCCCGGTAGTGTCGCGGCGGTTGCTCGCCGGCATCAAGTCACTGTTGGCAGAAATGGCTTAAACCGATCGCGTTTATCACCGTCTCCCCGCAACTCTGGTTTCCAGGACACGGATTTCCCGCCAGTTTTCCGCTGGCGTCGACAGCGGATTTCTATCCAGAATCACAAGATCGGCGCGCTTGCCCACTTCCAGGCTGCCGATTTCCTCTTCCATTCCCAGCTGCCAGGCGGCGTTGATGGTAATGGTGCGCAGTGCCTGGCTTGGGGTCAGCGCCTCGGCCTCCCCGATCGCGGTGCCTGCGCGGCTGCGACGGGTGATCGCTGTTTGCATCAGGCTGAAGGGTTCCGCCGGGAACATGGGGCTATCCGAGTGCAGGGTGGGGTGCATGCCCAGCTCGAATGCACTCTTTACTGGCAGCGTGCGCTGGGTGCGCTCAGGTCCCAGCAATGCGGTGTTCAGGGCGTCGCCGTAGTAGTAAATGTGGTTGATGTGAAAACTCGGCGAAATACCCAGCCTGGCAAATGCCGGCAGCATTTCTTTGCGGAGTAGAAGTCCGTGTTCCAGGCGGTGTCGGCGGGCGACAAATTCCTGCCGCTGTGTTTCCGGCAAACTTTCATAGACCTGCTGCAGAATCTGCACGTATTCCTGCGCAGCGCGGTCGCCCTGCACATGGGTGGCAATCTGCCAGCCGCGTTTATTCAATTCCTGAAACTGGTTGCGTAACTGCTCCGCAGAAATCACTGGTTCGCCGTGGCTGCCGTGGACGATGCCCAGCTCTTCGGCCAGATGGCTATCCAGGTATGGCTGCTCCACCACCATGCTGCCACTGTAGGGCGAACCGTCGAACCAGAACTTGGCGCCGCGCACGTGGAAGAACTCGCCGTCTTGTTCCGGGCTGCCGGATAACTTGTTCAGGTTGTCGCCGCGGTAATAGAAAAACTGACGGATACGCGGCTGCAGGCTTTCCAGGGATGCCCAGCGCGCGAGCCATGCGGGCATGTTGAAGCCGAGGGACGCCACGCTGGTGTAGCCCGCGTTGCGTAAATCCGTCAGTACACCGGTATAGGCGTTGGTGACTTTGAACGGATTTTTGTGTTTGGCGAGAAATGGCTCCAGTGCCTGCTTTTCTACCAGGGTGCCATTGAGGCGGCCATTTTTATCGCGGCCGTAATAGGAGCCTTCACCGGGGTCGGGTGTCTGTTCATCGATGTCCATGGCGGCCAGCGCAGCGGAGTTCACCCACGCGGTGTGCATGCTCTGGGCGAGAATAAACACGGGGTTGTGCGGCGCCATCTGGTCGAGGGAATTGCGGTCCGGCAGCTGCAGTCCTTCGAGTAATACCGGGTCCAGCCCCATGGCGTAGATCCACTCCCCCTGCGGTGCGGCGGCAATCGCGCTTTCCAGCTGCTGCCACGCCTCAGCGGCGGTGCGGTGGCGGAAGCCGCTCATATCGACAAAGTTGCGGAATACCGCGCTGATGGCCGGGTGTTCGTGTACCGCGATAAAACCCGGCAGCAGGGCTTTGCCGTTGAGGTCGATGGTTTCGGTGCGCACACCTGCGAGTGCCGAGATCTCTTCGCTGGTACCGACCGCGGTAATCTTTCCATCCTTGATCGCGAGCGCACTGGCAACGGAATCTTTATCGTCGAGGGTGACGATCTCGCCATTGATATAGATGCGATCGGCGTCTGGCGATTCCGCACAGGCCAAGAGCAGAGATCCCAGTAGCGGAAGCAGACTGAGTTTTAAACTGTTTGAAAAACACTTGGGGAATCGCATTATTTTTTGAGCCAACTACTGCTTTTAAAGTTAACTGCTACGGAGTGCCATCCACAGGCCGGCGCAGACCAGGACACTGCCGCCGACCATGTTGAACGAACGGTTGGCGGAGCCGCTTTGCAAGTACCGGCGCGCCCGCACTGTGGCCCAGGTATAGATCAGCATGACACCGCCGACGGACAGGGTGGCTATTGCATAGATAGTGAGTACATCCGCGGCATCAATGGCATTGACGGGAAGAAAGGCCGGGAAAAAACTCAGGTAAAACAGGATCGCTTTTGGGTTGCTCAGGGTCGTCAGCAGGCCGAGGCTGAGACTGGAATGCAGCGAGTGATTTGCGGTGGTCTCGATTTCGGAAAAGCGGGTGCGGGCGCGGACCAGATTGATGCCCAGCCAGATCAGGTAAGCTGCGCCGAGATACTTGATCACCACAAATGCGCTGCCCATTAAATCCGCCACATAGGCAAGCCCGGACAGGCAGAGGCCGATAAATACATAGTCGCCAAACAAAATGCCGATACTGGTGGCAGTGCCATGGAGTACACCACCACTTACCGAGCGCGCAATCACGGTGAACACGCCGGGGCCGGGAATAGCGGCGAGAATAATCATGGTGCCTAACAGCGCGAGTGCACTTAGCAGTGTCACGGGAAATTCCTATTTTGGGGCCGCAGAAATAACCGCGTATCGTCGTAGTAAAGTTGGCAGTCGACGGGTGGGGCAACTCTATCTTCGCCCCGTTCTCCGGCATAAAAAAGGGCAGGGGCGTTGCCGCGCCTGCCCTTCGTCTGGCGTCCGCTTTTATCAGTAAAGGCGCGGGCCGCCGCCGCTGCCGTCGGAGTCGCTGGCAAGACTGAGTTCGTCGGCGGCGCTGTTCAGGTACTCGGCGTCTGACTCGGACTTGAGCTTGATCATCAGGCGCAGGTCGTTGGCGGAGTCAGCGTGCGACAGCGCGTCTTCGTAGGTAATTTCGCCGCGGTCGTAGAGTTCGTACAGGGCCTGGTCGAAGGTCTGCATGCCCTGCTCGGTGGAGCGCTTCATCAGCTCCTTCATTTTGTGTACTTCGCCCTTGCGGATCAGGTCGGCCATCAGCGGGGTGTTGATCATGATCTCGAGACAGGCACGGCGGCCGTCACCATCCGGTGTGGGTACCAGCTGCTGGGCAACCATGGCGCGGAGGTTCAGTGACAGGTCCATCCACAGTTGCTGATGACGGTCAGCGGGGAAGAAGTGGATGATCCGGTCGAGGGCCTGGTTGGCGTTGTTGGCGTGCAGGGTGCACAGGCACAGGTGGCCGGTTTCCGCGAAGGCGATGGCGTGGTCCATGGTCTCGCGCGAGCGCACCTCACCAATGAGGATGACGTCGGGTGCTTGGCGCAGGGTGTTCTTCAGCGCGGTCTCGAAGGAGTCGGTATCCAGGCCCACCTCGCGCTGGGTGACGATGCAGCCGCGGTGCTGGTGGATAAATTCGATGGGGTCTTCGATGGAGATGATGTGACCCTTGGAGTGCTCGTTGCGGTGGCCGATCATGGAGGCGAGTGAGGTGGACTTACCGGTACCGGTGGCGCCCACAAAGATGATCAAGCCGCGCTTGGTCATGGCCAGCTCTTTGAGCTGCTCGGGCAGGCCGAGACCGTCGATGGTGGGGATCTTGGTTTCGATCCGGCGCAGCACCATGCCGACGAGGTTGCGCTGGAAGAAGGCGGAGACCCGGAAGCGGCCGACATTGCGCACGGAGATGGCAAAGTTGAGTTCCTTGCTTTCGATGAACTCTTTTTTCTGCCGCTCGTTCATGATGCCGATAACGAGTTCGCGGGCTTTTTCCGGCGTGAGCGCAGTGGTGCTGACCGGCACGACTTTGCCGTGCAGCTTGATGGAGGCGGGCACACCGGCGGTGATGAACAGGTCGGATGCGCCTTTTTCAGTCACCAGTTGTAGGAGTCGTTCGATTTCCATGTTTAAACACCGCTTCGTTTTTATCTGGTTCCGGGGGACTGCTTTGATTGAGTCCTGTGGCGGTTGGGCAACGGGGGCGGGTTTTCAGGACCGCTGTGAACCCATCCCTGGGAGCTTCGGCGCAAACATCCTGTTTGCGACGATCCTGAAAACCCGCCCCCGGTACCCAACCTTCAATTCACGT
Source organism: Microbulbifer pacificus (assembly GCF_033723955.1). Classification (NCBI taxonomy): domain Bacteria; kingdom Pseudomonadati; phylum Pseudomonadota; class Gammaproteobacteria; order Cellvibrionales; family Microbulbiferaceae; genus Microbulbifer; species Microbulbifer pacificus. Next base: position 2,002,062 of record NZ_CP137555.1, on the reverse strand, counting down.
TTTTGTACTGCGTAAGCCGATTAGCTATCGACTTGCTTTTATTCGTCATCCCGGCCCTGAGCCGGGATCCAGTTTCCTAAGTGCCTTGGATAGGTCCCTTAGAAATTCTCCGGCATCTTCGCTTTTTCGCGCGCGACTTCGCGGCTGATGATGCGTTTTTCCACCAGGTCCTGCAGGCACTGGTCCATGGTCTGCATGCCGACGCTGGCGCCGGTCTGGATGGCGGAGTACATCTGCGCGATCTTGTCTTCGCGGATCAGGTTACGGATCGCCGGGGTGCCGCGCATGATTTCGTGGGCGGCAATACGGCCGCCGCCGTTGCGCTTCAGCAGGGTCTGGGAGATCACCGCCTGCAGTGATTCCGACAGCATGGAGCGCACCATGGCCTTTTCCTGCGCCGGAAACACGTCCACCACACGGTCGATGGTCTTGGCGGCGGAGGTGGTGTGCAGGGTGCCGAATACCAGGTGGCCGGTTTCCGCGGCGGTCAGCGCCAGGCGGATGGTCTCGAGGTCGCGCATCTCACCCACGAGGATGATGTCCGGGTCTTCACGCAGTGCGGAGCGCAGGGCTTCGGAGAAGCCGTGGGTGTCGCGGTGGACTTCGCGCTGGTTCACCAGGCACTTCTTCGACTCGTGTACGAATTCGATCGGGTCCTCGATGGTGAGGATGTGTTCGTACTTGTTGTCGTTAATGTAGTCGATCATCGCCGCCAGGGTGGTGGATTTACCGGAACCGGTGGGGCCGGTGACCAGTACCAGGCCGCGGGGGGTGTCGGAGATCTGCTTGAACACCTGGCCCATCCCCAGATCTTCCATGGTGAGTACCTTGGAGGGAATGGTCCGGAACACGGCGCCGGCGCCGCGGTTGTGGTTGAACGCATTCACACGGAAGCGGGCGACACCGGGTACTTCGAAGGAGAAGTCGGTTTCCAGGAACTCCTCGTAATCCTTGCGCTGCTTGTCGTTCATGATCTCGTAGATCAGGCCGTGCACCTGCTTGTGCTCCATGGGCGGCAGGTTGATGCGGCGGACGTCGCCGTCGACGCGGATCATGGGGGGCAGGCCGGCAGAGAGGTGCAAGTCGGAAGCGTTCTGCTTGGCGCTGAAGGCGAGGAGTTCTGTAATGTCCATACTGCTACCTTTATTGTTCTCTTAACTTTCTCTTGTCGATGTGACGCGGGGGCAGTGGGCGCATAGAATGCCCGCCGAGCAAAATTTGGGTTCCAGTATATGCGTAAAGGCTTGAGAGGGTCGATTGTCGAAAACCTTAATTCCGTGACTGAGCGGATTGTCACAGCCTGTCGATTTTGTAACCGCCCGGCGGATGCCGTCACCCTGCTGGCGGTGTCGAAAACTCGCCCAGCCGCTGATCTGCGCGCCGCCTACACGGCCGGCCAGCGCCATTTCGGCGAGAACTACCTGCAGGAGGCGCTGGACAAGCAGGCAGAACTGACTGACCTCGATATCGTGTGGCATTTCATCGGCCCGCTGCAATCCAACAAGACCCGGGATGTGGCGGCGCATTTTCACTGGCTGCACACGGTGGATCGCCTCAAGGTCGCCAGGCGGCTGTCGGAGCAGCGCCCGGCAGATTTGCCGCCGCTGAATATCTGTCTGCAAGTGAATATAGACGCTGAAGAGAGCAAATCGGGTATTGCGCCTGAAGAATTGCCGGCGCTGGCGGCGGCGGTGGCGGGGCTGCCGAATCTGAGGCTGCGCGGACTGATGGCAATTCCGGCGCCGCGCGGTGCCAGCGAGGACCAGCGTATTCCGTTCCGGCAACTGGCGGTGCTGCTGGAGACGCTGAAGGCGCAGCTGCCGGAGCAGCCGCTGGATACCCTGTCTATGGGTATGTCCGCTGATATGGAGGCGGCGATTTTCAGTGGTGCCACGATTGTGCGCATCGGTACCGATATTTTTGGCGCGAGAAAGTAGTCGTGCGGATTGCACAGGCTGCAGACAGAATTACAAGGAGCTAGCGATGTCTGATTACAAAATGGTCTTTATCGGTGGCGCGGGCAATATGGCCGGCGCCGTCATCGGCGGGCTGGTGGCGAGCGGCTATCCGGCGGACAACATTGTCGCCACCGGGCGCGACGAGCAAAAACTCAGGGATTTTGTCGCGCGCACCGGGGTGCGTGGCAGCACCGACAATCTCAGCGCCATCCGGAATGCCGATGTCATAGTACTTTCCGTGAAACCGCAGGTGATGAAAGAACTCTGTGAGTCCATCGTCGCAGAAGTGAGTGCTCGCAAACCCCTGATCATCACGCTGGCGGCGGGCATTCCGCTCGCTGCCTATCAGCGCTGGCTGGGCGCGGGGGTGCCGATCATCCGCGCCATGCCGAATACACCGGCACTGGTCGGAACCGGGGTTACCGGTCTTTATGCGGGCGCCGGGGTCACCGGTGAGCACAAGTCCGTCGCCACCCAGATGGCCGATGCGGTGGGTATCGCGCTGTGGGTGGATGAGGAATCCGGTATCGACCAGGTGATCGCCGTATCCGGATCCGGCCCCGCGTATTATTTCCAGTTTATGGAATCCATGATCGATGCCGCCGAGAAGGCCGGCATGAACCGCGCCGACGCAGCGCGCCTTACCTTGCAAACCGCACTGGGCGCGGCGAAACTTGCGGTGGCCAGCGACATCGATGTGGCGCAACTGAAACGCAATGTCATGTCCCCAAACGGCACTACCGAGCGCGCGATCAAGCGCTTTCAGGACGGTGGCTTGCCCGAGCTGGTCGAGCAAGCCATGAGCGACTGTGCCGCACGCGCGGCGGAAATGGCAAAAGAACTGGATAAGTAAAAGGACTTTTGATGGTCAGTACCTTCAGCAATATCGGCGTGTTCATTCTCGCCACCCTCGGCATCCTGTTCCTGTTTGCGGTCATCCTGCGCTTTATGCTGCAGTTGGCGCGGGCGGATTTTTACAATCCGATCTCCCAGGGCATCGTCAAGGTCACCAATCCACTGCTGCGCCCGCTGCGCAAGATCGTTCCCGGATTCTTCGGCATCGATATGGCCTCGGTTGTGCTCGCACTGCTGGTGGGCTGGGTGATGATCATGGGGGCGGGAATCCTCGCCGGTGCCGGCCTGTTGAACCCGCTGTCGGCCCTGTTGTGGTCCCTGATTGGCTGCCTGATGACGCTGATCGCCATTCTGTTCGTCGGCATGCTGATCTCCATCGTGGTCAGCTGGGTTGCACCTCACAGTAGCAATCCCGCCCTGATGTTGCTGCGTCAGCTGCTGGAGCCGGTGTATGCGCCGGTGCGCAAGATCATCCCGCCGCTGGGGGTGATCGATATCAGCCCGATCTTCGTGTTTATCCTGCTCACGGTGGCGGACAAACTGCTGATGGGTTTTGCGCGCAGCGCCCAGATGCCACAGCTGGTGTATAACTTGTTCTGGCACATTCCGTTTTGATTTGTCCCGGGAGCCGGAGAGACCGGCTTCCATCTGACTTTCCTGCCAATTTTGATCCTGTCTCTGCAACCAGTTCGCGAAACCCTCGCAATGGGGTTTCACTCGCCGTCTGCATGCTGGAAAATGGCCTGCAAATCCGTAAGTAGTAACAATAAGAACTCCAAACATGGAAGATGCGACCTTGCGCCAGCACATTGCCGATTACGACCGGTGGAAAAAAGGGCTCGACACTCAGTTCAAGCGCTTCAGTTTTTGGCTGGAGGAGCATTTTCCCAACTCAGCCGGCGCCCGCCAGGTGGTTCAGCAGGCCCGCCAGCTGCTGGTCGATGACCAGTTCACTGTGGCGTTGGTGGGGGAGTTTTCCCGCGGCAAGACCGAACTGATCAACGCGCTGTTGTCCCACACCTACGGCAAGCGCCTGCTGCCGTCGCGCCCGGGTCGCACCACCATGTGCCCCACGGAAATCTTCAGTGATGGCAGCGAGCAGGCGTCGGTGCGCCTGTTGCCCATCGAGACGCTCGCCACCAACACCAGCCTCGAGAGCTTCCGCCGCATCCCGCAGAAGTGGGTCAATTTCGATTTTGATCCGGACGATGCCGAGGCCACCCGCGAGGCGCTGATGAGAGTGGCCGCGACCAAGGCGGTGACCCCGGAAGAGGCCGCCCGCTATGGTTTTGATCGCCGCCACCTGGATGGCAACGGCAATCTGGTACAGATTCCCGCCTGGCGCTACGCACTTATCTCGCTGCCGCACCCGCTGCTGGCCCAGGGCCTGCGCATCATCGACACCCCTGGATTGAACGCACTGGGCAACGAACCGGAACTGACCCTGTCCACCCTGCCCAGCGCCCAGGCCGTGGCCTTCCTGCTCTCTGCCGACGCCGGGGTCAGTGGCACAGACCTGAATATGTGGGAAACCCATCTGGTACCGCTCAAACATCACCGCGGCACAGCGGTAATGGCGCTACTGAACAAGATCGATGTGCTGTGGGATGATCCGGACGAGGATTGCGAGCAGATGGTGCGCAAGATGCGCGCCGAGGTGAGCAAGCTGCTGGATCTGCCGCAGGAAAGTGTGGTGGGTGTGTCCGCCAAGAAAGCACTGCTGGCCCGCGCCGAGCGCGATCCGGTGCTGCTCAAGCAGAGCCGTTTTGGCGAGTTCGAGGAGCTGCTGGTGCAGCGTCTGATGGACCACCGGGAAAAGGTGGCCAACCACCGCTCGCTGCACCAGGCACTGATGCTGATGGCGGATACCCGCGATCTGCTGAAACGCCGCTTGAACAGCGGCCGCGCCACTCTCGAGCATTTGAAGCGTCACGGTGCCACCAGCCAGGAGCAACTGGAGGAACTGAAGCAGCTGCATCAGACCGCCAAGGAACAGCACAAATACTGCCACCAGGAATTACTGACGCTCAAATCCAGCCAGCGCATGCTGGCCCGCCAGCGGGCCTCACTGCTGGCGCCGATATCCAGCCAGCAGCTCCAGCAATTGATCGATGAGACCCGCCGTGCACTGAACGAGCGCTGGTCGCCGCTGGGACTGGCGCGTGCCATCGACGGCTTTATGGGCGGGGTGGAGCACCAGTTGTCCAACCTCGAGCGCGAGGTGGATCAGGCCAATCGCCTTGTGGATGCGATCTACGACCGCTCCAGCCTGAGCAACGTCATCTCCGCCGAGCACCATTTCGATATCGCCGGTTTCCGTGCGGCGCTGCGCGGTCTCCACCGGCAGGCGGCCCAGTTGCGCCGCTCGCCGCAGCTGCTGCTGGCCCGCCGCAACCGCCTGACCGAACGCTTTGTGGCGACGCTGGCGAACGAGGTGGGACGGGTATACAGCCAGATGATTGCCGCGGTGGATGGTTGGCTGGAACAGGTGTTGGAGCCGCTGAAGCAGCATGTGCAGTACCAGAAGCACCTGCTGAACCGCCACCTGATCAAGCTGACAGAGCTGAAGCAGAAGACCCAGAGCAAACGCACCGACCTGCGCGCGCTGGAGGAAGAGCTGCTGCGCAACCACAGTGCGCTGGGCGACCTGGAAGACCTGCTCAAGCAGACCCAGGTCGCACCGCAGCCGATTGCACCGGCGCCGGTGGCGACAGTAACCAACAATGTGACACCGCTGAAAGCGCCCGCCAGCGTTTAGTAAAGTGCTGACAGGGGCGGTGTACTCACGCCGCCTCCTTCCGTAAACTTGGCGCCCCGCCAAGCAACCACATGCGAAAGATTTTGACCACGGAAGCGCAATCTCCCCGTTCGGGAATACCGGCCGATTCGGTCGGCATTGTTGAGCCGCAAAGCCATACTTTTCCCGGGCCGTTCAAGCTGGCCTGCGGCCGCGTGCTCGACGAATACACCCTGATGTATGAAACCTACGGCACCCTGAACGCCGACAAAAGCAACGGGGTGCTGATATGCCACGCGCTTTCCGGACACCACCACGCCGCCGGTTACCACAGCGAAAGCGACAAGCGCCCGGGCTGGTGGGATCACTATATCGGCCCCGGTAAACCCATCGACACAAATAAATTCTTTGTGGTGGCGCTGAACAACCTCGGCGGCTGTCACGGCTCCACCGGCCCCGCGTCCATCAACCCTGCCACCGGAAAACCCTGGGGCCCGGATTTTCCGCCGCTGCGTGCGCGGGACTGGGTACACAGCCAGGCGCAGCTGGCAGATCTGCTGGGTATCCAGCAATGGGCCGCAGTGGTGGGCGGCAGCCTCGGCGGTATGCAGGCGATGCGCTGGTCGCTGGAATATCCCGAGCGCGTGCACCACTGTGTGGTTATTGCCTCGGCGATGAAGCTGTCTGCACAGAATATTGCGTTCAACGAGACCGCGCGCCAGGCGATCACCTCCGATCCGGATTTTCGCGACGGTCGCTACCTGGAAGAAAATACCCTGCCGCGCCACGGCCTGGCGGTGGCGCGCATGATTGGGCATATCACTTACCTGTCCGACGATGGCCTGGGCAAGAAGTTTGGCCGCGAACTGCGCTCCGGCACCTTCGAGCAGGGTGTGGAGGAACTGGTGGAATTCCAGGTACAGAGTTACCTGCGCCACCAGGGCGATTCTTTTTCCGGCAGCTTCGATCCGAATACCTATATCCTGATGACTCGCGCACTGGATTATTTTGATCTGGCGCGGGAGTACGGAGACGATCCGGTAACGGCGTTTTCCCACGCGCGCTGTAAATTCCTGCTGGTGTCGTTCACTTCCGACTGGCGCTTTGCGCCGGAGCGCTCGCGGGAAATTGCCGATGCGCTGATGCACGCAAATGTGCCGGTCACCTACGCAGAGGTGGAGTCTCCCATGGGCCACGATGCCTTCCTGCTGCCCAACGAGCGCTATGAGAAAGTGTTTGCTGCCTACATGAACAACGTCGCCAAAGAATTGCACGGGGAGCTGCAGGCATGACGCGCAAGGACCTCGCAATAATTGCCGATTGGGTTGCACCCAAGGCCCGTGTACTGGATCTCGGTTGTGGCGACGGCGAACTTCTGGCCCAGCTGGCAAAACAGAAACAGGTCAGCGGTTACGGGCTGGAAATCGATCCCGTGCAGATCCAGAAGTGTGTCGAGCGCGGCGTGAATGTGGTGGAGCAGAACCTGGATAAGGGGCTCGCGAATTTCGCCGACCAGAGCTTCGATACCGTGGTGATGACGCAGGCCCTGCAGACGCTGCGCTCTCCCCATCTGGTGGTGGAGGAAATGCTGCGGGTGGGGCGCGAGTGCATCATTACCTTCCCCAATTTCGGACAGTGGAAGGCGCGCTGGCACCTGGCGTTTTCCGGGCGGATGCCGGTATCGGATTTATTGCCTTTTGAATGGTACGACACACCCAATATTCACTTTTGTACTTTCAAAGATTTCGAGGTGCTGTGTCGCGAACACAATTGGCAGATTCAGCACCGGCAGGTGGTCTCTGAGTCCACCATTTCCGGCGTTTTGAAGGATTTTTTACCGAATCTGTTCGGTGAAACGGCGATCTACCATCTGACTCGCTAATATTACTGGCAGTAGGTTGTATAACACGTCACCGCAAGGTCTTTATTGATTGAGCTCCGGTGGCAATTAGCGCAAGCGCAATACACGGGAATCCCAGGAGGACGCTGTGAAACGTCTGTATGCTGCATTTATCTCCATCGCCTTGCTGTTGTGGGCAGCCACCGCAGCGGCGCAGGGTGCCAAGGTCATCGAAAACTTTCAGGATTTCGGTGAGTACCGGGTTACCTATTCGGTGTTCAACAGCGATTTCATCTCACCGGATATTGCGCGGCTCTACAATCTGGTGCGCGCCCGCGACCGCGCGTTCGTGAATATTTCCGTCAGTAAAAAGGGCGAGCTTCAGGGCACCAGCGCGGGTGTTTCCGGTAATGCCACGAATCTGATCCAGCAGTCACGGGCGCTGGAGTTCCAGGAAATTCGCGATCAGGAGGCGGTGTATTATCTGGCCCCTTTCCGGTTTGAGAATGAAGAGAGTCTCACCTTTAATATCGACCTGGTATTGCCCGACGGCAGCGCCCAGCAACTTACCTTCCGCCGCCAGCTGCACAAAAACTGACTGGTGCTGAATCCCATCACAGCGAGCGTATTGCGCTCGCTGTTTGCGTTTTCCGGCGCTCAATTCCGATATTGTCTGATTCCAAAATAGAAATCCCCTGATATAGAAAGCCCCCATGGATAAGATTGTTCTCGCCAGCGGCAACGCGGGCAAACTGAAAGAATTTTCCCAGTTGTTTGCGGGCTGGCAGATCGCGGTGTTGCCGCAGTCGGATTTTGTTAGTGAAGAGGCGGCGGAGACAGGTCTCAGCTTTATCGAGAACGCACTGATCAAGGCCCGCCACGCCAGTCACGCCAGTGGCCTGCCGGCGCTGGCGGATGATTCCGGGCTTGCGGTAGATGCGCTCGGTGGCGCGCCGGGTATCTACTCCGCGCGCTACGCAGGGGCCGGCGCCAGCGACGCGGACAACAATCGCAAGCTGCTGGAGGCGCTGGAGAATGTGCCGGCAGAATTGCGCACTGCCAGCTTCCACTGCGCGCTGGCCTTTGTGCGCACCCCGGAAGACCCGGTGCCGCTGGTGTGTACCGCGCGCTGGCAGGGCCTGATCCTGAATCATCTGGCGGGCGATCAGGGGTTCGGTTACGACCCGCTGTTCTATGTCCCGTCGGAAAAGCTGACGTCCGCACAGCTGCCGCGGGAGGTAAAAAATCGTCTCAGCCATCGCGCGCGGGCGGTGAAGAAGTTCGAGCAGTTGTGGCACGAGGAAATGGTGTTACCGGAACAGCAGCAGCTTGCGGGTTCCGGCAAGACGCTGTTGTGAGTGATGCCCGTGGCCAACGATTTATTGCCCCTGCGACTGCCCCCCCTCAGCCTCTACGTGCATATCCCTTGGTGTGTGCGCAAATGCCCTTACTGTGATTTCAACTCCCATGTGGCGACGCATATCGCCGCTGGCGCCGAGCCCAGCGGCGATCAGCTGCCGGAAGTCGACTATGTGGACCAGCTGGAGCGCGATTTGCGCAGCCAGTTGCCCTGGGTACACGGGCGCAAACTGGGTTCCATTTTTTTCGGCGGCGGCACGCCAAGCCTGTTTTCACCGGCGGCGATCGGGCGGATTCTGGATCTGGCGGAATCCCTGGTGGGCTTCAGGGACGGCATTGAAATTACCCTGGAGGCCAATCCGGGTACCTTCGAGCAGGCCAAGTTTGCCGGCTATCACAGCGCCGGGGTCAATCGCCTGTCGATTGGGGTGCAGAGCTTTGACCCGCTGCAGTTGCAGAACCTGGGGCGCATCCACACCGGACCGGAAGCCGAGATCGCGGCCACCCAGGCCCGCAGCGCAGGCTTTAAGAATATCAACATCGACCTGATGCACGGCCTGCCGGGTCAGTCGCAGACCGATGCGCTGCGGGATCTGCAGCGCGCGGTGGACCTGGGGGTTGAGCACATCTCCTGGTACCAGCTGACCATCGAACCCAATACCGCGTTTTACTCGGCGCCCCCGGTCACCCCAGGTTCTGAGGAGATCGCAGCCATCCAGCAGGCGGGCAGGGCGTATCTGGCAGAGCGAGGCTATGGCCGTTACGAGGTCTCCGCCTACAGTCGCGCCGGCCTCGCCTCACTGCACAATCTGAACTACTGGTCATTTGCCGACTATGTCGGCATCGGCGCCGGCGCCCACGGCAAGTTCACCCTGCCGGACAGCGGCCGCATCATCCGCACCCAGCGCACCCGCACCCCGCGGGATTATCTGGCGCTCGGCTGTGAGGTCGGTGAGGGCGGGCTCGATTTTCCTCTGCCCAAGGTCGCCGATGTGGCGGTGGAGGAGCGGCCGCTGGAGTTCCTGATGAACGCGCTGCGCCTCGTCGAGGGCGTGCCTGCGGAGTCCTTCTCCGCCTATACCGGGCTGCCACTGTCGGCACTGGCGCGGGAGTGGCAGCGGCTGGAAGCGATGGAGCTGGTGGTCCCGCTGGCATCCCGCATTGCCACCACCGCGTTCGGGTATGACTACGTGGACGAGATCCTGCAGCGCTTTTTGCCGGCGGGCTGATCGGCCATCGCACGGCCTTGAAAATTGCATTGCTGGTCCCCACATAGAGGCAAATGCCAACTGATATGGCGAAATGCCAATGGTGGCGAGCCCATTTGCCTTGCGGGGCCTGCAGGCGCTACTTATCATGTCTGCCGACGCGGCCCCCGAGCCCGAAGAATACAGAACCACAGGAAACCACTATGAGCGCGAATATCGTCAACGTCACAGATGCAGAATTTGAAGCCGAAGTACTCAAGGCCGAAGGTCCGGTACTGGTGGACTTCTGGGCCCAGTGGTGCGGCCCCTGCAAGATGATCGCGCCGGTTCTGGAAGATCTGGCTGGTCACTACGGCGAGAAACTGAAAATCGTCAAAGTCGACGTGGACTCCAACAAGGAAGCGGCGGCCAAGTACAACGTGCGCGGTATCCCCACCCTGCTGCTGTTCAAGGGCGGCAACGTGGAGGGCACCAAGGTGGGCGCCCTGTCCCGTGCGCAGCTGACCGAGTTTATCGACAGCCAGATCTGATTCCTCATCAGATCCCTGGTCCCGGGGCGCCTTGTGCGCCCCGTGTCGTTTGTGGCCGTTTGCAGCGCGGGATGCGCCAATAACGGGGGCCTCAGGCCGATGAAATAGGCCTTGCAGGATGCCGAACTGCCGTTATACTGCCTAGTAATCAAGTTAACTGTTCAGTACAAATCTGAGCCAAGTCGCCAACCCCGCTGTCGATCCAGCCTCTCCGGCGCATACTCCTCAAGTTGAACGATCCTCCCCTCTGGCGCCTTTGCCATATCAAGCGTGCCAATGTGAGCGGTAATCCGTTTTCCGAAGAGTGATGAATTGCGTGCGGTCAGCCAGTCCGTCGGCAGGTCTTTACGGGCAACACCAACATCGAACTTTCAACTCCCTCCGCAGAAACATCCGGCGCGTCCGCGCCAACGGATAGCAGAAACCTCTATAAAGCAATTGGTATGAATCTTTCTGAATTAAAAACAAAACCCATTGAAGAACTGATTGAAATTGCCAAGGGCATGGGGCTCGAGAACCTCGCCCGCTCGCGCAAACAGGACATCATTTTCAACATCCTCAAGCGCCACGCCAAAAGCGGCGAAGACATCTACGGCGAGGGTGTATTGGAAATTCTTCAGGACGGGTTTGGTTTCCTGCGCTCGGCCGACTCCTCCTACCTTGCCGGCCCCGATGATATCTATGTTTCTCCGAGCCAGATTCGCCGTTTCAACCTTCGCACCGGCGATTCCATTTCCGGCAAGATTCGCCCCCCCAAAGAAGGTGAGCGCTATTTTGCCCTGCTGAAAGTCAGCGATATCAATTTCGACAAGCCGGAAAACGCCCGCAACAAGATTCTTTTCGAAAACCTCACGCCACTGTTTCCCAATGACCGCCTCACCCTCGAGTGCGGAAACGGCTCCTCCGAAGACCTCATCGGCCGTATCATCGACCTGATCGCTCCCATCGGTAAAGGCCAGCGCGGCCTGATCGTGGCACCGCCCAAAGCCGGTAAAACCATCATGTTGCAGAACATGGCCCAGGCCATCACCCGCAACAACCCGGAGTGTCACCTGATCGTGCTGCTGATCGACGAGCGTCCGGAAGAAGTTACCGAGATGCAGCGCTCCGTGCGTGGCGAAGTGGTTGCGTCTACCTTCGACGAGCCGCCGGCCCGCCACGTGCAGGTCGCGGAAATGGTGATCGAGAAGGCCAAGCGCCTGGTAGAGCACAAGAAAGACGTAGTGATCCTGCTGGACTCCATCACTCGTCTGGCGCGCGCCTACAACACCACCGTGCCGAGCTCCGGCAAGGTCCTGACCGGTGGTGTGGACGCCCATGCCCTGGAGCGCCCGAAGCGCTTCTTTGGTGCAGCGCGCAATATCGAGGAGGGCGGCAGCCTCTCCATCATCGCCACCGCGCTGGTGGATACCGGGTCCAAGATGGACGAGGTTATCTTCGAAGAGTTCAAGGGCACCGGCAACATGGAGCTGCAGCTGGACCGCAAGATCGCCGAGAAGCGCGTCTACCCGGCCATCAATGTCCGCCGCTCCGGCACCCGCCGCGAAGAGCTGCTGATGCCGGAAGGCGAAATGCAGCGGGTCTGGATCCTGCGCAAGCTGCTGCACGATATGGAAGACCTGGCAGCCACCGAGTTCCTGATCGACAAACTGAAGGACTTCAAGACCAACGACGAGTTCTTCCTGTCCATGAAGCGGAAATAAACCCTATATAGGAAAAAGGCCGGCGGGATGCGTCGGCCTTTTTTGTATCGTTTAGATTATTTTTGCAATGCGACGAATGAGGCGGGAAATTACGCCGATTCCTGTTGAAATGGCAGGGCGTTAGGCATATAAAGGCCAGCATTGCGGCGTAAATGACCAATGTTTACGCCACCCGAATTGGTCACAGGCGGCTGGGAAGTCGGCTGAACCCAGACCAATCTCAACTGGATAACGTGGTGGAGCTGGTTATCCAATTGTGAATCTCGACAGCCCACTTACCTCTAGTGAGACTTTTTTGTGAATATCTATATCGGAAATCTGGCCTACGGCGTAACCTCTGACGATCTGCACCAAGCTTTCGGTGCGTTCGGTGAAATCTCCCGGGCTACTGTAATCACTGACCGGGAAACTGGCCGTTCTAAAGGTTTTGGTTTCGTAGAAATGCCGAACGACGACGAAGCGCGTAAGGCTATCGAAGGAATGAATGACCAGCCGCTGTCTGGCCGTAACATCCGTGTTAACGAAGCCAAGCCGCGCGAAGACAACCGTGGCGGTGACCGCCCGCGTCGTCCCCGCTTCTAAGTTATCGCTTAGATGCTCGGCAGCCCGCAGCTAGTGCTGCGGGTTGTTCAAATCCCCCCTCCAGCCTCTTCGTCCTACCTCTCCGGTACGACGGTGTGCTCTCGTTTGTTCCCCGCTTTTCCATTTTTCCCCATTTGCTCGCGACTGTTTTACACTGCCCGCTGAATTTTCTGGTCTACCGGTAAAACATGAAATACAAAGACCTGCGCGACTTTATCCGCTTGCTGGAAAAACGCGGATTGCTGAAACGCATCAAACACCCTGTCAGCCCTCATCTGGAAATGACCGAAATTGCCGATCGCGTATTGCGCGCTGGCGGTCCCGCCCTGCTGTTTGAAAACCCCACCGGCTGCGATACCCCGGTACTCGCCAACCTGTTCGGCACGTCCGAGCGCGTTGCCCTCGGTATGGGTCGCGAATCGGTCAGCGAGCTCAGGGAGGTGGGTGAACTACTCGCGTTTCTGAAGGAGCCGCAGCCCCCGGAAGGATTCAGGGACGCATGGGAAAAACTCCCCATCTTCAAGCAAGTCATGAATATGGGGCCGAAGGTGGTCAGCAAGGCGGACTGCCAGGAAATCGAGCTGGATAGCGATGACATTGACCTGGCTCGCCTGCCAATCCAGACCTGTTGGCCGGGAGATGCCGCACCGCTGGTGACCTGGCCCCTGGTCATCACCCGCGGGCCGGAGAAGAAGCGCCAGAACCTCGGTATCTACCGTATGCAGCTGATCGGCAAGAATCGCCTGATCATGCGCTGGCTCTCCCACCGTGGTGGTGCGCTGGACTTCCGCGACTGGCAGATGAAGTTTCCCGGTGAGCCCTTTCCCGTTGCCGTGGCGCTCGGGGCCGATCCCGCCACCATCCTCGGTGCCGTCACCCCGGTGCCGGACACTCTCTCGGAATACGCCTTCGCCGGACTTCTGCGCGGTGGCAAAACCGAAGTGGCAGAAGCAAAGCTCAGCAACTTGCAGGTGCCCGCGAGTGCCGAATATGTGCTGGAAGGGTTTATCTACCCGGAGGATATGGCCGATGAGGGTCCCTACGGTGATCACACCGGTTATTACAATGAAGTAGACAGCTTCCCGGTATTTACCGTGGAAAAAATCACTCATCGCAAAGACCCTATCTACCACAGCACCTACACCGGGCGCCCACCGGATGAGCCGGCGGTGCTGGGAGAAGCGCTCAACGAAGTGTTCGTCCCCATCCTGCGCAAGCAATTCCCGGAAATCGTCGATTTCTATCTGCCCCCGGAAGGCTGCTCCTACCGGCTCGCCGTGGTCACCATGAAGAAACAATATCCCGGTCACGCCAAGCGCGTGATGATGGGTGTGTGGTCTTTCCTGCGGCAATTTATGTACACCAAGTTCGTCATCGTCACCGATGACGATGTCAACGCGCGCGACTGGAAAGATGTGATCTGGGCCATGACCACCAGAATGGACCCGGCCCGCGATACCGTCATGGTGGAAAATACCCCGATCGACTATCTCGACTTCGCGTCGCCGGTATCCGGACTCGGCTCAAAAATTGGTTTTGACGCGACCAATAAATGGGAAGGGGAGACCACCCGAGAGTGGGGCAGGCCGATCGTCAAAGATCCGCAAGTGACACAGCGGATTGACGAAATCTGGAACAAGCTCGGCTTGTAATCCGTATGGAAGCTTCCGGATAGAAGCGAATTGGCACAATGTGAGTGTTTATATACCAGCATTTATATGCAGCAATGGCGTGTATATAAACACTCGATACCAAATAAAGCTGTTATATTTCAGCCAATACTCCATGGATCGGAAATCAAACAACATGAAAAAATCTTCTATCACCACATTGGTCGCTGTTCTCGGACTAATCACTGCCGTTTTGAGTCAATTAATATTGAAAATTGATAGCGGTAATTTTGCCTTTGGATTGAGTTCAGATTTTTGGGGCGGTTTTGTAATTAGTGCAGGGATCGGCCTGATGCTTGTGCTGTTATCCGTGCTTTATTCCAAATCAAAAAGCTCCGAGTGAAAAGCCAGACAACAACGCGAAACTGTTTTTGTGGCCTTTTCATTCAGTAGTTTGTTGCGTGGTATCGGCTGTTAGCGCTTATAGCTAGCGTAGCCATTATTGATGGATCGAGAGTCATATTCGCTTATCGTGTAAGCAGAAATGGAGGATTCTATGGAAGGTCTGCTGGGGTTATTGATCTTTATTGCCGATATCTACGCCATCATAAAAATTTTACAAAGCTCCGCGAGTGGGCTTAAGAAACTCATATGGGTGTTGATCGTGTTGATTCTGCCGGTAATCGGTTTAATCGCATGGTTTTTTGCCGGCCCTGGTGGCAAGGCCGGTTGATTCGAAGGCCTGAGCGGTTTCCGGACCAGTGAAATCGATAGTCACCAATATCCTGTCGATGCTCCCGGACACAACGCAGGGGGAGGTGTTTGACAGTATTGTGGCGGGTGATCATGTCAGGGTTGAACGTATTGTTTCCGGTGGGCAGGTGACGCCGGAGGGGGCATGGTATGACCAGGCTGAGCACGAGTGGGTGCTGGTACTTGCGGGGGCGGCACGGCTTGAGATTGAGGAGCCTGCCGCGCGCGGTGATCCGCCATCGTGGCGAGAGGTGGCTCTTGCGCAAGGCGATTGCCTGAATATTCCCGCGCATTGCAAACACCGGGTCAGCTGGACGGACCCGGATCGGCCGACCGTCTGGCTGGCCGTATTCTATCGATGAGCGGTTTATCCGTTACTTTGCAGGAATTCCGTCATTGCCTTGATGTAGCGGCTGAAGGCTTCGTACTGTGGCACATGACCGACATTTTCCAGCTCCACCAGTTTCGCATGCGGGATTTTTTCGGCGGCCCTTTTCCCGAGCAGGTCGTAGCGGCCGAGTTGCAGCTGCGCTGATTTCGGTGCGCGGTTGCGACCGATGGCTGTCTTGTCGCGGGTGCCGATAATCAGCAGCGTTGGCGCGCTGATACCGGGAAACTCGTAGACCACTGGCTGGGTAAACACCATGTCGGATGTGCGCGCGTCGATAACCGCGATTTTTTCCGCATCAGCACCAATCGTCCAGCCACCCTGAATGTCCAGCAGGGTGTTGTACTCGGGTTTCCATTTGCCATCGAAGTAGGCCTGGGTCATGTAACCTTTGACCATCTCCGGCGTCTGGCTTTTTTCCGCAGCAATCGCTTCTTCAATGGGCTGGTAGGGTACGACCGTTTTCCAGTCTTCCAGACCGATCGGGTTGATCAGAATCAGTTTTTCCACACTCTGTGGATACATCAGTGCGAAACGCGCGGCGAGCATGCCGCCCATGGAATGCCCAGCGAGTTGTACCCTGTGGATACCGAGGTGCTTGAGCAGCGTATTGGTATGTTCGGCGAGTGCCTGAAAGCTGAACTGGAAATCCAGCGGTTTGCTGGATTTGCCGAAACCGATCTGGTCCGGGACGATAACGCGGTATCCCCGATCACTGAGCGCCTGAATGGTGGACTGCCAGTAGGCGCCGGAGAAATTTTTCCCGTGCAGTAGCAGGACGGTACCTTGCGGTTGTGTGTCTCCTGCACTCGGCCCTACGTCCATATACGCCATGCGCAATTTATTGCCGTGGTCGTCATCCGCAGGTTGTTGGCTGGGCAGTGTGAGAAATTTTACAGGATAGGGGTAGGGGTAGTTACTGAGCTGGGCGTCCCGGGGCTGAACCTGGTAATTCTCAGCGGCAGCCGCAATCGGCAGTTGCGCCTGCAAAATGGCAGCGGTGCAGAGCGCGCTTAAGCATGCGCGCAGCACTTTTCGATTTTTCATTTATTATCCGTTAGCAGGCCGCAGGCAAAAGTGCACTATTGTTCAATGAGTGTCGGCGCTGAGCATGCCCGTACTCTCATCCGGCAGCGGCAATTGCGGCAGGTCGGATACCGCTTGTAGTAACCCTTGTTCATACAGGCGCGCCGCCTGGTCTTTTTCGCCGAGGGCGTACAGCAACCGCGCGAGTTCTGCCGAGGTGGCGGGGTCGGCGCGCAGCAACAGGCTCTTTTCGAAATACTGCCGGGCCTTGCCCCAGATTTCATTGCGCAGGCACAGTCGACCCAGGCAGGTGAGCAGGTCGGCGTTCTCGCCGTACTCCTTTTGCCAGCCGTCGGCGACGCCGAGCTGCTGGTTGGCATCGGCACCGGTAAGCAGCCCGTACAGACGTACCGTGTCGCCGCGCCATTCCCGGTTCAGAATCCAGCGCAGTTGTTTTTCCGCTTCCAGATCGTCGCTAACCTTGTGCAACATTTCGCCGTAGAGGTTGCGCAGTTCTATATTCCGCTGCCAGCGGCCGTTGAGGCTCTGCCAGATTTCCCGCAGTTTTTCCGTATCGTTGCGATTGGCGGCGTCGCGCAGCAGGTTCTGGTACACCTCGAGCTCAAGCTGCTGCAGCTGTGATTCCGGCATGGTGCCGTGCTTTTCCAGTCGCGGCAGCAACTCCCGCAGACCGTTCCATTCGCCGATGTGGTAGTACGCCTGACGCAGCAGTTGCAGCAGCGCGGGGTGGTTGGGTTCTTCCTGCATGGCGCGCTGCAAGCTGGCGATGCACTGCTCGTAGTGCTTGTCGAGCAATTGCATGCGCGCCTGGCTGATGGCGACAGCGAGCTGGGTGTCGTCGCCGGTGGCTTCCGCTTTCGCCAGCAGTTCGTTGGCTTCATCGCGGTAGCCCAGTTCGAAGGCACTGCGCGCGGCAGCCAGATAGTTGATGATGGGGGCGTCGGAGCGCGCGGCGCTTTTCAGCAGCAGGCGGCGGGCGCGGGCCCAGTTGCCTTCCATATATTCCACGAGCCCGTTGGTGAGCCTGCGGCGGGCCGTGCGGCTGCGGCCGAAACGGATGCGACTGACACTGCCCTCGATGACACGGGCGATACTGCGCAGCAGCCAGATAAACAGGAACAGCGCGAGGATGCCGAGGGCGAGGCCGCCCACCGCCACCCACAGGTTCATTTCAATCCGTTTGCCGGAATCCCCGCCGACCATCAACAACAGGTAGCCCGGGTAAGAGCGCATGGCCTCCGCCAGCAGCGCACCGCCCAACAGCAGGACCAGCGTGAAAAATAGAAAGCGCTTCACGGTTGCTCGCCTCCGTTATCGCTGTCCGGCGATTGCCCGGAGGAGACCTTGTGCATGCGGTCGATGTAATTGCGCAGGGCGCTCTGTGACGCGCTGAGATTCGGCAGGTCCGTGGTGATTTTCTGTTGGCCCAGATCTTCCAGTTCGCTCAGGATTACCTGCCGCTGGGGGTTGTCCACGCCATAATCCAGCAGCAGCTGGCGAGCGTGGGCGAGTGAGTCCTTGTACACGGTGTCATCCGCGCGCAGTACCGCGAGTTCCGCCTGTTCCATATTCAGGCGCAGGCTCTGGCGGAAGCGGGTTTCGCTCTGGGGCGACAGCAGAACCGGGTCTACCTCGCCGTCGCGAATACGCACGGAACCCTTGAGGAAATCGACGAAGTTATCCCAGCTTGAGCGGAAATGGTCTTCGCCCACGTCCCTGTTGTCCGCCTGATGCTGCGCCGCGGCGACATCGCGCTTGGCGAGGTCGAACTGGGGCTGGATATTCAGGTTCACCATCTGCTCTTCCAGTGCGCGCAGACGCAGGTACAGGCCTTCGCGGTCGACATTTTCCGCCAGCTTCAATGCGGTGATGTCGCGCGCGAGTTGCTGGCGTACGCCATAGAGATCCGGCAGGTCCACGTCGCGCACAATGGTATCCACTTCCTGCAGCAGGCCGAGTGCGGCGCGGCTGTCCTGCTCCAGCATCAGGCGCTGGTTGGCGAGGCGCAGCAGGTAATCCGCTTCGGCCAGTTGCCAGTCTTCGCGGCTGGCATTGCCCAGTTGGCTGAGACGGTTGCCCTGGGCGGTGACATTGCGCTGCAGGCCGGCGAGCTGTTGCTCGAGTTGCTGGATGGTCTGGCTCTGTTGCGCCAGCTGTTCGCGCAGCTGAACAATCATCTGCGCACTGTGATCCTGAGGGGGTACCGGCGAGGTACTGGAGGGTTCCGGTGGGCGGGACTCGTCAGGCTGCAATACTGGCTGCTCGGGCACCGGCGCTACGCTGGTTGGGGCCTGGGCGTTCGTCTCATCTGAGGGCACTTGTGGAGCCTCGGGTGCCGACTGGCTGCTATCCGCTTCGGACGTATTTTGTGCATCGCTGGAGCGCGTGCCGCTGCTGTCTGTTGCGAAGTGCTGGCCGATCACCGGCAGGGACTGCAACTGCTCGCTCAGCTGCTGGCGCACGCCGGGCACCAGGTACCAGGCCGCGACTGCGGCGGCAACCAGCAGCAGTAGCAACAGCCAGAACCAGCGCCACGCGCTGCGTTTTTTTACCGTGCGGGGCGCGGATACTTTGCCGGCTGTTTTCCCGGTATCGGCCTTGGCGAAATTGCTTTTGGGCTCGGCCTTTTCGGTTACCAGCGGAATGTGTTGTTGGTTGTCGGCCTTGATGTCCGGGTTGTTGCTGCGGGCGCTGTTCTCGGTACCGGAAGAAGGCGGGACTTTTTTATCGCTCATGGACTCGTCTGCTCAGAGTGGACGCCGAAAGGCACGGGCTTTTGCCAGATACGTCACAGGCGGCGCGGATGCCGGAAGAAATTTTGTCGCCAAATTATAGCGACTGAAGTGGCTCTTTATACGAAGTCTGGCGCGGAAATAAAATTTTTTACCGACGCTGGCGCGGAATCAGGAGTGGCCGGCGGTATTGCTGGTGTCTGAGTTGCCGGCGAGGGTGCACTCCAGCGCCACCAGCATGGCACTGTTGCCGGCGTTGGTGGCGGCCTGGGCGCGGACAAAACCCTGTGCGCGAGCACTGGCGGCAACGCGCGGGCTGGGGCAGACCAGCGGGCATGCCAACAATTGCTGGCGGCCGCTGCTGGCCAGTGCGGCGGTGAGGTTGTCCAGGGTTTCGCCGCTGTGCACGACGATGGCGTCGGGCAGCTGCACATAGTTGCGCAGCTGCTCGGTGGCATCGGCGGGAAGCACCCGCCGGTATAGCTCGCAGTAGTCGAGGCGCGCGCCGCGAGCTTTCAGGGTGTCGCCGATCAATGTGCGCCCGCCCTGGCCGCGGAAAATGATCACGCGCTCGTCGCGAGGGTTCTGTAGTGCGGGGAGTGCCAGTAGCGCCTCGGAATCCATGGTGCTTTCGTCGGCCTCGAGGGGATGGCTTTGCGGCTCGGCGCCGCGCGCGCGGATGGCGCTGGCAGTGGCGGCACCGATGCCGTAGTAGCGTGGGCCCTGTGGCAGTTGCGGCCAGAAGTCGTCGAGCCAGTCGAAGGCGTACTGCACCGCGTTCTGGGACACAAAGATGGCGTGGTCGAACTGGTCGAAGTCCATCACCAGGTTGCGGATTGCCTGGACGCCGTCACCGCCGGTGATCGGGGTAATCTCCAGCAGCGGGATGCTGTCCACCTGTGCGCCTTGCGCCTGCAACAGATCACGGAAGCCGCCGCTCTGGTGAGCGGGGCGGGTGATCAGGATGCGCCGGCCGGCGAGTGGACTGGTCACTATTTACGCTTCGCCATCAAAGATTGGCGAGGATCTTGTCGGCGCCGGCCTGCAGCAATTGTTCCGCAAGGCGGATACCAAGGGCTTCGGCGTCGGCCGCATTCCCATGTACTTCCGCGTGCAGCATGGTGGCGCCGTCGGGGCTGCCCACCAGGCCGCGCAGGTGCATGCCGCCGTTGCCATCGAGCACCGCGTAGCTGCCGATGGGTACCTGACAGCCGCCGTTGAGGCGGCGCACTACCGCACGCTCGGCGGCGAGGCGGGTGCTGGTCTCGCTGCAGTGCAGCGGTTTGAGTAAAGCTTCCAGTGCCGGGTCGCGGCGGGACTCAATGCCCACGGCGCCCTGGCCGCCGGCGGGCAACAGCACTTCCGGTTCGATATAGGCGGCGATGCGCTCGCGCATTTCCAGGCGCAGAAGGCCGGCGGCAGCGAGGATGATGGCGTCGTAATCGCCGGCATCGAGCTTGGCCAGGCGGGTGTTGACGTTACCGCGCAGGAATTTCACCTCGAGGTCCGGGCGCACCGCCAGCAGCTGGCACTGGCGGCGCAGGCTGGATGTGCCCACCACCGCGCCCTGGGGCAGTTCTGTCACGGAGGCGTAGTGATTGCTCACGAAGGCGTCGCGGGGGTCTTCCCGCTCGCAGATCACCGGCAGGTGCAGACCCTCGGGGAATTCCATCGGCACGTCTTTCATGGAGTGCACCGCGATATCCGCGAGGCCATCGAGCATGGCCTTTTCCAGCTCCTTCACGAACAGGCCCTTGCCGCCCACCTTGTTCAGCGGGATATCCAGCAGCTGGTCGCCGCGGCTGGTCAGCGGCAGCAGTTCCACGCTGAGTTCGGGGTGATGCAGCTCCAGCTGTTGCTTGACGTAGTTGGCCTGCCACAGGGCGAGGGCGCTCTCGCGGGTGGCGATACGGATCTTGTGAATGCTGTTGTTGGCGAGGGTGTCAGACATGCGGGGGAACTGTCGTGGTTGAGAATTCGCGCGCAAGTTTACCAGTTTGTGCGCGGGATTACTGAGCGCTGTACTGGCGCAGCCAATCCTCGAGAAAGATGCGCGCGGCGATGGAGTCCACCGGGTCACTGGCGTAGTGGCCGCGGTGACCGCGCCCGCGGGCTTCCTCCTTGGCGGCGCGGGTGCTGAGGCGCTCGTCGGCGTATTCCACCGGGAGGCCGAGGCGGCCGTGCAGCCGCTGGCCGAACTTGCGCGCGCGCGCACCAATCTCACTCTCGCTGCCATCCATATTGAGCGGCAGGCCCACCAGCAGCAGCCGCGGCTGCCACTCGTCGATCAGGCGCTGTACCTGGTTCCAGTCCGGCTGGCCGTCTCGCGCGCGCAATGGTTCGAGTTCGCGGGCGCTGCCGGTGAGGCTCTGGCCATAGGCGGTGCCAATGGAACTGGTGCCGAAGTCAAAGGCGAGGACGGTAAAGGGTTTGCTCATTGGAATTAGGGATGTAGGGGATATTGGTGAGATTTAGCTCGGGAATTTGTTATCAGGCGTGGCCGGACTGGGAGCTGATACCCGAAAGGTCGATTCCGTGACGTGCGGCGGCGGTGTGCCAGCGTTTTTCCATGGGCGTGGCGAACAGGATTTCCGGTTCCGCCGGCAGTGTCAGCCACGAGTTCTCGGCGATCTCCTGCTCCAGCTGCCCGGGGCCCCAACCGGCATAGCCCAGCGCCAGCAGCACATCGTCCGGGCCGCGACCGGCGGCGAGGGATTCGATGATGTCCTTGGAGGCGGTGAGGCTGATATCGTCGGAAACCTCGGCGGTGGAGGCGAATTGCATGCCGCGGCCGTGCAGCACGAATCCCTGCTCCTGTGCCACCGGCCCACCCACCAGTACCGGTTCCTGTCCGCGCAGGCTGGCATCGTCCAGTTGCATCTGGCTGAAGACCTCGCGCCAGGTGATGCGGCTCGGTGCGTTGATGACGATTCCCATGGTGCCTTCGGTGCTGTGTTCGCAGATGAACGTCACCGCATGCCTGAAACGCGGATCCTCCAGCCCGGGCATGGCGATCAGGAACTGGCCACGGAGACTGTTGTGGGTAAGGTCGCTGTCGAGGTTCACTGGGTGTTTGTAGTGCATGGGGCTTAGTTTAGCTGCTTCGCCGCAACAGGCGCGGTTTGCGCGGGTGTCCCGGGCGCGGATCAACCGCGGTCGGCACGGCCTTCGGCGGCGGTGGAAAACCCGGTCATCTCGAAGCGCCAGGTGCGGATGATCTCCAGGCGGTCGGCCTGTTTGCGGATCTCCGGCGGGAACGGCGCGAAGGGGGCGGCGAGACGCACGATCTGCTGGGCGGCGTCGTCGAGTATGCGCTCGCCGGACGACTCCAGGATCACCACTTCCTCAACCGCGCCGGTGGGCAGCAGTCGCACCATCATACGCAGGTTGCCGGTTATGTGTCGGGCCAGCGCCTCTTCGGGGAAGTTGTCATTGCCGACGGCCTCCACCTTCTGGCGCCAGTCGTGCAGATAGGCGGCATCGGCCGAGGCTTTGGTGGCCACCGAGGTGAGGCGGCGTACCCGCGGGCGCTGCGCGATGGTCTGGCGGATCTTGTCGAGGCGCGCCTGCAGGCTGGCGATCTCGGGGTTGGTGGGCGGCAGGTCGCTGGGTGCGTCGCCGCGCTTTTCTTCCGAGCGCTTGTCTTCGGCCGGCAATTCCGGCGCCTGCTCGGGGCTGTCACCGATGGTGGTGATCAGCTGGCGCAACTGGTCCGCCGGGCGCGCGGCCTGCTGCTGCGGCAGCGGATTGACCTGGCGGATACTGGTGTCGGCTATCTCAGCGCGGCGGTCGCTGGAGAGTTCTTTTGGGGTTTCGGCCGTACCGCTGGCCTGCTGGTTGTGCTGGGCCAGGTAGTCGGCGTCTTCCGGTGCATCCAGTGAGCGGTGCTGGGCGAGAGTGACCTCGAGGGTTGGCGGGGCCTCCTTCGCCTCGGGTGCGGTAAAGGCCACGCCAAAAATGAGCAGTGCGTGCAGCGCGCAGGCCAGGAACAGGGCGAAAGTGAAGCGGTCGCCCTGGCTGGGGGGCGTCGACTGGACACCCGGGTTGGGTTTGGATTGGCTGGCGGCTGCGGTCATTGTGATTATTGCTTTACTGCTGCTTTGTACGACTGATTTATTTTGGGGACTGTAATGGTCGATGCCGTGATATGGCAGGCGCCAGTTTATCCCTTTTTGTCCAGCCGGTCTGTGATCGCGCGCATCAACAGTCCGCCGATATCGGTGCCGTAGGCGGCGTCAATCTCGCGCACACAGGTGGGGCTGGTGACGTTCACTTCCGTGAGGTATTCGCCGATCACGTCGAGGCCGACAAACAGCAGGCCTTTTTCCTTCAGTTTCGGGCCAACCTTGCGGGCTATCCACAGGTCGCGCTCGCTCAGCGGGCGCGCTTCGCCGCGACCACCGGCGGCCAGGTTGCCGCGGGTCTCGCCGGCCAGAGGAATGCGCGCCAGGCAGAAAGGTACCGGCTCGCCATCGACCATCAGAATGCGTTTGTCACCGTCTTTGATCTCAGGAATATAGCGCTGCCCCATGATCTGGCGCTGGCCGTTGTCCGTGAGCATTTCGAGGATCGCGCCCAAATTGGCGCCGTCGGGTTTGACGTGAAAAATACCGGTGCCGCCCATGCCGTCGAGGGGTTTGAAGATGACGTCCTTGTGCTCGGCGTGGAAGGCGCGCAACAGTTGCATGTCGCGGCTGACGATCAGCGGCGGGATGCACTCGGCAAAGTGGGTGGCGAAGATTTTTTCATTGCAGTCGCGCAGGGATTGCGGGCTATTGGCTACCAGAGTGCCCGCGCGCTCGGCCGCTTCAAGGATATATGTGGAATATATGTACTCATTGTCGAACGGGGGATCGACACGCATCAGGATCACATCGAGATCACCCAGGTGCACCGGCTTGCGCTCGCCCAGTTCGAACCAGTTCTGCGGATCCTGGAACACCTGAAGTGGCGAGCCGTTGCCCATGGGCTTGCCGCTGTCGAGATACAGGTCGGATTGCAGAAAATAATGCAGCTCAAAACCTGCGCGCTGGGCCGCCAGCAGCAGGGCGAGGGTAGTGTCTTTTTTGTAGCTGATGTTGGCGATGGGGTCCATGACCACGCCGAGAGTCTGGCTCATACCGGTATCCGTGTGATGAATCTGTGCTGGCCGGGAGCCGGTTCGGAAGGACGTGCCGGCGGCCGCGGAAAATTCGGAATCTGCATCCGACTGTTACAGGTCGCTAAGGTAAGAGTAGCGGGCGAGCTCTGCAAGGTTGTGTGCGGCGGCGTCGCGGGGCGGAATTGCGGCCTTGCTCACAATTTAGCCATTGCCTGCTGCGCCCCCCGGTGGTCGCTAGATTCACTGTGGTATCTGTGATACAAGTTTCCCCCTGATCTGCGCCCGCCGGCCGTGGCCATTCGCAGCGACGATCGGACCCCGTCAAGAGGTTGCGCATAAGGGCAGGGATACAAATAAATCCGGCCTGAAAAATAAGTAAAGGGGACTTGGGAACACACTATGGAGCTCAACTGGGAAAGTCTCACCGTGATGGTGATTGACGACAGTAAAACCATTCGTCGCACCGCGGAAACGCTGCTGCAAAAAGCGGGTTGTGCGGTGGTTACCGCCACTGATGGCTTCGATGCCTTGGCCAAGATTGCCGATTCGCGTCCGGACATCATTTTCGTAGACATCATGATGCCGCGTCTCGACGGCTATCAGACCTGTGCGCTGATCAAGAACAACAGTGAATTTCGCAGCACGCCGGTAATCATGCTGTCCAGCAAGGACGGCCTGTTCGATAAGGCCAAGGGTCGTGTGGTGGGTTGCGACCAGTATCTCACCAAGCCGTTCAGCAAAAGTGAACTGCTGGGTGCGATTTCCGCCCACGCCAAACCTCATCACGCAGCCTGAGAACTGGTTCTCGTTGCGGGTGTGAAATTTTCGATGGAAATCGCGTAGACTAGCGCGTCTGAACTTCCGGGGCCCGTGCGCGTTCGCTAAATGGTTGGGAAGTCAGGAAGCTCGGTTACGAATAACAAAGTGTGTGATCGCCGCGCCTGCACTGGCGCGCGATTGGTGCCAACAACAACCGCCTGGCAGAGAGCGATGCCGCAAGCGGAAACACTATCTCGGGGGAACAGATGGCCAGAGTACTAATCGTCGACGACTCGCCAACCGAAACTCACAAGCTGACCACCATGCTGGAAAAGAACGGCCACGCGCTACTGACTGCGACCAATGGCGAAGCCGGTGTCGGTGTTGCCCGCGAACATCGTCCCGATGTCATCCTGATGGATATCGTGATGCCGGGCCTGAATGGCTTTCAGGCCACCCGCCAGCTCAGCAAAAATGGTGATACCAGCGGTATTCCCATTGTGATCGTCACCACCAAGGATCAGGACACCGACCGTGTGTGGGGGATGCGCCAGGGCGCGCGTGCCTACCTGACCAAGCCTGTGGATGAGAGCAAGCTGCTCGGCACCATCGAGGAGGTGTTGGCCTGAGGCCGACGTTGAGAGTCCGTGCAACCAACTCTTACCCCCTATCTGGCGCTGGTTGATATTGCCAACCGCGCAAAAGCGCAGGCCAAGGGGCTCCCTGCCCGCCAGGAAGTCAAACCCTACTGGACGGGCATCGGATTTTCTATTCTGGGGCACCGTTTAGTCTCCGCCATGGAAGACGTGGTGGAATTGCTGGAGGTTCCCCAGTACACCTTCATTCCCGGGGTCCAACCCTGGGTGCGCGGGGTGGCCAATGTGCGCGGCCGCCTGTTGCCGCTGGTCGATCTGGCTGCGTTCTTCGGCGGCCACCTTGCCAGTCCGCGCCAGCGCCGCCGGGTGCTGGTGCTGGAGCAGGGCAAACTCTATGTCGGCCTGATCGTCGACGAACTTCACGGTATGCAGCATCTCGCGCTGGAATTCGGCAAGTTGCCGCCAGCGGATCTGGCGGAGTCTTTCGCTCCCATGATCAGCGGCCAGTTCGAGTTGCAGCAGGGGCGCTGGTTGGTGTTCGACCTGCAGGCCCTGGTCAACGATTTTCAATTTGCGGATGCCGCGGCTCACTGAGCGGCGGCTTTCTGTTTTCTGGCATCCCCGATTCAGGCAGCTCCGAATCCGGGTGTCACTGAGGTGGGGCGCGTTTTGTGCGTCAAACCTATTGCGGATGATGGTTATGCCGTTCGTTCGCACAGAACCCGTTGTCGGCAAGCGCCGGTTTTTGGGGGTGCCCAAGCAGTTGGGTAACAGGGGATGAGAGGCCGCGAGGTCTCGACAGTGGTGACAACAAGAATTAGGCCTGAGGGACAGGTCCGCCAGGAGTAAATTATGAAAACAGGCTCCCAGAGTTCATTTTCCGCGCTGCGCAGTAACAGTGCGGCGGTGTTTATGGGTCTGCTGGTACTCGCCACACTGATTGGACTGTTCGTCAGTATCTATTTGGTGCAGAGCTACGCTGGCCGGGACCAGGGGTATCAGGAAGACGTGGCGGAACTGCGCGCCCTGTCCTATCAGATGGTGTCCTACGCACCGGCGGCCACCGCCGGCGACGAGCAGGCATTCGCGGACCTGGAAAAGGTGGTCAACCAGATGGCCGCCACCTGGAACGAGTTGCAGGGCATGGACCCGGGCAGCAAGCGCGCGCTGGAGCAGGAGCTGGCGGTATATGGCCAGGTATGGCGCCAGATGCGCGAACAGGCCGACACCATTATCGGTAACAAGGATTCGATCATCTTCCTGAACGATGTGGCGAGCACCCTGAATGACTCGCTGCCGGAACTGCAGGCAGAGCACAACAACATCGTGGAAATCCTGCTGGCCAACAACGCCCCGGCCAACCAGGTGGAGCAGGCCCAGCTGCAGGTATGGCGCGCCGAGCGTATCGGCCGGAACATCGACAAGATGCTGCAGGGCGGCGACGACGCGGAATCCGCTGCGGACCAGTTCAATACCGACGCCAGCCTGTTCGGTAAAGTGGTTGAAGGTATGAAAGGCGGTGACGTGGTGATGGGCATCTCCCGCGTGACCGACGGAGAGGCGCGAGAGTCTCTGGAAGAGATTACCGAACTGTTCGAATTCGTAAGCTCCTCCGTACGTGAAATCTTCGAAGCGACCCCGGCGCTGTTCGCCACCCGCCAGGCGGCGGACGGTATTGCGGCATCCTCCCCGCAGCTGCTGGAAGCGCTGTCTGTTCTGAACGACCGCATCGGCGGGTTGTCCAGTGAGCGCCAGCCTAACAACCAGACCATTTTCATCATTGCCGGTGTATTCGTACTGTTGATCTTCGCCATGATGATCCAGGCCTTCTCCGGTACCCGCCGCAGCCTGCGCGCAGAATCCGAAACCAACGAGCGCAACCAGCAGGCGATTATGCAGCTGCTGGATGAACTGGCCGACCTCGCGGACGGTGACCTGACAACCTCCGCCACCGTAACCGAGGCCTTCACCGGTGCGATTGCGGACTCCATCAACTACACCATCGACCAGCTGCGTGTGCTGGTATCGCGAATCAACGGTGCCGCGCAGGAAGTATCCTCCCTGTCCCAGGAAACCCAGCAGACCGCTCTGCACCTGGCCGAGGCTTCCGAGCACCAGGCGCAGGAAATTGCCGGTGCCTCCGCTGCGGTTAACGAGATGGCGGTGACCATTGACCAGGTTTCTGCGAACGCCGCGGAGTCCGCGCAGGTAGCGGAGCGCTCGGTGCAGATCGCGAGCAACGGCGCCAAGGTGGTGCAGAACACCATCAAGGGCATGGACACCATCCGCGAGCAGATTCAGGACACCTCCAAACGAATCAAGCGTCTGGGTGAGTCCTCCCAGGAGATTGGTGACATCGTAAGCCTGATTAACGACATTGCCGACCAGACCAACATTCTGGCTCTTAACGCCGCAATCCAGGCCTCTATGGCTGGCGACGCGGGCCGCGGCTTCGCGGTGGTTGCGGACGAGGTTCAGCGCCTCGCGGAACGTTCCGCCGCCGCCACCAAGCAGATTGAAGGCCTGGTAAAAGCGATTCAGTCCGATACCAACGAAGCGGTTGTGTCGATGGAATCCACCACTACCGAGGTGGTGCGCGGTGCCCGTCTGGCGCAGGACGCGGGTGTTGCCCTGGAAGAGATTGAAACGGTATCCACCAACCTCGCATCCTTGATTCAGAACATTTCCAACGCGGCGCGCCAGCAGGCCTCCTCCGCGGGTCACATTTCCAACACGATGAACGTGATTCAGGAAATTACCTCGCAGACTTCTGCCGGTACCCAGGCCACGGCACAGTCCATTGGTAACCTGGCCCAGACCGCCTCCGCACTGCGCGATTCTGTTGCCGGCTTCAAACTGCCGAGCCATGACGATGTGGACGGTGAGAGCGATCTGTACGACGGCGATCTGGCCCAGCTTTCGGAAGAATTCCCGATGCTGGATGACGAGGCCGCCGAAGACGAGCTCGACATGCTCACCGCGGCAGAGCGCAGCGGTCGGGCCATGGCCTGATCTACCGCAGATACCCATAACGAAAAAAGCGGACCTCCCCGCGCCCGGTACGGTACCGGGGAGGTGCAGAGCAGCAGGTGAACGGCGGGAGCCGTTGTTAGCGCCTGCCAGCGAGCAAACTGAATTACCGAGGACTTGGCGTGAGTCGCGACAATCCCAATTTTGTGGCCCTGGATTGGCTGATAGGCGAAATCAACGAGACGCTGGCCCAGGCGCGCCAGCAGCTGGAAACCTTTGCCTCGGATTCCTCCATCGCGGACGCCTCTTCTGACAGCTCCGGGCTGCTGAAAAACTGCCTGAACCTGATTCACCAGGTCCACGGCAGCCTGCATATGGCGGAGCTCACCGGCGCAGCCATGCTCGCCGAAGAAATGGAACAACTGGTGCACGCGCTGGCCAGTGGCGAAGTGGAAAACAGCGATGAAACCCGCGAATTCCTCATGCGTGCGCTGCTGGAACTGCCCCTGTACCTGGAAAAAATTGCCTTCCAGCGTCGCGACAACGCGGTGTTGTTGCTACCCCTGCTGAACGACCTGCGTGCGGTGCGCCGCGAGCGCCTGATTACCGAGGGCGCGCTGTTTTCGCCGAACCTGTCCGCACTGGAATTTGCCACCGGCGAGCGTCAGCCACTGCTTGGCAACAATGCCAAACTGCAGGACCTGGTAGCCAAGCTGCGCAAAATGTATCACGTGGCCGCCGCCTCCCTGATCCGCGACGTCAACAGCGGCGAGAGCATCGCTTACCTCAACAAGGTGTGTGAAAAAATGGCTCTGCTCTACAGCGGTAGCCAGCGCCAGCACCTGTGGGAAATCCTGCGCGGCCTGCTCGAGGGCATTGCCGATCACCGGGTCAACGTGCTGCCGGCACTGCGCCAACTGCTGCGCCGTATTGATGTGGAATTCCGCCTGCTCGCAGGGCAGGGCGCGCGGGTACTGGATGCGCGTCCGGATCACGACCTGCTGCGCAACCTGCTGTTTTACGTCTACCTCTCCGGCCCCAACGGCCCGCGCACGAGCGCGCTGTACCAGCAATTTGCCCTGGACCAGGCCGTGCCCGGCACCCCCCGCCCGGATACCGAAGCCGCGCTCGCCATGGGCCCCGAGGCCATGGGGACCGCGGTGGTGGCGCTGCGGGAGGAGCTCGCGAATGTGCGCGAGGCGCTGGACCCGAGTATTGCCAATGGCGAGCGCCCACCGCTGGCCGACACCGCTAACGTCGCCAAACGCATCGCCGACACCCTGGGCGTGCTGGGGCTGGAAAACCAGCGCACCCGCGCCCGTGCCATCTACGAATACTTGCGCGATGCCTCGCGCAGCGCCGACCCGGATGAGCTGCTGATGCAGGCCGCTTCCGAGCTGGTGCAGCTGGACTCCGGCCTTGCCGCCACGGTGGAACGCGACCGGCGCAATGACAGCGAATCGCCGCTGATGGGCGAAGCTACCAGCCGCGTACTACGCGAGGCCCGTATCGGCCTCGAAACCGTGAAGGAAGCGGTGGTCGAATACATCGCCAGTCACTGGGATGCAGGGCACCTCGCGCCAGTACCCACGCGCCTGCAGGAAGTCTGTGGCGGCCTCGACATGGTGGGATACCGGCGTGCGGCGGAGATCGTCGGCGCCTGTAGGGCCTATATCGAGGAGCGTCTGATCAGCGCCGGCGACCAACCGGACTGGAAACTGTTGGATACCCTCGCCGATGCGGTAACCAGCGTAGAGTACTACCTCGAGCGCCGCGCCGACGGCATCGAAGACGCGGACATGTTGCTGGCGCTGGCGGAAGACAGTGTTGCCACCCTCGGCTACGCCGTCGCCGATGGCGAAGGTTCGGGGGAAGTCGAGACTCCGGTTGTTGTCGATACCTCCGCGGTCGATGACGGCGCCGGCGATACCGCCGATTTCGCCGCGGAGTTTGTCTTCGACGAAGCCGATACCGCCGTATCCGGGTCCGACGAAGCCCCGCTGGTGGTGGAAGCGGATTCCCCAAGTGACGAAGAGCAGAGCGCCCTAGCCAGTTTTGAGTTTTCCCTCGATATCGACGAGGCCGGTTCTACAGCAAGCACTGCCGCCACAGCAGATACCTATTCTGAGCCCGAGAGCGAAGATCCGCTCGCCGGGCTTTCCGCCTCACTGGTGCAAGAGGCCAGTGCCGCGCGCGCCAGTGAGTCCAGTGACGACTCTTCCCTGCTGGAAGCGAGCTGGTTTGCGGCCGATGAACCCGCGCACACCGCGGAAGAGAACGCTAGCGAAACCGCAGCAGAGCCTATCGCAAGCAATATGCCGGAAGCGCCGGCCGCTGCCCTGGCACCTATGCTGGATGACGACGATGACGCCAGTATCATCGACGAGGAAATTCTGGAAATCTTCCTCGAGGAAGCCGGTGAGGTGCTCGACACCATCAACCACTATTTCCCGATGTGGGCGGCGAATTTCGACAATCGCGACGCGCTGGTGGAGTTCCGCCGCGGCTTCCACACCCTGAAGGGCTCTGGCCGCATGGTGGAAGCGCTGGAGGTGGGCGAGCTGGCGTGGGCGGTGGAAAACATGTTGAACCGGGTACTCGACGAAACCGTCACCCCGGGCCGCGCCCATGTGCTGCTGATCGAGCAGGTCATTGCCAAGCTGCCGTCCATGGTGGAGGGCTTCCGCACCCAGACGGGCGATCCCGACCCGGCGCGCACCGCCGAGCTGGAGGCCTGGGCCAAACAGCTGTCTCACGGCGGAATACCGGAGGCGCTTCTGCAGTCAGCGCCGGCGGCCGCTGTGCCGGAGGTGGAAGACAGTCACCGCGGCCACATTGACGACAATATCGACGACAACGCGCAGCTGTGGGAAATCTTTGCCCAGGAGGCGGAGACGCACCTGGCCACGGTGGCGGAATTCCTCGCCGAAATGGCGCGCGCCGCACCCGTCTACGGCATTCCCTCGGATCCGCTGCATCGCGCACTGCACACACTGAAAGGCTCCGCGCACATGGCGGAAGTCACCCAGGTGGCGGAGTTGATGGCGCCGCTCGAGCGCTTTGTGAAAGAGCTGCGCACCTATCAGGTGGCCATCGACAGCGACATCTTTGAACTGATCAGCGATGCCGCCAGCTATGTAAAGGCTGTGCTCAACCAGATTTACCGCGGCGAGCCGCTGTACGTGGAACGCGCCGAGCAGTATCTGGCACGGGTCGCCGAATTACAGGAGCGCGCCGTGGGTCACCTGATCCGCGAGCGCGAGGCCAACGAGCCCAAGGCGGTCGACCCACAATTGCTGGCAGTCATTATGGCCGATGGCATGCGGGTGCTGCTGGACGCGGACCAGATGCTAAACCAGTGGCGGCAACACCCGGGCGAAACAGCCATTCTGTTGCCAGTAGCCGAAGAGCTGGATGTACTGCAGCAGGCCGCCGGCCAGGCGCAGTTGCCGGCGCTGCAGGAACTGTCCCAGTTGCTGCTGGCAGTCTACCGCCAGGTGATCGACGGTCACCTGGAGGAGGAGCCCGCGCTGTGGGCAGCGCTGGAGCAGGGGCACAATGAATTGCTGGATCTGGTGGACGCGGTGGCCGCGTCTACCGATCTGCCGCCGGTGAGTGAAGTGGTGGGCGAAGCCCTGCGCACTCTGGCTCAGGGCGATGACGGTGCCAGCGATGAGGATATCGATCTCTCCGAGTACGGCATCGACAGCAGCGAATTCACCTTCGACGAAGAGATTCTCGTCGCTGCGCCTGTGGGCGCCGATGAGGCCGAAGTCGAGGATATGGAGGTGGTTGCCGCTGAGGATGCCGACGAGCAGCTGCTGGCGGACCTGAGCTTTGACGACCTGCTGGCCGCGGAATCCGAGATCGATGCCGCGGCACCGGGCGCGGAACCAGAGATTGCCCTCGAGCTGCCTGCCGACATGGAAGTTGATGTCGCAGTGGCTGAGGCCATTGGCGCGGATACGCTTGAACTGGATGGCATTGAATTCGCAACCGCAGAAGCCATCGACGATGCCGATGCAGCAGAACTCGAGCTCGCGGATATTCCGACCGAGAGTGCCCTGACCGTAGAGGAATACCTCGACGACGTGTCCCTCGCGGACTTCGAGCTGCCAGCAGCGCTGCAGAACGATCTGGATACCGGCGCCGAACAGGTGCGCGATGCGGTTGCTTCCGCACCGCCCGCGCCGGAAGTGGAAGTGCCGGCAGCGGTTGCTGCGGCCGATGATGAGGTCAGCGCCACCCAGCGCGCGCTGCTCGCGGACATCGACCCGGATGTGGTGGAAGTCTTCCTGGAGGAAGCCGGCGACCTGATGGATGAGCTTGAAGAGTTGATCCAGAACTGGGAGCAGTCGCCGGATGACAGGGGCGCGCCGGAAGCACTGAAACGCGTATTGCACACCTTCAAGGGCGGCGCGCGCATGGCGGCGCTGATGGGCCTTGGTGAAGTGGCGCACCGCTTTGAAACCGTGATTGAAAACATGCAGAGCGGCAGCTCGCCTTCGGCGGCGTTCTTTGCCGACGCTCACCGCATATACGATCGCCTCATGACCGGCGTCGAAACCGTGCGTGCGTGGATGGGCGGTGAGGAAATCGGGTCTTTCTGTGCACTGCTGGAAACCCGCTGGGCAGACGAGCGGGTTGCAGAAGAGACCGCCGTCGCAGATGAGCAGCCGAGTGCTGCCGTCGTCGCCGGGGAGGGTGCGTTTGTCGATGTGGCCGACGCGGACGAAGACGTCCACGAAGAACCCGAAAATGACAGCTATGCGCCGCCGGTAGAAGTGATCGAAAAAGCGGCTGTGCCGGTGCCCGCTGCGGCCCCCTCGACCAACGTGCTGCCGTTTGTGCGCAAGTCGAAAAATGTCGGCGATCGCAACGGCGGCCAGCCTCGCAACCAGCCCCAGGAAATGGTGCGGGTGGCGTCTGAACTGCTGGAAGAACTGGTTAACCTCGCCGGTGAAACCTCGATTTCCCGAGGTCGTCTGGAAGAACAGGTATCGGAGTTCGGTCTCGCCCTCGATGAGATGGACTCCACCCTGAGTCGCCTGAACGAACAGCTGCGTCGCCTGGACAAAGAAACCGAAGCCCAGATCCATTTCCGCCAGGAGCAGCTGGCCGAGCAGGACGTGGACTTTGACCCGCTGGAAATGGACCGCTACTCGTCCATCCAGCACCTGTCGCGCTCGCTGTTGGAATCCACCTCGGATTTGCTGGAATTGCGCCAGACCCTGGGCAACAAGGCGCGGGACACCGAAACCCTGTTGCTGCAGCAGTCACGGGTAAATACCGAACTGCAGGAAGGCCTGATGCGCAGCCGCATGGTGCCTTTCTCCCGCCTGGTACCGCGCCTGCGCCGTATTGTGCGCCA
Source organism: Microbulbifer pacificus (assembly GCF_033723955.1). Lineage (NCBI taxonomy): Bacteria > Pseudomonadati > Pseudomonadota > Gammaproteobacteria > Cellvibrionales > Microbulbiferaceae > Microbulbifer > Microbulbifer pacificus. The sequence goes on along the minus strand of NZ_CP137555.1, from coordinate 1,967,963 downwards.
GGTGAGTGCCGAGCTCGGCAAGCAGGTGGACCTGGTGTTCTCCAACGTGGAAGGCGAACTGGACCGATCCATGCTGGAGCGCATGGTGGCTCCGCTGGAACACATGCTGCGTAACGCCGTGGACCACGGCATCGAGTCGCCGCAGAAGCGCCGTGACACCGGCAAGTCTGAACGGGGCCGCATCGCCGTGGCGCTGGCGCGGGAAGGCAGTGAGGTGGTGATCACCATCAGCGATGACGGCGCCGGTATCAACCTGATGCGGGTGCGCGAGAAGGCCATTGAAAGCGGCCTGATGCGGCCGGACGCCGAGCTGTCCAATAACGAGATCATGCAGTTCATCCTGCACGCGGGCTTTAGTACCGCCGAGAAAGTGACACAGATTTCCGGGCGCGGCGTGGGTATGGACGTGGTGTCTGCTGAAATCAAACAGATTGGCGGCAGTGTGAGCATCGCCTCGCAGGCCGGCAAGGGCACCGAGTTCGTGGTGCGCCTGCCATTTACCGTATCGGTCAACCGCGCGTTGATGGTGAAGGTAGGGGACGACCTGTTCGCGCTGCCGTTGAACACCATCGAGGGTATCGTGCGTCTCAGCCCGTTCGAGCTGGAGCACTATTACCGCACCCCGGAGGCGCGCTTCGAATACGCCGGTGAGCCCTACCAGGTGAACTATTTCGGCAGCCTGTTGCAATCCAGTGCACAGCCGCGCCTGGCGGTGGAAGATATGCAGATGCCGGTGCTGCTGGTGCGTTCGGAAAATACCGCCATGGCACTGCAGGTAGACGCGATCATGGGCAGCCGCGAAATCGTGGTGAAGAGCCTCGGGCCGCAGTTTGCCAGTGTGCAGGGGGTTTCCGGGGCTACCGTAACCGGTGACGGGACAGTGGTAGTGATTCTCGACGCCCACGCGCTGCTGCGTAAGCACGCCGCGCTGCTGGCGCGCCCGGAGGCACCGCTGCTGCAGGAAATTGCCGCCACCAGCGGCCGCGAACAGGCGGAGGCACAGAAACTGGTGATGGTTGTGGACGACTCGGTGACCGTGCGCAAGGTGACCACCCGCTTCCTCGAGCGGGAGGGTTATCGCGTGATCACTGCCAAAGACGGCCAGGATGCGATCATCCAACTACAGGATGTGATCCCGGATGTGATGCTGCTGGATATCGAAATGCCACGTATGGACGGCTTCGAGGTAGCGCGCAATATCCGCTCCAGTAGTCGCCTGCGGAATATTCCGATCATCATGATCACTTCCAGGACCGGCAAGAAGCACCGCGATCACGCGCTGTCGCTGGGGGTAAACCACTACCTGGGTAAACCCTATCAGGAGGAAATCCTGTTGGGCGCGATCCGCGACTACACCGAATCCAGGGCGGACGTGTGATGGCGGTACCGGTTAATTACGAATCTGTTGAAGCCCGAGTGCGTGGCGGAGAGTACACAGCATGAGCGGATTAGACGCCCTGCCCACCACCGAACTGCCACAGGAAGTGAGCAGCCTGCTGCTGCCACTGGCGGATGGCCACCTGCTGGTGCCGGTGGATACGCTATCGGAAATCATCGCCCTGCAGAGCCCGGTTTCCGCGTTCGACGCGCCGGACTGGTATATGGGCGAGCTGCATTGGCGGGAGCTGCGCTTGCCGCTGGTGTCGTTTGAGGTAATGCGCGGTAATCCTATGCCGGTATTGCGCAGTAACTGCCGCATCGCGGTGCTGAGCAGTGGCAACGGTGACGGCGACCTGCCGTTTTTCGCCGTGGTCCTGCAGGGCACTCCGCGGCTGGTAAGGGTTACCCCGGAAGAGCTGGTGGCACGTGAAGGCGAGTGCGCCATGGGCGAACTGATGCACGTGGCTCTGTCAGGTGAGTTGGCGGTGATTCCAGACCTGTCGACGATTGAGGAAGTCTGCCTCGAGTACCGCAATCGCCGTTGATTGCAACGGCTGGATGAGGAGCACAAAAAAACCGCCCGGTGAGGCGGTTTTTTTGTGGCTGCGCTTTGTCAGCGGAAAACTCCTGACGCGTTATCGCATCAGAAAATTTCCTCCGGCAGCTCTTCCTGGGTCTGATGCTCGCCGGCGGCTGGCGCCTCCGGGCCATCCGAGTAGATGGATGGATAGTTGCTGTAAGTCTCGCGTCCCGGCACCTTGTCGGCGCGGAAGATCTCGAAGATACCGCCGCTCGAGGTGCGCAGCCCGGTTCGCGGGTTGATGCGCATGGTGACGATGTTGTCCGGCTGCGCCAGGTGCCGCTCCGGAAGGCCTTCCAGTGCGGAACTCATAAAGTCGATCCAGATCGGCAGTGCCGCAGAGCCGCCGTATTCATTGCGGCCGATGGGGGTGTTGTCGTCAAATCCTACCCAGGTGCTGGTGGCCAAATAAGGGCTGTAACCGGAGAACCAGGCGTCCCGCGGGCCGTTGGTGGTACCGGTCTTACCGGCGATATCACCGCGCTTCATCACCAGTGCCTTGCGGCCGGTGCCGAGCTTGATCACGTCTTTCAGCATCGAATCCATGATGTAGGCGGTTTCCGCGGACATGGCGCGGGGTGCGCGCGGGCGGGCCTGTTCGTCAGCCTGTAGCGGTGCCACCGGCAGGGTGCGCAGCTCGATAGGCTCGCGCTCTTCCGACGCCAGTGCGGTGTCCTGCTGCAGTCCCTGCAGGTCGATGGGCTCAGGTTGCGCACTGTGCTCCTGTCCGGCTTCCGGGCACTCCATGCACACGGTGAGCGGTAGCGCCTGGTACACGGTGTCACCGCGCACATCCAGCACCTGGTCCACCAGGTAGGGCTCGACCCGGAAACCACCGTTGGCGAAGGCGGCGTAGCCGCGCACCATTTCCAGCGGGGTCAGCGCGGAGCTGCCGAGCGCAATGGAGAGGTTGCGGGCCAGCTTGTCGCGCTCGAAACCAAAACCTTCGACAAAGGTGAGGGCGCGATCCAGACCAAGGGACTGCAGCAGGCGGATGGAAACCATGTTGCGCGACAGGTACAGCGCCTTGCGCAGGCGGGTCGGGCCGAGGAAGTCGCCGCCGTCGTTCTCCGGGCGCCACACGTCCTGCAGGTTGGTCTGCTCGAAGATGATCGGGGCATCGTTGATGATACTGGCGGCAGTATAGCCGCGCTCGATGGCGGCGGAATAAATAAACGGTTTGAAGCTGGAGCCGGGCTGGCGCGCCGCCTGGGTGACGCGGTTGAAGTGGCTCTGGCGGAAGTCATAACCGCCTACCAGCGCGCGGATGGCACCGTCTTCCGGCTGCAGTGACACCAGCGCGCCCTGGGCGGTGGGCACCTGGGTCAGGTGCCACTCCTCGCGGGACTGCGGCGCATCGAGTGCTTCCTCGTCGGAGAGTCCCTCCGGTGTGGAGAAGGGATCGTCGGTGATTTCGGTGCCGGCCAGGCTCTCGGCGGCATTTTCAATCGCGGCGGCGCGGGCCTTTTTCTGCTCTTCCGCCACCTGTTCGGCGGAGATCACCACGCGGCGCAGGCGTACCACGTCGCCGGGTGCGAACATTTCACCTGCGGACTGGAGACTCGCGCCGCGGGCATTTTCGGAAAGATACGGGCGGATGCTGCCGAGGCCTCGGTCCCATGGAATCTCGATGACGCGGCGATCCCGCAGCTGCACGCTGATACTGCGATCGGCAACCGCGGTTACCACTGCGGGCTGCAGGCCGCCGAGCACCGGGATTTCCTGTAGCAGGTCCACCAGCTGGTCGTTGTCCGCCAGCAACTCCGGGTCCAGGCGTTGCTCCGGGCCGCGGTAGCCGTGGCGGCCGTCATAGGTCTCGAGGCCTTTCTGCAGCGCCTTGCGCGCGCGGTCCTGCAGCTTGCTGTCGACCGTAGTGATGACCTGGTAGCCATCGGTATAGGCGGCGTCACCGAACAGGTCGACCGCCTCCTTGCGCGCCATTTCGGCCACATAGGGGGCGTCAATATCCAGGTCGCGACTGTGGTAGCGGGCGGTGACCGGTGCGGTAATGGAATTCTTGTATTCGTCCTGGTCGATGTAACCCAGGTCGAGCATACGCTTGAGGATCCAGTTACGTCGCACCAGCGCGCGCGAAGGGTTGGCAATGGGGTTGTAGGTGGAGGGCGCCTTGGGCAGACCCGCCATCATCGCCCACTGGGCCAGGCTCAGCTCGTTGATATCTTTGCCGTAATACACCTGGGCTGCGGCCTGGAAACCGTAGGCGCGGTTGCCGAGGAAGATTTTGTTGATATACAGCGCGAGGATTTCATCCTTGCTGAGTTCCTGCTCGATCTGCAGTGACAACAGGATCTCGTTGAACTTGCGGATAAAACGCTGTTCCCGGGTCAGGAAGAAATTGCGCGCCACCTGCATGGTGAGCGTACTGCCGCCGGACTGGATGGAGCCACTCGCCACCAGCTGGCGGAAAGCGCGCATCAGGCCTTTCAGTGAAACGCCGCTGTGGGAGTAAAATGTGTCATCTTCCGCCGCGAGGATCGCCTTGATGAACATGTCCGGGGTTTGTTCGATGGTGATCGGGCTGCGGCGCTTTTCCCCGAACTCGCCGATCAGTTTCATGTCGCGGGAATAGATGCGCAGCGGCGTCTGCAGCCGAATATCGCGCAAACTCTCCACCGACGGCAGGCCGGGCTTCAGGTACATGTAGATGCTGGAAAGCGCCATGGCGCCAGCGGCGGCACCGGCCAGAGCCAGCCACAGCAAGGATAACAGGCGGTTGCGGGCTTTTTGGGTCATGGAAATGCTTCTGTGTACGTCTTGATCAAAAATGTCGGCGCTGTTCGACAATTATACGAATAATGTGCACTGATACCTATGCAAAAGGCGGTTGCGACGGTAATTTAAAGTGCTATACCATAAAATCTCGATAACCCACGGAAAAGATAAGAAAAATGGGGATGCTCCCTTTTCTCAACAAGGGCCCTAAAGCCATGCTTGGGCTCGATATTAGCTCCACCTCGGTAAAGTTGCTTGAACTGAGTCGCAGTGGCGACAAATACCGTGTGGAAAGCTATGCAACCGAACCTCTGCCGCCAAACGCGGTAGTGGATAAGAATATCAATGACGTGGGTGCCATTGCGGAGGCCATCCGCAAGGTAGTGCGGCGCTCCAAGACCCGTTTGCGCCAGGCTGCGGTAGCAGTTTCCGGTTCCGCGGTCATCACCAAGACGCTGGAAATGCCGGCGGATCTCTCGGATGACGCGCTGGAGGCGCAGATTTCGCTGGAAGCCGATCAATACATTCCCTACCCGCTGGATGAGGTGAACCTGGACTTTGAAGTGCAGGGGCCGTCGGAGCGTGGCGAGGGGCAGGTCGAAGTGTTACTGGCGGCCTGCCGCAGCGAAAACGTGGAGCAGCGAGTTTCAGCGCTGACCCAGGCGGAGCTGCAGCCGGGGGTGGTTGATGTGGAGGCCTACGCCATTGAGCGGGCCTTCACCCTGATGGAAAACCAGTTCCCCGCCCAGGAGCAACTGGTGGTGGCGGTTGTGGATATCGGTGCCACCATGAGTGCGCTGTCGGTGATGGTTGACGGTCGCATTGTGTATACGCGCGAGCAGCTGTTTGGTGGGCGCCAGCTCACCGACGAGATCCAGCGCCGCTACGGCCTGTCTGCCGAAGAGGCCACGCTGGCCAAGCGCCAGGGCGGCAGCGGCCTGCCGGACGACTACTACCCGGAAGTGCTGGAGCCCTTCCGCGACGCGGTGGTTCAGCAAGTTACCCGCTCCCTGCAGTTCTTCTATTCCTCCACCTCCTACAGCGATGTCGATTACATCCTCCTCGGCGGTGGTGTAGCGGCAATGGACGGTCTCGCTGAAATGGTTGGTCAGAAACTGAATAAACCCACCCTGGTGGCGAACCCCTTCCGTGACATGAGTGTGGCGTCCCGGGTCAACCGCCAGTCACTGGCGGTAGAGGCACCGTCGCTGATGATTGCCGCCGGCCTCGCCATGCGCGAGCGGGAGTTCTAAGACATGGCAAAGATCAACCTACTTCCCTGGCGCCAGGAATACCGGGCGCAAAAACAGAGAGAATTCCAACAGGTTGCAGCGCTGGTGGTGATCGCCGCTGCGGTCAGCGTATTCATGTGGATGAAGACCGTGGATGCGCAGATCGCCAACCAGAATGAGCGCAACCAGCTTCTGACCACCGAAATCGCTGCCCTCGACAAGCAGGTGCGCGAGATCAAGGATCTCAAGAAGCGCCGCCAGGAACTGATCGACCGTATGCGGGTGATTCAGGAGCTCCAGGGTAACCGTCCACTGGCGGTGCGCTATTTCGACGAAATGGTGCGTGCGGCGCCTGAAGGCCTGTGGTTGGTGAACCTGAAGCGCACCGGCAAGACCCTGAAAATCTCCGGGGTGGCGGAATCCAACAATCGGGTTTCCTCGTTTATGCGCAGTCTCGACCAGTCCGAATGGTTTGAGTCTCCAAACCTTACCGGGGTAACCGCGAAGCCGGAATTCGGCGAGCAGGCGAGCGCCTTTGAAATGACGGTCAGTGTCAGCGGCCGCAAAAAAGCAGAAGATGGCGACGCCGCCAACAGTGGAGCGTAACCATGGCGCTTGAAGATACTCTCAAACAGCTGAATCAGCTGGATATCAACGATATCGACTTCTCCCGCGTCGGTGTCTGGCCGCTGGCCGGGCGCGTGGCGTTGCTGATCGTGATCGCCGCAGTCCTGGTGGGCGGCGGTTATTTCTTCATGATCAAGGACCGCTACAGCCAGCTGGAGTTCGCGGCCAACAAGGAGCGCGAGCTGTTTACCCAGTTCGAGCGCAAGTCCTTTGAGGCGGCCAACCTGGACGCCTACCGCGAACAGCTGGCGGAAATGGAGGAAACCTTCGGTGCGCTGCTCAAGCAGCTGCCGAAAGACACCGAAGTCCCCGGGCTGCTGGAAGATATCGACGAATTTGGTCGCGGCAGTGGCCTTACCATCCAGAAGGTCGCCCTCGAAGGCGAGCAGGTGGGCGAGTTTTACGTGGAGCTGCCAATCCGCATCGAAGTGCAGGGCGGCTACCACGAGTTCGGCGCCTTTATCAGCGGTATCGCCGGCATGCCCCGTATCGTCACCCTGCACGATTTCGACATCCAGACCAGCAAGGATGGCGCTGCGCTGCTGAACATGGTGGTAAACGCGAAAACCTATCGCTACAAGGATCAGGGAGAAGAGGGATGAAAAAATACATCGCTCTGACCGCGGCGCTGCTGGCACTGGCCGGCTGCAGCCTGGACGGCAACCACAGCGACCTTCGCGACAAAATGGCGGCGGTCAAGCACAAGCCCAAGGGGCAGATTGAGCCGATTCCGACCTTTACCCCTTACAGCCCTTACGTCTACAGCGCGGCTGCCTTACGCAGCCCGTTCATGCGCCCGGTACTGGAGGCGGACCAGCGTCTGGTTGGCCGCAAACTCGACGTGGCGCCGGACCTGAACCGCCAGAAAGAACTGCTGGAACGCTACCCCATCGACGCCCTCTCCATGGTGGGCACGCTGTCCCGCAGCGGCCAGCTGTGGGCGCTGATCAACGATGGCGACGGCGGTATTCACCGCATCACCATCGGCAACTTCATGGGTAAAAATCACGGGCGTGTGGTCAACGCCTCATCGTCACAGATCGATGTACTGGAAATTGTGCCGGACGGCACCGGTGGCTGGCTCGAACGGCCGCGGGCTCTGACTTTGGAAGAGAAGGACAACTAATAATGATCACCAAGCAACTCGCCTGCGTATTGGCCCGGGCTGCCAATGCATTGCCGCGCGCCAAAGCGCTGCTGCTGGGCCTGCTGATTCTGCCACTGGCGGCGCCAGCCCTGGCCAGCCAGTTAAAAGATATCCAGTTTTCCGAACTGCCGGGCAGCCGCTTGCAGCTGCGTCTCACGTTCAGTGATGTGCCGCCTGAGCCGACTGGGTACACCATCGAGCAGCCCGCGCGCATCGTCATGGACTTTGCCGGCGTCGAGAGCGTGCTGCCGCAGAAAAAATACAGCATGGATATTGGCGCGGCGCGCAGCGCGGTGATCGTATCCGGTGAAGACCGCACCCGCCTGATTCTGAACCTCGATGAACTGCCGGTTTATACCAGCGAGCGCATCGGTAACCAGGTGGTTCTGGAAGTGGGAGCCGACAGTGCTGCGACCGCGAGTGTTGCGGCCGCGCCGGTGCACAGCAGCACCAATATCGGTGGCAGTGCGCAGTTCAAGGCGGCCAGTGGCGTGGGTATCCGCAACGTGGACTTCCGTCGCGGCCAGGGCGGTGAAGGCAAGGTGATCGTCAGCCTGACCGACCCCGCGGTGAATATCGATGTCGAGCGCACCAAGGGCAAGATTGTGCTGACCTTCCTCGGCGCACAACTGCCGCCGGAACTGCGCCAGCGCCTGGATGTGACCGATTTTGCCACCCCGGTGAATGCTATCAATGTGGATTACGACGGTCGCAACACCGTAATTACCGTGGATCCGCACGATGGCGATTACGACTACCTGGCCTACCAGGCTGATACCGAATACGTACTCAGCGTCAAACCGCTGACCGTGGCCCAGGTGCGCGAGAAGCAGAAGGAATTCCAGTTCAGCGGAGAGAAACTGTCGCTGAACTTCCAGGACATCGAGGTGCGCTCGGTACTGCAGTTGATTGCTGACTTTACCGACCTCAACCTGGTGGCGAGCGATACCGTACAGGGGCGTATCACCCTGCGCCTCGACGGCGTGCCGTGGGATCAAGCGCTGGAGCTGATTCTGAAAGCCAAAGGCCTGGACAAGCGCCAGGAAGGCAACGTGATCATGGTCGCGCCGGCAGCGGAAATTGCCGAGCGTGAGCGCCGCGAGCTGGAAACCCGCAAGCAGCTGGAAGAGCTGGCGCCGCTGCGCACCGAGTACATTCAGATCCGCTACGCCGACGCCCGCGAACTGTTCACCCTGTTTGCCGGTAACCAGAGTGGTGGTCAGGGCGGTGGCTTTGGACAGGGCAACTTTGCAGGTGGTCGTGATGACCAGGAGCAGCGCAGCATCCTGTCTTCCCGTGGCAGCGCCATCGTGGATGAGCGTACCAACACCATCATCCTCACCGATACCGAAGACAAGATTGCCCAGTTCCGCGATCTGATTGCCGCGATCGATATCCCGATCCGTCAGGTGATGATCGAAGCACGTCTGGTGACAGCCAATACCGACTTTGAGAGAAACCTCGGTGTGCGCTGGAGCTATCTGGAAGATCACAACATGAGTGACGATGCCATTGGTATCGGTTCCGGTAGTCAGTTGCCAGGAATTTCTGATGGCGATGGCAGTATTCCGGATTTGTCTTCACCTACCACCCTGCACGACCCGATGCTGGTGGATCTGGGGCTCAGTCAGCGCGCAGGTAGCATTGCCTATGCGATCCTGAAAGAAGACTTCCTGCTGGGTCTCGAGCTGTCCGCACTGGAAGATGTGGGCAAGGCGGAAATTGTGTCCCAGCCCAAGGTGGTGACCGGCGACAAGCAGGAGGCGACGATTCGCTCCGGTGTGGAAATCCCCTATCTGGAGGCGACCTCCTCCGGTGCCGCTTCGGTAACTTTCAAAGAGGCGGTACTGCTGCTGAACGTTACCCCGCAGATCACCCCGGATGACAACATCATCATGAGCCTGAACATCGACCAGAACAGTGTCGGTGAGCTGTTCACCAATGTGATCACCGGTGCGCAGATTCCGGCGATCAACGTGAACTCTCTGCAGACCAAGGTACTGGTGCGCAACGGCGAAACCATCGTGCTCGGCGGCATCTTCGAAGCGCAGACTCTGGAAGGGGAAAGCAAGGTGCCATTCCTCGGCGATATCCCTTTCCTTGGTCACCTGTTCAAGCGGTCCACCAAGCAGGAAGACAAGCGCGAGCTGCTGATTTTCGTCACCCCGCGCATCATGCAAGACGAGTTCATGTCTTTCAGCAAGTGATCACCCAGCCCATCTTTCTTGTCGGCCCGATGGGGGCCGGCAAGTCCACCATCGGCAAATTACTGGCAGCCCAACTGGGGCTGCCTTTTGCCGATTCCGACAAGGTGATTGAAGACCGCACCGGCGCCGATATTCCGTGGATCTTTGATGTGGAAGGCGAGGCCGGCTTTCGCCGTCGCGAGAGCGCGGTGTTGCGGGATCTGTGCACTGGCGAGCCGCAGGTAATCGCCACTGGCGGCGGAATAGTATTAATACCGGAAAATCGCGCGCTGCTGAAAAATCACGGATTTGTCGTCTACTTACGCGCAGGACTCGACCAACTGGTGGAGCGCACTTCCAAAAACAGCAACCGCCCGCTGCTGCAGGTGGCCGATCCCCGTGAAAAACTGCAGGAAATTCTGCAGCAGCGTGCGTCGTTTTACGATGATGTTGCCGACCTTGTGTGTGATACCGACGACTGTACGCCCAAGCAGGCCGCCCAGCTGGTGGTGGACCGGCTGATGGCAGTATCTGCCGGATGAGATCCCCGATGCGCCGTTGCAACATCCGCATCTTGCGGTGTTAGGGTGTTGGCTCGCCGGAATAAATCACCTTTTCATTTTTCACTTCTGGGCTTAAGGGAGTAGCCATGCACAGTCTCACGGTCGATCTCGGTGATCGCAGTTATCCCATTCTGATCGGCCCCGGTTTACTGGGAAATTCCACACATTTCACCAACGCGATTCGCGGCCGCCAGGTATTGGTGGTCACGAACGAGACCATTGCGCCGCTTTACCTGGAAAAGCTGCTCGCCAGCCTGCAGGACTTTGACAAGGTGGACAGTGTGCAGCTGCCCGACGGCGAGGCGTTCAAGACCCTGGATACCCTGAACCGGATTTTCGACACACTGCTGGAAAAGCGCCACGATCGCAGCACCACCATCGTCGCCCTTGGCGGCGGCGTGGTGGGGGATATGAGTGGATTCGCCGCGGCCTGCTACCAGCGCGGGGTGGATTTCGTGCAGGTCCCCACCACCCTGTTGTCCCAGGTGGATTCCTCTGTGGGTGGGAAAACCGGGGTCAACCATGCGCTGGGCAAGAACATGATCGGCGCCTTCTATCAGCCGCGACTGGTGCTGATCGATATCGACACACTGACGACCCTGCCGGATCGCGAGTTGTCTGCAGGCATCGCCGAGGTCATCAAATACGGCATGATCTGCGATGCACCCTTTTTCGCGTGGCTGGAGGCGAATATGGACGCACTGCTCGCCCGCGACCCCGCGGCACTGGCCTACGCGGTGGAGCGCAGTTGTGCGGACAAGGCCGCGGTGGTGGCGCAAGACGAGCGGGAATCCGGACGCCGTGCCATCCTCAATTTCGGCCATACCTTCGGCCATGCGATAGAAGCGGTACAGGGTTACGGTAAATGGCTGCATGGGGAGGCAGTGGCTGCAGGGATGGCAATGGCGGCGGAGCTGTCGCGCCTGCGCGGCTGGATTTCCCAGCAAGAGGTAGACCGCTTGCGCGCACTGCTAACCAGAGCCAACCTGCCGCAACAATCCCCCGTGGATATGGCGGTGGATGATTATTTACGCGCAATGTCGGTGGATAAAAAGGTACAGGATGGCAAATTGCGTCTGGTGTTGCTGCGCGCCATCGGTGATGCGCAGATTGTCGCTGATACCCCTAAAGAGCAACTGATAGAAGCGTTGCACAGCTGCGGTGCACGGTGATGAATCTGTAGTTTTTTTACCGTACTGAGGATTCTTTGACGCCAAACGAATTTTGAAGAAGATAAATCGGTTAAACGGCATGCTAACAGCAAAAAAATCTGGCGAATCTTGCAATCGCAGGGGGGCACTTGTAACATTGCGCGCCCCCCTGGTGAAAACCGGGGAAATGAGCCGATAACAACAAAGCCCAGGCTCGCAGGAAGCGAGTAACACCCAAGCCCCTAATGCGGGCTTTTTTTGTCACTGGAGTTTCGAAAACCCAGTGGAATCTGCGGCATCTTTGGCTCGAAAGTAGATAAATATACCCCCAAGGACAGTCCTCGAATTAACGAGCGCACTGTGAACGGATTGCCGCTCCGATAGGGCGCGATCATTCAGCACGAACGGGGTGGCAATAACACTTTGAGGAATTCTATGGGTAGCGGTCTGTATCGATTGGATGAGTTCAAAGATAACTGTGGCTTTGGTCTGATTGCCCATCTCAAAGGCAAGACCAGCCACAAGTTGTTACAGACGGCGATTGAGTCGCTGACCTGCATGACTCACCGCGGCGGTATTGCCGCCGATGGCAAAACCGGAGACGGCTGCGGCCTGCTGCTGCAGAAGCCGGATGCGTTTCTGCGCGCTGTGGCGAAGGAGGCCTTCGGTGGCGAGCTGAGCGACAGCTACGCCGTGGGTTCCATCATGCTGCCGCTGGACGAGGCCAAGGCTGCCGCGGCACGCGCCATTCTCGAGCGCGAAGTGGAGGCCCAGGGCCTGAAGGTCGCCGGCTGGCGCCCGGTACCTACCAATGCCGACTGTCTTGGCCCCATTGCGCGCCAGTCGCTGCCGCGCTTTGAACACCTGCTAATCAACGATGCCGAGCAACCGCTGGGTGACCAGAAATTTGCCGCCCGCCTGTTCGTGATCCGTCGCAAGTCGGAACAGCAGCTCGGTGACGATACCTACATCGCCAGCCTTTCTACCGGGGTGCTTTCCTACAAGGGCCTGATGATGCCAGCGGATCTGCCGGCGTTCTTCCCGGATCTGGCAGACCCGCGCCTGGAAACCGCGATCTGTGTGTTCCACCAGCGTTTCTCCACCAACACCATGCCGCGCTGGCCGCTGGCCCAGCCGTTCCGCATGCTGGCGCACAACGGTGAGATCAACACCGTCACCGGTAACCGCAACTGGTCTGTGGCGCGCACGCCCAAGTTCAATACCGAGCTGTTGCCGGAGCTGAACGAGCTGGCGCCGCTGGTGAACCGCACCGGTTCCGACTCTTCCAGTCTCGACAATATGCTCGAGCTGCTGATGGCGGGTGGTATCGACATGCACCGCGCCATCCGCATGCTGGTACCGCCGGCGTGGCAGAACGTGGACACCATGGACTCCGAGCTGCGCGCCTTCTACGAATACAACTCCATGCACATGGAGCCCTGGGATGGCCCTGCCGGTCTGGTGTTGACCGACGGCCGCTACGCCGTGTGTACCCTCGACCGCAATGGCTTGCGCCCATCCCGCTGGGTCATCACCAAGGACGACTTCATTACCGTGGCGTCCGAGGTCGGGACCTATAGATACGATCCTGCTGACGTGGTAGCCAAGGGGCGTCTGGGCCCGGGCCAGATCCTGTCTGTGGACACTCTGGAAGGCAAGCTGCGCCATACCGCCGAGGTGGACGGCGAGCTGAAAAAGGCGCATCCGTACAAGCAGTGGCTGAAGGGCAAGGCCCGCCGCATCCGCTCCACCCTGGTGACCGCACCAGTGGACAACAATTTCTCGTTCGAGCAGTTCAAGGTCTACCAGAAACTGTTCAGCTCCTCGCTGGAAGAGCGCGACCAGGTGATCCGCCCGCTGGCGGAGTCGGGCCAGGAAGCTGTGGGTTCCATGGGCGACGACACCCCGATGGCGGTGCTGTCCCAGGGCAACCGCTGCCTGTACGATTTCTTCCGCCAGCAGTTTGCGCAGGTGACCAACCCGCCGATCGACCCGCTGCGGGAAACCATCGTCATGTCCCTGGAGACCTGCCTGGGGCGTGAGAAGTCCGTGTTCGAGGAAACTCCCGAGCACGCGGACCGCGTGATCCTGTCGTCGCCGGTGCTTTCGCACATTAAATACAGTGCACTGCTGGACCTCGGCCGTGAGGAGTTCAAGGCGAAGGTGTTCGACCTGAACTATGACCCGACGCAGCTGGACCTGAAGGGCGCCATTGAAAAACTGTGCAAGGATGCCGCCGATTCGGTGCGCAACGAAGGCACCGTCATCGTGGTGCTGTCGGATCGCAATATTGAAGAAGGCAAGCTGCCCATCGATGCGCTGCTCGCCACCGGCGCGGTACACCACCACCTGGTGCACAACGGCCTGCGCTGTGACTCCAACGTGGTGGTGGACACCGCCACCGCGCGCGACTCGCACCAGCTGGCGTGCCTGATTGGCGTCGGCGCCACCGCGGTGCACCCGTATTTCTCCTACAGCATCATCAATCACCTGATCGAAACCGGTGAGCTGCTGCTGGACGCTGCCACCGCGCAGAAGAACTACCGCACAGGCATCAGCAAGGGGCTGCTGAAGATCCTGTCGAAGATGGGGATTTCCGCGGTGGCCTCCTACCGCGGCGCACTGCTGTTTGAACTGGTGGGGCTGTCACAGGACGTCATTGACCTGTGCTTCCCGGAAGCGCCAGCACGTGTGCTGGGGGCAGGCTTCGCCGAGCTGGAAGAAGACATGCGCGGGCGCGCCGAACTGGCGTGGAAACCGCGCAAGCAAGTCTCCGCCGGCGGTCTGCACAAGTTTGTGTACGGCCAGGAGTACCACGCGTTCAACCCGGATGTGGTGAAGGCGCTGCAGGAAGCGGTGCGCTCCGGCGATTACGGCGCCTGGCGCGATTACGCGACGCTGGTGAACCAGCGCCCTGTCGCCACCCTGCGCGACCTGCTGGGCGTGAAAAAAGACCTGCTGTCGATTCCGCTGGATGAAGTGGAGCCGGTGGAAAACATCCTGCGCCGCTTCGACAGCGCCGCCATGTCCCTCGGCGCGCTGTCACCGGAAGCGCATGAGTCCCTGGCCCAGGCCATGAATCGCCTGGGTGGCCGCTCCAATAGCGGTGAGGGTGGCGAGGACCCGGCGCGTTTCGGCACCGACAAGGTCTCCAAGATCAAGCAGATCGCCTCCGGTCGTTTCGGCGTTACCCCGCACTATCTGGTGAACGCGGAAGTGCTGCAGATCAAGGTAGCCCAGGGCGCCAAGCCCGGCGAGGGCGGCCAGCTGCCCGGCGGCAAGGTCAACGAACTGATCGCGCGCCTGCGCTACTCGGTGCCCGGCGTGACCCTGATTTCACCGCCGCCGCACCATGATATTTACTCCATTGAAGACCTGGCGCAGCTGATCTACGACCTGAAGCAGGTCAACCCGGATGCGCTGGTATCGGTGAAGCTGGTATCCCGCCCCGGCGTCGGCACCATCGCCGCCGGTGTAGCCAAGGCCTACGCGGACCTGATCACCATTTCCGGCTACGACGGCGGTACCGCCGCGAGCCCGATCACTTCCATCCGCTACGCCGGTTCCCCGTGGGAGCTGGGCCTGGCGGAGACTCACCAGACCCTGCGCGCCAACGACTTGCGCGGCAAGGTGCGGGTGCAGACCGACGGCGGTCTGAAGAGCGGTCTCGACGTGGTCAAGGCGGCCATTCTCGGCGCCGAAAGCTTCGGTTTCGGCACCGCGCCGATGGTGGCGCTGGGCTGTAAGTACCTGCGAATCTGTCACCTGAACAACTGCGCCACCGGCGTCGCCACCCAGAACAAGGACCTGCGCGACGAGCACTACATCGGCACGGTGGAAATGGCGATGAACTTCTTCAGGTTCGTGGCCGAGGAAACCCGCGAGTGGATGGCGCGCCTCGGGGTTCGCTCCATCGAGGAACTGGTGGGCCGGGTGGACCTGCTGGAGACCCTCGAGGGTGAGACTGCCAAGCAGAAGACCCTGGACCTGTCGCCGCTGCTGCACAGCGACGCGCTGCTCGACAGCAAGCCGCAGACCTGTCAGCAGCCGAAGAACGAGCCGTGGGACAAGGGCCTGCTGGCGGAGCGCATGGTGGCGGAAACCCTGCCGGCGATAGAAAACCTGTCCGGTGGCGAGTTCAGTTTCCAGCTGACCAACTGCGACCGCTCCATCGGTGCGCGCCTGTCCGGCGAGATCGCCAAGCGCCACGGCAACCAGGGCATGGTGGATGCACCGATCAAGCTGCGTCTCACCGGCGTTGCCGGCCAGTCCTTCGGGGTGTGGAACGCCGGCGGCCTGGAGATGTACCTGGAAGGCGACGCCAACGACTATGTGGGCAAGGGTATGGCGGGCGGAAAGCTGGTGATTCGTCCGCCCCAGGGCAGTAGCTTCAAGTCCGAGGAAACCAGCATCATCGGCAACACCTGCCTGTACGGCGCCACCGGCGGCAAGCTGTTTGCCTCCGGCTGTGCCGGCGAGCGCTTCGGCGTGCGCAACTCCGGTGCCTTTGCGGTGGTGGAAGGCGCAGGCGATCACTGTTGTGAGTATATGACTGGCGGCATGATCGCGGTGCTGGGCAAGACCGGGGTCAACTTCGGTGCCGGTATGACCGGTGGCTTCGCCTATGTACTGGATATGGATCGCGATTTCTTCGACAAGTGCAACCACGAGTTGATCGAGCTGCGCCGTATCAGCAGCGAGGCGCTGGAGGAATACCAGAGTCACCTGCGCGAAGTGATCGAGGAGTTCGTGGATGAAACCGGCAGCGAGTGGGGCCAGGAACTGCTGGATAACCTCGACGACTACCTCAACAAGTTCTGGCTGGTGAAGCCGAAGGCCGCCAGCCTCGCCGGACTGCTGTCCGATGTACGCAAGCGCGGCGAATAAGGGGGAGATTTACCTATGTCACAGCGTCTGAACAACGATTTCCAGTTTATCGACGTTGGCCGGGTCGACCCCGCCAAGAAAGACATCATCACCCGTACCAACCAGTTCGTGGAGATCTACCAGCCGTTCACCGAGCGGCAGGTAGCCAGCCAGGCGCACCGCTGCCTGGACTGCGGCAACCCCTACTGCGAGTGGAAGTGCCCGGTGCACAACTACATTCCGAACTGGTTGCGCCTGATCAGCGAGGGCAACATCATGGAAGCGGCGGAGTTGAGTCACCAGACCAACTCCCTGCCGGAAGTGTGCGGCCGCGTGTGCCCGCAGGATCGCCTGTGTGAGGGCGCCTGTACCCTGAACGACGGCTTCGGCGCGGTGACCATCGGCAACGCCGAGAAATACATCACCGATACCGCGTTCGCGCTGGGCTGGCGCCCGGACGTGAGTGCGGTGAAAAAGACCGACAAGCGTGTGGCGATTGTCGGCGCCGGCCCTGCGGGCCTCGCCTGCGCCGACGTGCTGGTGCGGAACGGCGTACAGCCGGTGGTATTCGACAAGCACCCGGAAATCGGCGGACTACTCACATTCGGTATCCCCGAGTTCAAGCTCGAGAAATCCGTGATGCAACAGCGCCGCGCCATCTTCACCGAGATGGGGGTGGAGTTCTGTCTGGAAACCGAGATTGGCAAAGACATCACTTTCGACCAGTTGATGGCTGACTACGACGCGGTGTTCCTGGGCATGGGGACCTACAACTACATGAAGGGCGGCTTCCCCGGTGAGGATCTGGCGGGCGTATACGACGCGTTGCCGTTCCTGATTTCCAACGTCAACCGCAACATGGGTTGGGAGAAGAGCGCGGAAGATTTCATCTCCGTGGACGGCAAGCGTGTAGTGGTACTGGGTGGTGGCGACACCGCCATGGACTGCAATCGCACCTCCATCCGCCAGGGCGCCAAGCGCGTGACCTGTGCCTACCGTCGCGACGAAGAAAACATGCCCGGCTCGCGCCGCGAGGTGGCGAATGCCAAGGAAGAGGGCGTGCGCTTCCTGTTCAACCGCCAGCCGGTGGAAATCGTCGGTGACGGCAAGGTGGAAGGTGTGAAAGTGGTGACCACCCAGCTGGGTGAGCCGGATGAGAAAGGCCGCCGTCGCCCGGAAGTGGTGCCCGGTTCCGAACAGGTCATCCCGGCGGATGTGGTGCTGGTGGCGTTCGGTTTCCGCCCGAGCCCGGCGGACTGGTTCGGTGAGCACAATATCCAGGTGGCCGAGTGGGGCGGTGTGGTTGCGCCGGAGCAGCAGAAGTTCAAGTTCCAGACCAGCAACGACAAGGTCTTTGCCGGCGGCGACATGGTGCGCGGTTCAGATCTGGTGGTTACTGCGATCTGGGAAGGCCGCCAGGCCGCCGAGGGTATCCTCGACTACCTGAAGGTCTGATGCTTATCCGACGTGCAGAACGTCAAAATAAAAAGGGGCGCCTCGGCGCCCCTTTTTTATTGGTGAATTCAGCTAACCGCTTATACCAGCAAAAAGCCGCACAGCACGAAGCCGATGCCGGCGATGATCGCCGCCATGATGGCGTAGGGCAGCTGGGTCAGCGCGTGGCTCATCACCGTACAGCCGCTGCCCTGGGCTGCAAGCACGGTGGCGTCGCCGTAGAAGCAGGCGTGGCTACCAAAGGCACTGGCGGAGAGCAGTGCGCCGAGAGCCAGCGGCAGCGGGCAGCCGACGGCCTGCGCCAGCGGGACGATGATGGGGATGGTAATGGTGAAAATCCCCCACGACGAGCCAGTGGCAAATGAAATCAGCGACATGGACAAAAAGGCCACCAGCGGCAACCACTGCGCGGTCATCAGCGGTTTCAGTGACTCGATCACATACTGCGGCATGCCCAGGCTGTCGTTCACGGCCTTGAACATAAAGGCCGCAACGATGATGGCGAGCGGTGGAATCATCAGTTTGAAGCCGTCCATCACCGTGTCCAGCATCTCGTGCCAGCCGATGACTCTCTGCAGGCCGAACAGGGGAATGGTGATCGCCAATGCGATGATCACACCCTTGAGGACGTCAATGTCGTAAACCCAGCTGAAAAACAGCAGGCTGAGGATCGGCACGATGAAGTTCCACGCGTGGTGCCGCGGACCCACCGCAGCGGGGCCGGCGGCACTCGCCGGCAGCTCGTCGGGGGAAATTTCCGGCGTACCGGCGGCGGCGAGAGCCTCGGCGCGTTTCATCGGGCCGATCAGTGGTATACGACCGGTGGCCACCAGTGGCACCAGCAGCAGCGCCAGCCAGGAATAGAGCATGAACGGGATGGCGCTGATGTACATGCTGATACCCTGGCCCTGTTCCGCGATATTTGCGGATTCCAGGATGCCGGAGAAGAACACCGCCCAGGTGGAGATAGGCACCAAAAAACACGCCGGCGCCGCGGTAGAGTCGGCGATATACGCCAGCATCTGGCGTGACACCTTGAATTTGTCGGTGACCTTTTTCATTGAGGCGCCGACGGCGAGGGCGTTCAGGTAGTCATCGATAAAGATCACCAGCCCGAGAAACCAGGTGCTGAGCAGCGCGCGGTTGCGGGTATTGGCTCTTTTGGCCAGCAAATCCGCGAAAGCGTTGGCGGCACCTGAGCGTATCAGCAGCGCGATCAGGCTGCCGAACAGTCCGCACACGAGGATGACCCAGCCGATGGTTTCATCGGCCATCACCGCCAGTGCGGTTTCGGTCAGCGGGGTCATGATGTCGCTCGGGTCGAGCATCACCAGCGCGATAATCACGCCGGTGATCAGGGCGGCCACCGGGCGCTTGGTGATCACGGCGGTGGCGACCACGGCAATGGTGGGAATCAGGCTGAGTGCGCCATAAGTTTCCATTCAATCGCTCATCGTTCTACAGGGAAAAGAATCCGGCAGCCGCAACCAGAGCCGCCCACTGAAAAAAGTGGAAGCGGCGCATCATTGCCTGAGCGATGGCACGGCGGTCGGGGTTCGGGTAACGCAGGTTGCGCCATGGTGAAAGCCGTGGGCGCGTTATTGTACGTGACGTTTGGGGAAACTGTATCCGCAAGAGTTTTGTTTTCCGCCTATGCTCCCGGCTACAATAGCCGCCTTTTTAGCCAGCCCCTGAATTGTCATGTCCGAGATCCAGCCCCCCTCCCAGTTTGCTCCGCTTCAAAACGACCGCTTCCTGCGCGCCCTGCTGCGTCAGCCCGTAGACCGCACGCCGATGTGGATGATGCGTCAGGCCGGCCGTTACCTGCCGGAATACCGCGCCACCCGTGCCAAGGCCGGTACCTTTATGGATCTGTGCCGCAATACCGAGCTGGCCTGTGAGGTGACCCTGCAGCCCCTGGAGCGCTACCCGCTGGACGCTGCGATCCTGTTTTCCGATATCCTGACCATCCCCGATGCGATGGGTCTGGGGCTCTATTTTGAGGAAGGCGAGGGCCCGAAATTCAAAAAGCCCGTGCGTACCAGCG
This sequence comes from Microbulbifer pacificus, assembly GCF_033723955.1. Classification (NCBI taxonomy): domain Bacteria; kingdom Pseudomonadati; phylum Pseudomonadota; class Gammaproteobacteria; order Cellvibrionales; family Microbulbiferaceae; genus Microbulbifer; species Microbulbifer pacificus. The sequence goes on along the minus strand of NZ_CP137555.1, from coordinate 1,947,996 downwards.
CCGATATCGCGGCACTGGAAGTGGTCAACACCGCACAGGACCTGGACTATGTCACCAACGCGGTTACCACTATCCGCCGTGAACTGAATGGTCGGGTGCCGCTGATCGGCTTCTCCGGCAGTCCCTGGACCCTCGCCACATATATGGTGGAAGGTGGCTCCAGCCGCGACTTCGCCCGCACCAAGGAGATGCTCTACAACCGCCCAGAAGATCTGCATCAGTTGCTGAGCGTGCTGGCGGACTCGGTCATCGACTATCTCAACGCGCAGATCCGCGCCGGTGCCCAGGCGGTACAGATTTTCGATACCTGGGGTGGTGCACTCAGCCACGCGGCCTACCAGGAGTTTTCCCTGCAATATATGGCCCGTATTCTGCAGGGACTGATCAAGGAGCAGGACGGGCGCAAAGTTCCGGCGATCCTGTTCACCAAGGGGGGCGGCCAGTGGCTGGAGCTGATGGCGGAGACCGGCGCTGACGCACTTGGTCTCGACTGGAC
>NZ_CP137555.1:1045000-1317500 GCF_033723955.1 Microbulbifer pacificus | reverse complement strand
ATAGCTCACTAGTCGAGTCGGCCTGCGCGGAAGATATACCGGGGCTCAAACTGGTAACCGAAGCTGCGGATGCTCTTTATGGGCATGGTAGAGGAGCGTTCTGTAAGCCGTTGAAGGTGAACTGTGAGGTTTGCTGGAGGTATCAGAAGTGCGAATGCTGACATGAGTAACGACAAGGGGGGTGAAAAACCTCCCCGCCGGAAGACCAAGGGTTCCTGTCCAACGCTAATCGGGACAGGGTTAGTCGGCCCCTAAGGCGAGGGCGAAAGCCGTAGTCGATGGGAAACAGGTTAATATTCCTGTACTTGCAATTGCTGCGATGGAGTGACGGAGAAGGCTAGGCCAGCATGGCGATTGGTTGTCCATGTTTAAGGTCGTAGGCTGGGGGATTAGGCAAATCCGGTCCCCTAAGGCTGAGAACTGATGACGAAGCTTACTTCGGTAAGTGAAGTGGTTGATGCCCTGCTTCCAGGAAAAACTTCTAAGCTTCAGGCAATTGCGAACCGTACTCTAAACCGACACAGGTGGTCAGGTAGAGAATACCAAGGCGCTTGAGAGAACTCTGGTGAAGGAACTAGGCAAAATGGTACCGTAACTTCGGGAGAAGGTACGCCGGTTTTGGTGATGGGACTTGCTCCTTAAGCTGAGGCCGGTCGAAGTGACCAGGTGGCTGCGACTGTTTATTAAAAACATAGCACTCTGCAAACACGTAAGTGGACGTATAGGGTGTGACGCCTGCCCGGTGCCGGAAGGTTAATTGATGGGGTTAGCGTAAGCGAAGCTCTTGATCGAAGCCCCGGTAAACGGCGGCCGTAACTATAACGGTCCTAAGGTAGCGAAATTCCTTGTCGGGTAAGTTCCGACCTGCACGAATGGCGTAACGATGGCCACGCTGTCTCCACCAGAGACTCAGTGAAATTGAAATCGCTGTTAAGATGCAGTGTACCCGCGGCTAGACGGAAAGACCCCGTGAACCTTTACTATAGCTTTGCACTGAACTTTGAGCCTACTTGTGTAGGATAGGTGGGAGGCTTTGAAGCAGGAACGCCAGTTCCTGTGGAGCCATCCTTGAAATACCACCCTGGTATGTTTGAGGTTCTAACTCTGGTCCATTATCTGGATCGAGGACAGTGTATGGTGGGTAGTTTGACTGGGGCGGTCTCCTCCCAAAGAGTAACGGAGGAGTACGAAGGTGCACTCAGCATGGTCGGAAATCATGCAATGAGCATAATGGTATAAGTGCGCTTGACTGCGAGTCAGACATGACGAGCAGGTACGAAAGTAGGTCATAGTGATCCGGTGGTTCTGTATGGAAGGGCCATCGCTCAACGGATAAAAGGTACTCCGGGGATAACAGGCTGATACCGCCCAAGAGTTCACATCGACGGCGGTGTTTGGCACCTCGATGTCGGCTCATCACATCCTGGGGCTGAAGCCGGTCCCAAGGGTATGGCTGTTCGCCATTTAAAGTGGTACGCGAGCTGGGTTTAGAACGTCGTGAGACAGTTCGGTCCCTATCTGCCGTGGGCGTTGGAGATTTGAGAAGAGTTGCTCCTAGTACGAGAGGACCGGAGTGAACGAACCTCTGGTGTTCCGGTTGTCACGCCAGTGGCATTGCCGGGTAGCTATGTTCGGACGGGATAACCGCTGAAAGCATCTAAGCGGGAAGCCTCCTTCAAGATGAGATCTCCCTGAGACTTCGAGTCTCCTAAAGGGCCGTGGAAGACTACCACGTTGATAGGCTGGGTGTGGAAGCGTTGTGAGGCGTTGAGCTAACCAGTACTAATTGCCCGTGCGGCTTGACCATACAACAGAGATGGTTACTAACGATTGAATTGGGTTGTGGCCCAAGAGACACACAAGCAAGATCGACTTGCGGTGTATTACTACAGAATGTTTCACCGATTAATTTGGGGTTATCGCGGTCCGAAGAGACCAGGCAAACAGCGATAACAGGTAGCGCAGGGCAACAATCGCCCATAAGACCAACACCAACCCAAGCCAGTTTGCCTGACGACAATAGAGTTGTGGAACCACCTGATCCCTTGCCGAACTCAGAAGTGAAACGCAACATCGCCGATGGTAGTGTGGGGCTTCCCCATGTGAGAGTAGGTCATCGTCAGGCTTCTAATCCAAAAGGCCGTACAGGAAACTGTACGGCCTTTTTCTTTATCTGCTTTTTATTTTTACCTGCATGACGACGCGGCCGCCGAACAGCGGATGGCTCTGCAGGAGCTCGCGTAACTCCCGGAACATAACGGTTGCTCTATTTCCTCACCAGGCTGCAAAGCTTATCCAGGGCTCTGCTAAATTACCCACCGACGCTTTTTTAAACGCCTCCCGAACCCCAGTAACCACGGGCCTCAGGTCCAATATCCCAAACTTATCCCCAGCTCTGTCCAGTGTTTCTGTGAGTAAGAGGCCTGTGTATAACCCAAAAAACTCCATTAAAAACAATCCACATCAAATCCCGGGAAAGCTAAAGCAGCAGGCTTCGGTGCCGGGAATAACAAATACCTGTGGTATACGGATTTGCCATTCGAACCGGACACCAGTAGCGTTGGGCTCTTCCTGAAACAAGAGATCTTCAAATGACCGACCTCTACTCCATTCCTTTCCAAACCATTGATGGCAAACAGACCACGCTGGAAGAACACAAAGGCAAGGTATTGCTGATCGTAAATACGGCGAGCAAATGTGGATTTACTCCCCAGTACCAAGGACTGGAAGACCTGTATCGCGAATACCGTGAGCAGGGGCTAGTGGTACTCGGTTTTCCCTGCAATCAATTTGGTCAGCAGGAGCCTGGGAGCGATAGCGAAATTCAGGAGTTCTGTGCAATCAATTATGGTGTCAGCTTTCCGGTGTATTCCAAGGTGGATGTAAATGGTGGAAATGCCCACCCCCTGTTTACTTCGCTGAAGAAGGAGGCTCCGGGAATTTTCGGTACTGAGGGGATCAAATGGAACTTCACCAAGTTTCTCGTCAACCGGGATGGGCAGGTGGTTGGGCGTTATGCGCCAAAAGACAAGCCTGAGGCGCTGGCATCCGATATCGAAAAACTGCTTTGAGCCAATTGAGGGTTCACGGGGGCCACATCGCCTCACCGTGAACCTGTCCTAACCGAGATGTTTTTTTAAATATTTGGCTTTTGTGATGATGTTTTTGCAAATGGTTGTCGATTAAACGCTCTAAGTAGGATGGGCATTGAGGGGATGGCGCTGCGGGCTTATAGTCTTGGATCGTGACACCCGGGTAAGGCATTCGGGTTGTTGCGGGAGCCTCAAAAGGGCTTCGACATAATTGAATTCAATCAACCAGAACATTGAAGCTATAGCCATGTTTCCCACTATCCCAGTCAATTCGATAGTGCCGGTCGGAAGGCGAACTGTCTTTTGCCCAATAGGCCTCCAGCACTCACAAATTTTCCTCAGCGCCAGAAATTCTCTTGCTACTGGGTATTCTGCTTCCTCTCCACTACTAGCTGGCCTGCTACGACTGCCCAATCGCGGCAGATAATTTTATTCGCGTACCTCTCGACAGAATTCCGTACTTAATTAGAGCAGTGCGTAGACAGCGGCAGTCCTGCTGTTTAGCCTCGGGCCAGACTAGGAGAAGAGTCCAAATGAACACTAAAAAAGATAAATTAGTCATTTTTGATACCACCTTGCGCGATGGTGAGCAGAGCCCCGGCGCTTCCATGACCAAGGAAGAGAAAGTCCGTATTGCGACCATGCTTGAACGCATGAAGGTGGATGTGATTGAGGCAGGCTTTGCCATCGCCAGCCAAGGCGATTTTGAAGCGGTGCAGGCGGTGGCGGAGACCGTTAAAGATTCGACGGTGTGCAGCCTGGCCCGCGCTGTAGGGCCAGATATCATTCGCGCCGGTGAGGCGCTGAAGAAGGCCAATTCCTCGCGTATTCACACATTTATTGCCACATCTCCTATTCATATGAAGTACAAGCTTCAAATGGAGCCAGAAGATGTGCTGCGCCAAGCGGTGGAGGCGGTTAAAACTGCGCGCCAGTTTACCGACGATGTGGAATTCTCCCTCGAAGACGGCAGCCGTTCCGAGCCGGAATTTATGTACCGCATTATCGAGGCGGTGATCAAGGCCGGTGCCGGCACGATCAATATTCCCGACACTGTGGGTTACGGTGAGCCGGGCGAGTACGGCGCCATGTTCAAGCGGGTAATCGAGAATGTGCCCAATTCAGACCTGGCGATTTTTTCTACCCATTGTCACAACGACCTGGGCCTCGCGGTGGCGAACTCCCTGTCTGCGGTGATGAACGGTGTGCGCCAGGTGGAGTGCACGATCAATGGCTTGGGCGAGCGGGCGGGTAACGCCTCTCTCGAGGAAATCGTGATGGCGGTGCGTACCCGCCATGACATCTACCCGGTGGAGACCGGCATTGATACCACCCTGATCGTACCCACTTCGCGCTTGGTATCTTCCATTACCGGGTTTCCGGTGCAGCCCAACAAGGCGATTGTGGGGGCCAATGCCTTTGCACATGAATCCGGCATTCATCAGGACGGCGTGCTCAAGCATCGCGAAACCTATGAAATCATGCGCGCAGAAGACGTGGGCTGGGGACAAAACCGCTTGGTATTGGGCAAACACTCCGGGCGTGCGGCGGTAAAGGCGCGGTACGAAGAGCTCGGTGTTAGCTTTGCCGACCCGGGTGAGTTCAATGTGTTGTTCCAGCGCTTCAAGGATCTCGCCGACAAGAAACACGAGATCTTTGACGAGGACCTGCAATCTCTGATTTCCGGCGCTTCAGCCCCGGTAGAACACTACCAGCTGGTGGATCTCGAGGTGCGCAGTAAAAGTGGCACCAATCCACAGGCCCGGCTGGAACTTGAGATCGGCGGTGAAAAGACCAGTTGTAGTGCGGAGGGCAGTGGTCCAGTCGATGCTACCTTCAAGGCCATCGAATCAGTGGTCGGTAGCAACGCGGATCTGAAACTCTACTCGGTGAATGCGGTGACCCAGGGGACAGATTCTCAGGGCAGCGTGACCGTGCGACTTGAGCGCGATGGCAGACTGGTCAATGGTGTGGGTGCCGATACAGATATTTTGGTGGCATCCGCAAAAGCCTATCTGGATGCTTTAAACTTGCTCGCCAGCAAAAGCAGCAAGCCGGAAGGCGTTTGATCGGATAAACGGGGCCAGATGTGAACGAACTACAGCGGACGGAATACCTAACGGCACTGGGTGTAACCAGCTATATGCCGCGTTTCCGTCTGTCGCTGGCCCCGGAGCCGACCCAGGCGGAGTTACCGCCGGCCATTGACGAAGCTGCAGAAGCGGCGCCTGCGGCGGCAGTGATGGCCGCAATAGGTGCTGTGCCGTCGTCACCGGTAGCCGAACGCCCGCAGTCTGTTGAGGGGCTGCGCTCGAACTCTGCGCCAGAAATCAGCCGGGTAATCGGTAGTATCACCACCGAAACCCGCGCTCCCCGCGTGGAGGTGGAGTCGGAACCGCTGGCGCCTCAGCAGCAGGTCACCCCCTTTGTACTGAGCTGCTGGTGGCAAGGCGACGAGTTGCTGGCGGTCGACAGTCGCGAACCCGGCAGTGCACTGCCGGTGGAAGCGCTGTTTGGCAATATTACCCGTGCACTGGGCTGGCACCAGCTGGCTAGTGGGCGCGACAAGCTCAAGTGGCCACTGGCAGAAAACCCGTTTGCCGCTGCTGGCGGTGCCGCGGATGCCCGCGATACTTGCACTAGCTGGCTGGAAGCGGCAGTCGCGCGCAGGCCGGTGAAGTCCATCTGGCTGATGGGGGCGCAGGCACGGGATTTCTGTGCGCCGGTATCCCTGGAGGATGGCGTCGCGGACTGGAACGGTGTGAAACTGGTCGCCATGCCCAGCCTTACTGAACTTCTGAGCGAGCCACTGCGCAAGCGCGAAGTGTGGCAATTGCTTCGAAAACTCTACCCCGAGCAGACCCGGCGCTGAGTCTTGCCTGCCGGACCCAAACCGAATTTGGATATCGCGCGGTGAATACCTCCCCCTCTGGGCATCTTCCCCATTCCGATACGATTACCGGGCTGACGCTGGAACAGGCGGCATTGCCTGACTGCGACGCTCTGGCGCAGCTGGCGCGCAGTGCCCACACTCATCCGTGGAGCGCGGGTCAGTATCGCGGCAGCATGGAATCCGGACACCACTGCTGGGTGTTTCGTACCAATGAAGGCGCGATTGCCGCCTGCTGTGTGGTCAGCCGGGTGTTCGATGAAGTGGAAGTGCTCGATGTCGCGGTAGCGCCGGAATGGCGACGCCGTGGCGTTGGAGCAAGTCTGCTACAGCAAATTTTCTCCTCACTGCCAGAAGATGTGGCGCGGGTACTGCTGGAAGTGCGAGCCTCCAACCGCGCCGGTCGCGCGCTGTATCACAAGCTGGGCTTTTCCGAAGATGGCCGCCGCAAGAATTATTACCCCAAGGCGGATGGCAGTCGGGAAGACGCACTGCTGATGAGTCTGATATTGTAATCACCAATTTGGACGGTCAGTTCGTCGTGACTCTGTATCGTCCCCCGCCTGATTAGTATTCCGGTAATTCGATGTCATCCCAACGAACCCTGCCCTCCCTGCTTGAAGGTCCGGTTGCGGCACACCTGCGCCGTTTGGCCCTGCCCATGGTGTGGGGCATTCTCGCCACCATGTCGTTCAATGTGGTGGATACCTACTTTGTCGCCCAATTGGGGGACGGGCCACTGGCGGCAATGAGCTTTACCTTCCCAGTGGTGATGGTGATCAATGCGCTGGCCATCGGGCTTGGTGCCGGGACGTCTTCGGCGGTGGCGCGGGCTTGTGGTGCCGGCGATATGCTGCAGGTGAAACAGCTGGTCAGCAACGCCACACTGTTGGCGCTTGTTATCGCTGTGGTTGTCAGCGCGCTGGGATTGCTGACCATCGAGCCTCTGTTCCGGATGCTGGGTGCACAAGAGCGGCTGTTGCCGCTGATCGCGGAATACATGGTGCCCTGGTATCTGGGCGCCGTGTTTGCGGTGGTACCGATGGTTGCACTGTCGGCGCTGCGCGCCATTGGCAACAGCGCCATTACCGGACGCATCCTGATGGCGGTGGCGCTGTTCAACCTGATCCTCGACCCACTGCTGATATTTGGCCTTTATGGCTTTCCTCGGCTCGAACTGCAGGGGGCAGCGCTGGCGACCGTGATCGCCCGCGGTTTGAGCTTTGCCATCGCACTCAATGTACTGGTGCGGCGGGAGCAGATTTTGGGAATGCCGAGCAGACATTGGCCGGAGCTGAAAGCGTCCTGGCGGGCACTGCTGGCGGTGGGGCTGCCGGCAATTGCCACCAATGTGATCATTCCCATGTCCGGCGGCGTGGTTGTGGCGCTGGTGGCCAGCCACGGCGCCGACGCGGTGGCGGGGCTCGGTGTGGCGCTGCGCATCGAGCCGGTGGCGCTGATCGTATTCTATGCGCTGTCTTCCGTGGTCGGTCCTTTCATGGGCCAGAACGCGGGTGCAAACCGGCACGATCGGCTGATCGAGACGGTGTCGGTGCTGGCGCGCTTCAGTATTTTCTTTGGAGTTGGCCTCGCGCTGGTGTTATGGCTGTTCGGCGGCAAGGTGGCTTCACTCTTTAGTGACTCCCCGCAGGTACTGGCGGTCGCCGTGGCCTACCTCACCCTGGTGCCAATCAGTTATGCCGGCTATGGCTTTGTCATGTCTGCGAATGCCGCGTTCAATGGTCTCGGTCATCCTCTGCCCGGTACATTCATATCGTTCCTGCGCGTGCTCGGGCTGTATCTACCGCTCGCCTGGTTGGGCAATCACTACTGGGGGATACAGGGGCTGTTTGTGGCGACGGTGATTTCCAATCTGGCGATTGGCGCCATGGCATGGTGGTGGCTGCGCCGCTACCTGGGAACGCGTGCTGCACAGCTTGAAAGCGCGCTGGCGAAATAATTCCAAATTAACGCGGTGGGGACTTTGTATGTTGATGCCTGTTGTGCGGCGAATGTCTTGGTGGATGGTGCTTGGCTGGATGGCGCTCGGGGGTGTAGCGCTACGCGCTGAGATTGCGAGTACGACGGAGAGCCCGTTTGACCGCTATCCGATCCATTTCACCACGGTCAACGAAACCGCGATCGCCTATCAGGATATGGGGCCGCGAGATGGCGAGGCGGTGCTGCTCATCATGGGGCTCGGTGCGCAGATGCTGCACTGGGGGGATACGCTGGTACAGGGGCTGCTGGACAGTGGTTACCGGGTCGTGTTGCTCGATAACCGGGATGCCGGGCTGTCGCAGAAATTTTACGCGCTGTCGGCACCGCCGGTGTGGTGGACGCTGGTGCGGGCGAAAGTCGGTTTTACCCCGGAACCCGCCTACCGTCTGCAAGATATGGCGGCAGATGCCGTAGGGGTACTGGATACGCTCAACATCCGCCAGGCACATATTGTCGGTGCCTCCATGGGCGGCATGATTGCACAGGTGTTGACGGCGGAATATCCGCAGCGGGTACTCACCTTAACCTCGATCATGTCCAGTTCCGGTGCGCCTCACCTCACCGAATCCAAGACCGAAGCGATTTCCGCGCTGGCGCTGGGAGCGAAATCCGATATCGGCCGCGAGTTGGAGTTGGCCAATCGGGTGACCATCGCGCGCACCATTGGCTCGCCGGATTATTTCTCCGAGGACTATGCCCGGCAGCTGGCAGTGCGGGTACTGAACCGCGGCAGCTACGGACCGGGTACCGTGCGACAGTTCCAGGCGATTCTTGCCAGTGGCGACCGCTCGCGACTGCTCGGGAGCATTGATGTGCCGGCGCTGGTCATTCACGGCGAAAGCGATCCGCTGCTGCCACCGGATCACGGTCGCGATACTGCGGACAAGATTCCCGGCGCGCAGTTTGTGGCGATTGCCGGCATGGGGCACGCGCTGGAACCGGAAGTGAGCCGCCGGGTACTGGCGGCCATGCTGCCGTTCTGGGACGAGAGTCGCAGCCAGTCGGGGTTGGATGTTTCCGAGGATGAGATGGGACCGGTGGAGGCGGGCACGTCTATCGGGAGTGCTCCCCTGTAACAAACGTGACACTCGGGCGCCGTCCTAGAGCTGACAGCGCCCGAGCCTGGCATATGGGGATCAGGCTCTCGCTAGCGGCGCGGTAGCCGCAACCAGCCAGGCCCTGGTCTGCTCATTCACCAGCGGTGACAGGGTCTCCTGCACTTTCTTGTGGTAATCGTTCAGCCATCCCAGCTCGCTATCGCTAAGCAGTGCCGGGTCAATCAGCTGGCGCTCGATGGGCACCAGGGTCAGCGCGTCAAATTCCAAAAAGCCGGGATAGTTCTGGCTCTCGGTGATAAAGATCAGATTTTCGATGCGGATGCCGTACTCACCGGTGAGATAGAAGCCCGGCTCGTTGGAAACGATCATGCCCGGCTCCAGCGCCACGTTGGTGGTGGCCTTGCCGATCCGCTGTGGGCCCTCGTGCACACTCAGAAAACTGCCCACGCCATGACCGGTGCCGTGGGCGTAGTCCAGCCCCACATCCCACAGGGACTTGCGCGCGAAAGCATCGATCTGCTCGCCACAGGTACCTTTGGGGAAGCGCAGGGTGGCGAGGGCGATATGGCCCTTCAATACCCGGGTGAATTGTCCTTTTGCCTGTTCCGGAAAATCGCCCAGCGCCACGGTGCGGGTGACATCGGTGGTGCCGTCCGGGTACTGGCCGCCGGAGTCGATCAGGTAGATACCCTCGGCATGCATCGGCAGGCTGGATTCCTGGGTTACACGGTAGTGCACGATGGCACCGTTGCCGCGATAGCCTGAGATGGAGTCAAAACTGTCGTCGGTAAACCCCTCACGCTGTTCGCGCTTGCTGCGCAGTAAATCCACCGCTTCCAGTTCACCAAAATTCTCGCTACCCACTGCGCCCGGCAGCTCCGCGAGAAATTCACACAGTGCGGCGCCGTCACGGATATGCGCGGCGCGGCTGCCCTCCAGTTCCACCGTATTCTTGCGCGCCTTGGCGACGGTGATGGGGTCGCGCTCCAGCAGAATCTGCATCTCGCGGTTGCGCAGTTCGTGCAGGGTCCAACAGTTAGTGAGCAGCGGATCGGCCCACACTTTCTGCACATGCTGGCGCTCGGCGGCAACAAACAGGGAGGCCTTATCACTGACGATTTCCACATCCCGGCCAAGGTGCTGACGCAGGGCGTCACTGGTGGCGCTCTCCGCCAGATACAGGGTGGCGCTGCCATCCCGATACAGGAATCCCATGGACAGCGCGACCGGCAGGTGAGGGATGTCGCTGCCGCGAATATTGAACAGCCAGGCGCAGACTTCCGGATTGGCGAGCCACAGGGCGTCCTGTTTCTTTGCTGCCAGCATTTCGGCAATGCGCTGGCGCTTGCTGGTGGACTCCTCGCCGGTAAAGGCCAGCGGGTGCGGGCGCGCGGCACCACTCGGGGTGGCGGGGCGGTCTTTCCAAATGCTGTCGATCGGATTGGCGTCGAGTGCACGCAGGTGGATGCCGCACTCATCGAAGCGCTTTTTCAGCGGTGCCAGTCCGGGCTCGGTGTGCAGGCGCGGATCATAGCCGAGGGTATCGCCTTCCCGCAGCGCTTCGCACAGCCAGTTGGTGATATCCACAGGCGTGAGGCTCTGCTGTTCGATGGGCTGGCTGCCGATCTGCTGTGCGGCCTGCAAGGTGTAGCGGCCGTCCACAAACAGTGCGCTGCGCTCGCCGGCGGTGGCGGCGAGGCCGGCGGAACCGGTAAACCCCGTTAGCCAGGCGAGACGCTCGTCGGAGCCAGGTACATATTCGTTCTGGTATTCGTCGCAACGGGGGGTCAGGAATCCCTGTACCTGTTGCTCAGCCAGTGCTTGCCGCAGTGCCTCGAGACGTTCCTGACTCATTATTCACCTCTTGAATCGTGGAAGATGCCACGGGGTTTCTTGATAGAGTTTCTTGACAGATTTTGCAGTCTAACAGGCCCCAGAGCCGTGTGCCGACGTGTATAATGCGCGCCTGTTTTTTATCCAGCCGTATTTTTGCATTATGGGTCAATCCTCCTCCCTGGCGGGCATCAATGGCCGCCGTACCTTTGCCATCATCTCCCACCCGGACGCCGGTAAAACCACGGTGACCGAAAAGTTGCTGCTGTTCGGAAATGCCATTCAGCTGGCGGGCTCGGTCAAGGGCAAGAAGGGGCCGCACGCCCGTTCCGACTGGATGGCGATGGAGCAGGAGCGCGGTATCTCCGTGACATCGTCCGTCATGCAGTTCCCCTACAAGGGCCGCGTGGTAAACCTGCTGGATACTCCCGGACACGAGGACTTCTCCGAAGATACCTACCGCGTGCTCACCGCGGTGGATTCCGCGTTGATGGTGATCGACGGTGCCAAGGGTGTCGAGGATCGCACCATCAAGCTGATGAACGTGTGTCGCCTGCGCACCACGCCGATCCTGTCGTTTATCAACAAACTGGACCGGGATATCCGCGATCCCATCGAAGTGATGGACGAAATCGAGGAAGTGCTGAATATCAAGGCGGCGCCGATCAACTGGCCGCTGGGCTCCGGCAAGAACTTCAAGGGTGTGTACAACCTTTACACCGACACCATTCACGTGTTCAAGCAGGGGCAGGGACACACCATTCCCGACGATATCCAGATCCAGGGTCTTGATTCTGCAGAGACGACCGCACTGCTGGGTGAATATGCCGACGACATGCGCGATGAAATCGAGCTGGTGCGCGGCGCGACCCACGAATTTGATCTGGACGAGTACCGTGCGGGTAAACTGACCCCGGTATTTTTCGGTACTGCGCTCGGCAACTTCGGCGTGCGCGAAATGCTGGACGGCTTCGTGGAGTGGGCACCGGGCCCGCAGTCGCGCGCGACCAACGAGCGCACCGTAGAACCCTCGGAAGACAAGTTCTCGGGGTTCGTGTTCAAGATCCAGGCGAACATGGATCCGAAGCACCGGGACCGCATCGCCTTCATGCGCGTGTGCTCCGGCACCTACAACCGCGGTATGAAAATGAAACACGTGCGCATCGGCAAGGATGTGAAAATCGCCGACGCGGTGACCTTCATGGCCGGCGACCGCACTCACGTGGAAGAGGCGATTGCCGGCGATATTATCGGCCTGCACAATCACGGCACCATCCAGATCGGCGATACCTTCACCGAGGGCGAGAGCCTGAAATTTACCGGCATCCCGAACTTTGCCCCGGAACTGTTCCGCCGCATTCGCCTGAAGGATCCGCTGAAGCTGAAGCAGCTGCAGAAGGGACTGCAACAGCTTTCCGAAGAGGGCTCCACCCAGGTGTTTTTCCCGCTGGATAACAACGACATCATCGTTGGTGCCGTGGGGGTGCTGCAGTTTGAAGTGGTGGCCTATCGCCTGAAGGACGAGTACAAGGTGGAAGCCATTTACGAGAACGTGAATGTGAACACCGCGCGCTGGGTCGACAGCGACAGTGCCAAAGAGTTGGAAGCCTTCCGCAACAAGGCAAGCATCAACCTGGCGCTGGACGGTTCCGGGCATCTCACTTACCTGGCGCCGACGCGGGTGAACCTGCAGTTGGCGGAAGAGCGCCACAAGGAAATCCGCTTCTACGCAACCCGTGAGCATTGATCCGAAAAATATCCGCAGTAACAAGAAGAGAAATTCGCAGTGACAGCCGCAAAGAAAACAACTATCCCTGCCGATCTGCCGGAAGAAATGCCGCGGGTGGGCAACTGGCTCACCCAGGGTATCGGCCTGATGATCGTCAAAATGCTCGGCTGGCGGTTTGATGGCAATTTTCCGCCGGAAAAGAAATTGATGGTGGCTCTGGCTCCGCACACATCCAACTGGGATTTTGTGGTGGCCATGCCGTTCATCATGGCGCTCAAGCTCAAAGCGTCGTGGATGATGAAAAAGGAAGCGTTTTTCTTCCCGTTCAAAGGGCTGTTCATGGCGCTGGGCGGAATTCCCACCGACCGCGGCGCGGCGGGCGGGCTGGCCAAGGAAATGGCGAGCCAGTTCAAGCAGAACGAAAAAATGTGGGTCGCGATTACTCCGGAAGGCACCCGCAAGAAGGCGCACAAGTGGAAGAACGGATTTCTGCGCATTGCCTATGCCGCGGATGTGCCGGTGCTGCTGGTGGCCTGGGACTTCCCCACCAAACGCATCTGTATAGATTCCCTGTACCAGCCTACCGGTGAACTGGAGCAGGACATGAAGGAGATCCAGCGGCGCTTCAGCAAATACCGCGGGCGCAACCCGGAACACCAGACGGATCTGGGCTGATCTGGACTAAGTCGCCTGAGAAATCGGAGGAGGGCAGTAGTGAATATCGCAATTACGCTCTGCCTGTCCTTCGCGGTGTTCGCCCTGATTTTCTGGGGCATGATGCATATGCGCACACCGCGCTTTCGCATGGAGCGCGAGCAGTTCCAGCGCGGTCTGGAAGATGTGATTGTCGGGCAGGCAGATGACAACGAGTGGCGGGTGCTGATCAGTTATCCGATGCGCCACGACCCGCCACTGGAGCAGCTCCGCCTCGAGTGCCTGCAGATCGAAGAAGAAGAGTACACCGGCAAGCCGCCCTATCTGTTTACCGAGACCGGCCTGCAACAACTGCGGGATGTGCGCGAGCGATTGCTGGCGCTGCCACCGCAGGATGAAACTGAATAATTTCCATAAATACCCAAAGCGCTGTAACTGGAGAAGTCATGTTAAAGCCACTGATGAATTTTACCGGGGGGCTGGCAGCCGCACTGCTGGTGATGTCGGCACAGGCTACAGCCCTGAAGCAGGAAGATATCTCCGTGGCGGAAGTGCTGCGGGATCGCGCGCTGGAATCTTCCGATGCCTACAGCCACGTAGAGTCCCTCACCGTGGAAGTGGGGCCGCGCCGCGCCGGCACCAAGGGCGACGAGCGCGCGGTGGCCTGGGCGCAGCAGAAAATGAAAGACCTGGGATTTGACCGGGTCTATACCGAGCAGATCGACGTCAAGCGCTGGGCCCGCGGTCACGCTCATGCAGAAGTTACCGCGCCTTTTCCGCAGCCGCTGGTGGTGACCTCCCTGGGTTACGGTGCATCCACTCCGGAAGGTGGGCTCACCGCGGAAATCGTGGAGTTTGCCGATGTGGACGCGCTGCTGAAAGCGCCGGCGCGCAAAGTGAAGGGCAAGATCGCGTTTATCAACAAGCGCATGGAACGGGCTCGCACCGGTGAGGGCTACGGCCCGGCAGCGGCCGGCCGCAGCAAGGGCATGCGCGCGGCGGCAGAGAAGGGCGCCGCGGCGCTGTTGCTGCGCTCTGTGGGTACCGACTCGGACCGTTTCGCCCACACCGGCATGATGTCGGTAGACGGCGTGGAAAACCCGGTGCCCGCACTGGCGCTGTCCGCACCGGACGCCAACCTGCTGGAGGCCATGCTGAAGCGCGGCAAGCCGGTGCAGGTGAAACTGAATGTGCACAACGAAGCGCTGGCCGATGGCCCGTCCTTCAACGTGATTGGTGAAGTGGTCGGCCGCGAGAAGCCGGAAGAAGTGGTGATTATTGGTGCCCACCTGGACAGCTGGGATGAGGGCACCGGTGCGCTGGACGATGGCGCTGGCGTGGCGGTGGTGATGGAAACCGCGCGCCTGATCGCCGAGCTGCCCCAGCGTCCCCGTCGCACCCTGCGGGTGGTGCTGTTCGGTGCCGAGGAGATCGGTCTGGTTGGCGCGAAACAGTATGTGGACGCCCACGCCAATGATCTGGAAAAGATCATCATGGTTTCCGAGTCCGATTTCGGCGCCGGCAAAATCTGGCGCTTTGACACCCGCATCCCCGAGAGCAAGTTCGCCATAGCGGACCAGATGATGCAGCTGTTGGCGCCGCTCGGCATCAAGCGCGGTGACAACAAGGCGTCCGGTGGCCCGGACGGTAGTGTGTTCGTGGCGCAGGGCGTACCGGCCATGACCCTGCACCAGGACGGTACCGATTACTTCGATTACCACCACACGCCCAACGACACCCTGGACAAGGTGGACCCGGAAAACCTCAAACAGAATGTGGCGGCCTGGGTAGTGATGTCATTTCTGGCGACGGAAATGGACGGCGATTTCGGTCGGGTATCCACGGAACACTGATCTGGAACTATCCTGTAACGCTCAAAACCCCGCATTTTGCGGGGTTTTTTGTTACCTGTGGGTAAATTGACTTTGCCCTCTTGCGTCGTCATGCTGCGGGCACTTTCGACGCAAACTTCACAATTCTGAACGTCAAGGAATGCACAATGGCCACTATCACTCTGAAAGGTAACCCCATCACCACGGTTGGCGATTTGCCTGCGGTCGGCAGCCAGGCGCCGGCATTCACTCTGGTGCAGGGCGACCTGTCCGAACTCAACCTGTCGGATCTCGCCGGCAAGTACGTGGTATTGAATATTTTCCCGTCGGTGGATACGCCCACTTGTGCCATGTCCGTGCGCACGTTTAACGAGAAAGTCGCATCACTGGAAAATACCGTGGTGGTCTGTGTGTCCGCGGACCTGCCTTTTGCCATGACCCGCTTCTGTGGTGCGGAAGGCATTGCCAATGTGAAGCTCGGCTCTACTTTCCGCTCCAGCTTCGGTGGCGATTACGGCGTGGCGTTCGAAACCGGCCCGCTGAAAGGCCTGCTGTCCCGCGCGGTGGTGGTGATCGATGAAAGCGGCAAGGTCACCTACACCGAACAGGTGGCGGAAGTGGCCAGCGAGCCGGATTACGAGGCAGCGCTGGCCGCTCTCTGATCCTCCACGGCTAACGGTCGGGATTTGCTCTGCATTTCCCAGCAAAAACACCCCGCACCCAGCGGGGTGTTTTACTTTTGGCTGGTGCAAACCACCCAATTCACCTTTTTGCTCAAAGCCTGACGCACGGCAAAAATGGCACGATTTCCCTTTTGTTGGCATCAAGTTTGCAGCGCAGTTATATGGCCTCCCATACGGGGAGCCGGGCCGCTATTGGCGCAATAATCAACGTCAATTGTGACTTGGCGTCACTGAAGATGCTTTATCTGCTCTGCGTGGCAGATTAATGTACCTGCTGACTGTACTGGTACCGCCTTGATCATAAAAAAAGCAAAGGGAACCCAATGACCAATCGTCGTTCGGGAGAGCTGGCTTCCAGCGCTCCGTTTCTGAAGAAAAACCAACTGGCCTCCGCAGTGACCGCTGCCGTTCTGACCTCGGCACTGGCACTGCCCGCCGCGGCGCAGGTGCTCGAGATCGAGGAGGTGACGGTCACCGCGAGCAAACGCGAAGAGTCGGTGCAGGATGTGCCGCTGGCCATTACCGCGCTCTCCGGCGACTTCACCCAGAAAGTAAACCTGAATGATGTGAAAGACCTGGTGTCCTTTACGCCCGGTGTCACCGGCAACAGCCAGGACAGTTTTATCGATGCCATCAGCGTGCGCGGTATCCGCACCCAGGACTTCGGTGTCGGCGGTGACCCCTCAGCAGCCTTCTTCAAGAACGACCTCTACGAGGGGCGTAACGGTTCCGCGGTAACCAGCCTGTACGATATGGATCGCGCGGAAATCCTGCGCGGCCCGCAGGGCTTTCTGTTTGGCCGCAACTCCATTGGCGGTGCTTTCAGTGTCCACACCCGCAAGGCCGAGCTGAAAGACGGCGTGAGTGGTTACTTTGAAACCGATGTCGGCCAGTACGGTCGCTTCGCAACCGAAGGCGCGGCTAACATCGGCGTGAGCGATAATTTCGCCGTGCGTCTCGCCGGCTACACCTCGCAAGAAGACGGTTTCGTCAACAATGCCTACCCCGGTTCCGAAGACCTGATCGCCCACTCCAAGCAGGCGCTGCGCTTTTCCACCACCTATGAGAAGGACGCCCTGACCGTCCATACCATGGCGGAATACGAGACGCGCGAACAGTCCGGTTCCGTTTACCGGGCGATCGAAGAGGGCGATATCTGGGAAGCGTTCGTCGATTCCATCGGCGACCCGATGATGGGGGGCAATCCGCGCAAGGGCGATGTGGATGTGGATCGCTACAGCGGCGATGCCGACGATTCGGATGTGCTTACCCTGGGTGTGCATGTCGATTACGAGTTCGACAAATTTACCCTGACCTCGAACACCGGTTACAAGGACCACGATTACTTCTATACCGAGGACTACGACGGTACACCGCTGAACGTGAACGACTTCGGCATGGATCAGACCGGCGATTACTTCCAGCAGGAAGTGCGTGTCACTTCCACCACCGATGGCCCGCTGTCCTGGTATGCCGGTGCTTCCTACTACAAGGAAGAGATCGACGCGAAGTTCCTGTTCCGCGGCGATGAAGATTTTATGTGTGCCTACTACGGCAACTACTACTATCCCGGCAACGGCTTCACCGGCTGTTCCGACCTGTACGCCTATTACGGTTACGCCTGGAGTCCGGCGGCGGATGGCAAGCTGACCGAGACCGGCCATATTCGCGGTTCCTACTCCGGCTGGGCCTCCTACGTGAACATGGATTACGCGCTGACCGATACCCTTACCCTCGGCCTGGGTATGCGCTATACCCGGGACGACAAGGACTTCGCCATCAGCGTGCCCACCCCGGACAGCGAACTTGGCCCTTACTGGGCTTACGGTTTCTCCACCGATGGTTTTATCCGCGGCAGCGAGTCCTGGGACAAGCTCACCTCGCGCGCGATGCTCACCTACCAGCCGAATAATGAGGACACCTACTACGTCAGCTATACGGAGGGCTTCAAGTCCGGTGGTTTTGGCAGCTTCAACCTGGCCAGCAATGCCGCCGGTGACCCCGCCATTGGCAACACCGAGCTGACCCAGGCGGACGGCTTCGGCCCGAACGTGTTTGACCCGGAAGAAATTGACTCCTTTGAAGCCGGCTACAAGAGCACCCTGTTTGGTGGCCGCGCCCTGTTCGATATCACCGGCTTTATGTACAACTACACCGACCTGCAGGTGGTCACCTACGATGGTGGTGCATCCATCGTGAAGAACGTCGGTGAAGTGGACAGCTTCGGTATCGAATCGTCGATTACCGCCGAGCTGAACGATCACTTCAATGTGATGTTTTCATTAGGCTGGCTGGACAGTGAGGCCAACAAGCTGCAGGACATCTGTGGACTGGAAGATGCGGACGGCTGTGAGGGCAGCTCCCTGTTCTGGGCGCCGGAATTCGCCGGATCCCTGGTGCTGGATGCGCACTTTCCCTATGGCGACGGCATCCTCACCGCCAGCCTGGAAACTTTCTGGGAAAGCGAGCGCGGTGGCGGCTGGGAAGGTCTCGAGACCACCAAGATCGATGCCTACCAGGATGTCGCCCTGCGGGTGGGTTACGAGTCAAACAGCAACTGGCGGGTTGACGCCTACGTTGAAAACCTGACCAATGAATTTACCTGGGACGGTCAGAACAACAACGGAGGCATTCTGCCGTCGCATTTCTTCGGTCCCAAGCGCCCACGGACCTTCGGTATACGTTTCGGAATGGATTTCGACTAAGCAAGCGATCTCCTGAATGAAAAGCGGTAGCGGCTCGCCGCTACCGCTTTTTTATTTGTCCCTCTTTTTATTTGTCTGGCGCGCCGACGTATAGTGTCCGTTGCAGTAAGGGGATCACAGTGATGAACGACCGGCAGTTGAGCAAACAAGCATTTCTCCAACAAACCCTGTCAAATGGCCTCCAAGCACTGTCGCGCGGCGATATCGACACCGCGTCAAAATGCTGCCAGGCGGTATTGAAGGTCCAGCCTGACCTGGTGCAGGGCCATTTTCTGGTGGGACTGGTCGCCCTTGAGTCGCAGCAACCCAAGATCGCCTTCAGCGCCTTCCAGTCGGTGGTCAAACTGCAAAAGGACCACCCCGCAGCCTGGGCTCACATCGCCAAGTTGTTTATGCGCGACGGGCATTTCAATGCGGCAGGCAATGCCCTGGAACGCGCCGAGGGCTGCGCCGGAGCTGATGCGGCGGTGAACGACCTGATCGGCACCGTGTACTCCATGATGGGGTATTACGACGAAGCCAAGCGCTGTTTTGAGCGCGCGCTGCGCTCGGAACCCGAACATCCCGCCTATCTGCTGAACTATGCCAACAACCTGGTTTACCACGGTGAAACGGAAGAAGCAGAAGACGTATTCCTGAAAATTATTGCGCAGCAAAATGACAGTCCCCAAGCGCACTGGGCCCTTGCCGGCGCGCGCAAAGCGCAGGACTCGTCTCATATTGATGCAATGCGCACATTGCTCGCGCGCAGCAACATGCCGCCACGGGCACAGGCGTTCTATTACTACGCCATCGGCAAGGAACTTGAGGACCTGCAGCAGTGGGAGCCGGCGTTCGAGGCGTTTGCTCAGGGCGCCAGCGCCCGTCGGGAAACGGTTGCATTTGATGAGAGGGCCGAGCAGGCCACGTTCGATTTTCTGCAGTCCCATTACACCCGGGAGTGGTTTGACAGCGTGGCCGAAGGCAACCCCGATGCCTCCCCCATTTTCGTGCTGGGTCAGCCGCGCACTGGAACCACACTGGTCGAGCGCATCATCACCGCGCACTCCCAGGTGCACTCGGCGGGCGAGCTGCAGCAATTTGGCCTGGCGGTGCGCCGCCTCACCAGTTACACCGATCCGAAACGCTTTTCTGCCGGCCTGTTCGAGGGGGCCCTCAACATCGATACGGCAAAACTCGGTGGGCTCTATTTGCAGTCGGTGGCAAAGGTGCGCGGGGAAACCCCGCGTTTTGTCGACAAGCTGCCACAGAACTACATGCTGGTTCCGCTGATTCTGAAGGCGCTGCCCAACGCCAAGATTGTGCACCTGACCCGCAATCCGATGGACGCCTGCTTTGCCAGTTTCAAGCAACTGTTTGCGGACGCCTACCTGCATTCCTACGACCAGCGGGAAATGGCCCGGCATCACGCGCGCTATCGCAAGCTGATGGAAACCTGGCGCGCGCGCTTCCCCGGACGTTTCCTGGATATTGCCTACGAGGACACCGCGCGCGATGTGGCGTCGAACGCGCGTCGCCTGCTCGAGTTTCTGGAGTTGCCCTGGGAGGATGCCTGCCTGGAGTTTCACAACCAGCAAACCGCGGTCTCTACCGCCAGTGCGGCACAAGTGCGGGAGCCAGCACACACGCGTTCCATTGGCCGCTGGGGGCGCTACGAAACCCAACTGCAGCCGATGCGCGATGAACTGCTTGCGCACGGCATTGACGTAGGTTGAGCGGATACCCGTGAGCAGCTCTGTGAATGACTATCGCCAACTGAGTTACTGGTTTGACAGTCTCGGCACCGAGATTACCCCGCGCGCGATGCTGGCATCAGAACGTCAGGTGGATGTCGCCATCGTCGGTGCGGGTTATACCGGGCTGTGGACCGCCTATTACCTCAAACAACAAAACCCTCAACTGAACATTGCCGTAGTCGAGCAGGAGGTTGCCGGTTACGGTGCCTCCGGACGCAACGGCGGTTGGCTGATGGGGGAATTCGCCGGTCTCGGCGATTACCTCAAACCGTTGTCGCATGCGGAAAAAACAGCCGCCCGTGCGCTGGCGACGGGTATGGTCGCCGAGGTGGAGCGGGTTTGCCTGCAAGAAGGTATTCACTGCGACCTCGCCCGCGAGGGCTGGCTGGCGAGCGCGGCGCGGTTTCCCGCGCAGCGCGCCCGCGTGCGCCGGTATCTGGATTACTACCGGGCTCTGGGTTTCACCGACGACGACTACTGCTGGCTCGACGCCAAAGAGGCGCGACGGCTCGTCAATATTCGCGGCACCCTCGGCGGTATGTACGCCCGCCATGTCGCCGCCATCCATCCCGCCAAGCTGGTGCGCGGTCTGGCGGATGCGGTGGAAAGGTTGGGGGTGACCATTTACGAGCAGAGCCCGGTGACCGAAATCCAATCCGGACGGGTGCGGACCGCACGCGGCGGACTCGATGCCGATGTGGTGGTGTCGGCCCTGGAAGGATTCAGCAATACCCTGAGCAGCCCGTTCAAACGCCATGCAATCCCGGTGGTCAGCCGCGTACTCGCCACCGAACCACTGAGTCCGGTGCAGTGGCAGGCGATCGGCTTTTCCCGGCGCCTGGTCTGCTCGGATGCCAGCCGGCTGGTTTCCTATATGCAGCGCAGTGCCGATGGCCGCCTGCTATTCGGCGCGCGCGGCAGCTACGATCGCGGCGGCAAGATCCGCCGGGATGCGAAGTTGCTCGATCACGAACTGCGCACACAGCAGCAACTGATGCTGGATTTCTTCCCTGACCTGCAGGGCGTGGCGGTCAGCCATCACTGGTGCGGAAACCTGGCGTTTTCCCGCAGGATGCGACCGGCGGCGATGTTTGATGAGCGCAGCGGCCTGGCGTTGGCTGGGGGATATGGAGGGGAGGGTGTGGGTGCGTCGAACCTGTTCGGGCGCACCCTCGCAGACCTGATTCTGGGGCGTGAATCGGAATTGACGGCGATGCCCTGGGCGTTGCGCGGGGATCCAAACCGCCTGTTGCGTGGATGGGAGCCGGAGCCGCTACCCTGGCTCGCCTACAAGGCAATCAACGCCGTGTATACCTGGGAAGAGTCCCTGGAACTCGGCCGGGGACCGCGCTGGCAGCTGCCGCTCGCGCGGCCGCTGGCGCAGTGGTGCAGCGCGCTGCTCTGATTTATCACGGCCGGATTTATCGGTGGTCTCCGCGCAGTCCCAGCACGGTTTCCTGCAGTTGTTCTGCTTTCACTGCCGCAGCCTCCAGCGGCTGGCCTGCCACTACACACACCTTTGACCAGAACCTTCTCGGCAGCGTGCTGAACGCATGGCCGTCCTTGTGACTGAAGAAACTGCCCCATAGCCCGCGCAGTGCCATGGGTATCACCGGCACCGGTGTGCGTTGCAGGATTTTCTCGATACCGGCCTTGAACGGCTGTAGCTCACCGTTCTTGGTCAGCTGGCCCTCCGGGAAAATACACAGCAGGTCGCCGTCTTTCAGCCCCTGTTCGATATCGGCAAACGCCTTCGCGTAACCTTCCGGGTCCTTTTCCTTGGAACAGATGGGAATTGCCCGGCTGGTCTTGAAGATGAAATGCAGCACCGGGATTTCATAGATCGGCTTGTACATGATGAAGCGGATCGGGCGACGCACCGCACCCGCCAGCAGCAGAGCATCTACATAACTCACATGGTTGCAGGCAATGATCGCCGCACCTTCTGCAGGAATCTGTTCCAGCCCCTGGTGCTTAACGCGGTACATGGTGTGCGACAGCAACCAGATCATCAGGCGCATGGCGAACTCGGGCACCTTGGTAAACACGAACACCGCCACGGCCGCGTTCATCAGCGAGATGATCAGGAAAAACTGGGGAATGGTGGCGCCCAACATGTTCAGGAACACGATCCCCATTACCGCGGCCACCACCATGAACAGCGCATTCAGTACATTGTTCACCGCGATAATCCGCGCCCGGATTTCAGGCGCCGAGCGCTCCTGCATCATGGAGTACAGCGGCACGATATAGAAACCGCCGAAAATACCGATCAGAGTCAGGTTGATCAGAATGGGGAAGGCACCGGCGGCCCCCCAGAACGTGGAAATGGTCATCTCTGCCGGCGGGGTGAAACTGCCGGTGGCGTTCGCCAGGAGCAACCCCGAAACCGTCAGCCCGGCGGCACCGATGGGAACCAGTCCCAGCTCGACCCGACCAGCGGAGAGGCGCCCACACAGCAGTGAGCCGATGGCGACACCGATGGTGAAACAGCACAGCAGCAGGGTCACCAGCGACTCGCTGCCGCCGAGCACATTGCGGGTGAGGCTCGGGATCTGGGTCAGATAGGCCGCGCCCAGCAGCCAGAACCAGGAAATGCCGATGATCGCGTAGAACACGGAAGGGGTTTTCGCGGCTTCCTTGAGAATCCGGCTGGTCTGGGAAACCGGGTTGTAATTGATTTTCAGCTCCGGTGCCGGGGCGGCGGCGCTGGGAATGGCGCGGGCGGCGCTGTAGCCGAGGGCTGCAGTGGTCATGATGATGGCCGAGATCCAGTAAAGCCCGGATTCGCCCTCGCCGGTCTTCCCCGCCAGCAGGCCGCCGACAATGGTGCCGAGCAGGATGGAGACAAAGGTGCCCATCTCCACCAGCGCGTTGCCGCTCACCAGCTCGGTTTTCTGCAGGTGCTGGGGCAGGATCGCGTATTTCACCGGGCCAAAGAATGCGGATTGTACGCCGAGCAGGAAAAGTACAAACAGGCACAGGTAGTTGTTGCCGCTGAACAGCGCGATGACCCCGAAAGCGCCGATACCGATTTCCGCGAGCTTGATACGCCGGATAAGAATGCTCTTGTCGGTTTTGTCGGCAATCTGGCCGGCGGTGGCGGAAAACAGGAAAAACGGCAGGATAAACAGCCCGGCGGCGAGATTGATCAGGAAGTTGGCTTCGCTGGCCGCGAGGCGGAAAGCGATCATCACGATCAAGGCATTTTTGAACACATTGTCGTTGAAGGCGCCGAGAAACTGGGTGCAGAAAAAGGGAAGAAAGCGGCGGCTGCCCAGCAGCGCAAATTGGTTGTTATCGGCCATACGAATTCCCTGAAAGTCCGTTTTCGTCATGGTATGCGATTAATGCGGGGGATGCAGCGTTATCTCTCGCACACAAAAAAGCCCCGGCCTTACGGCCGGGGCTTCACTTGGTGAACGCGAAATTCACCGCTGTGTCATGTCATCCTTACGGATGGAGTTCTTAGCGTTGACGGCCGGTTAAGCGGTAGCGGCGACCAAGGCCCAGCAGCATCAGCAGGCCGAGCAGGAGAGTTCCTGTGGCGCCACCGGATTTCTTCTTCTTGGGCTTGGTCTCGGGAGCGGGTTCCGGATAGGCACAGCTGCCGTCGTCCTCGGTTGCACCGGCGTCGTAGTTGGTCGCATTCGAATCGGTACAACCCGGTTCCACACCGTCACTCACCACGGTCAGACGGAAAGACTTGCTCACCTTGTCGGTCGGGTAGAGCGCGTCGGCAACGGTAACGGTAACCTGGGTTTCACCGTGCCAGTTGGCTTCCGGCGTGATGGTCACCTCGGCGCCGGGGGTGTGATCGTCAGCGACATAGGAGATGTGATCACCGGAAACGGAGATCACGTTTTTGCCACTGTCGTCATCCGAGTAGGCCACCGTGATGTCGAAGGACGCGTTTTCATCCACAGTGATATCGTTGAACTCGCCCAGGCTCAGGTTGCTGTTCACGCTGATGGTGTGATCAGCCACTTGCTGCGCGCCATCGATGCTTGCCTGCGTGGCGATGGTCAGATCCTGACCGGCTACAGACTCATCCACGCGTACCTGGAAGGTGATATCGAACTGGCTGGATTCCGGCCCGACGTAGTCGTAACACACCACCAGGTTGTCAGACAGTTTGGACATCAGGTCGTTATACGCGTACTGGGTGCCCTTGTACTCCGAGTAGGGGCCATAGGTACCGCGCGGACCGGTAAAGCCCTTGACGCCAATGGAACCGTGTTCGCCCTGTGAGGCGAAGTCCAGGTTGTCGTAGGCCATGATGATTTCGTACTCGCCATCGCCAAAGCGGGCAGCCATATTCAGAATCATTTCGAAATCGTAGCTGTCGCCCTGGTTCAGGTAGACATTGCGGCCCAGTTCCGGGTCGTAGGTTTTCAGCTGGGTTGCCGCATTGTCGTACTCGATCAGCAGCTCGTCGCCGGCATAGGCAACGGTGATGCCTTCCTGACTGTCCAGATCCCAGGGGCGTTGCACCAGGTTGACGCCAAGACTGGTGTTGTCAAAGAAGGTCTGGTTGCCTCTCCAGAACGGCGCGATCAAGCTGTCGGGGAAGTCCTGGAATGGCAGCGGGCGGTGGTCCTGGAAGAACAGCGGCATCTGGTCCAGCTGGATGTAGCCCATGGGGGACACGGTAAAGGCGCTATAGGGTGCATCCGCATTGTTGTAGTGCAGGTACTCCTTGTGCTCGTTGCCAAAGAACCAGGCGAAGTCGAAGCGATAGGACTGGTCATTCCAGTTGCCGCCCAGGATCGGGTTGAGACCATACTGTGCCAGATCGACGTAGCCACCATTGGCGCTGCCACCAGTGGGATAGTCGCCGTAATCCGGCGTCCGGCACATGGCATCGGTTGCATTTGTGGTGAAGTCGTAGCGCGGTTCCCATTCGCTGGTGTCTGCCTGCTCGGCTTTCAGGTGCAGCTTGCCGTCTTCCACGGTCAGTTGCTCGGCATAGCCAGAGGGCAGATTCAGGGATTCGGGTACCAGGGTCAGCCCTTCGGGGATCACGGCATTGATCTCAAACGCGCGGTCGGCACCGCTGACGTTCTCCATCATGTGCAGCTTGATGTCGACGATATCGCCGGCGCGGGCGCGATCCTGACTACCGCTGGCCGTCCACTCATTGTCGCCGCGCAGCAGGTTGACCGAAGTCATTCCCAGGTTGCCGGCATTGTTGGCGTCGGTGCCCACGTCGATGGCCAGCAGGTACTCGTCGCCCTGGGCCATGTCCATATCCCAGTTAATCGCGAGATCAACGGGTTCCAGCCCATTGGTTGACGCGGGGCCGGATACGGTGACGTTGCCGGCAATCTCGCCGGTTACCACGCCCATGGTCAGCTCCATGGTGTCTTCCAGTTCCCAGGGGCCGAAGTTATAAGCATTTTCCACCACAACCCAGTAGTTGCCGGCGTCCGGGTCGGCCACGTTACAGAAGTTGTCGAAGTCCTCGTGGTAAGACACACACATGACTTCATCCATAAACTGGATTTCACCGTCATTGTTGAGGTCTCTACCCATGCTCACGACCGGCACACCGGCTTCCCACGCGTTCTTGGCCGTAGTGGACAGGGCACTCACGCGCGCATAGACGCGCTTGGCGCCCGACGGCACGCTCTGCCATTCCACGTGTACATGCTCACTGGTCAGGTCATCGAGGTCGTCGATGGTGGCAGAGTAATCGGGAAGATAGATCTGCTTGTGGATGCCATAGTCGCCAAGCAGGATGGTGGTGTCATTGTCCTGCGTCAGTGTCAGCGTCTGCTTGCTGGCCAGCGCCGGCGCGTAAGCGCGGTAGCTGCCCTGGGCAATTTTCTTCAGCGGCAGGTCCTTGATGGTGTGTTTGCCCTGGTTGCGGTGTGCGACCACGTCGAGCATCGACGGCATCTCGCCCTTGAAGAAATTGAACACCAGCGGCCACTGGGCGTTCGGCGTTTCGCCGTCGTCGGAACTGAATGTCACATCGGAGTGCAGTTCAATATCGTCCGCGGTGCCGAAGGCATCCTGAGTGGCTGTCACCGTCGCGGTGACCACCACAGACTGGGTCTCACCGGCCTTGAGCGTGAAGCTGGCGGGTTTGACGGCGATATCAATGCCGACCTGTTCGTGCTGATTGCTGGGGTGGGTGGCCCAGTTGACCACCTTGCCCGGTGTCGCGGTCCAGGTGCCGTCTTTGGTGGCCGTCACCGTGCGCACCCAGCTACAGGTCCGCTCACAGTGCATGTTCACCAGTTCCGGCAGGTTCAGGTTGCGCACCGCGCCGCCATTTTGAGGGTTGGCATTGTGGAAGTTTTCCACCGTCTCATCCATGACCAGGCCCGCCGCCAGCGCCGCCTCGACATCGATGCGGCCGGAACCGGCACGGTAGTTGCCCGCGTCCTGCCAGTCTTCGCCCCAGAGGCTGTCGTTGAAGATCACCGGCGTGGCGGTCATCTGCAGCGCGGAGGAGATCTCGGCGGCGGTCCAGTCCGGCTTGGCCTGGCGCATCAGTGCCATGGCTCCCGCCACATGGGGCGATGCCATGGAGGTACCGCTCAGGAAGGCGTAGTCACTGGACAGGCTCAGGCTGTCGAAGGGGTGCTCATCGGCGAAGGCCGCATAAATATCCACACCGGGCGCAGCCACCGACGGGATCAGGTGTTCCCGGGTCTGGCTGCTGGGGCCGCGCGAGGAGAATGCCGCCAGCTTGTCTGCTTCCGCAGGATCCACCACCCGTGAAATGGTGGTCGCGGTGATGGTGCCCATATGGTCGCTACCGCTCGCCAGCCAGTCCTGCAGACCAATGTAGTTGTTGGCGTAAGTACCGCTCCAGTTGTTGTAGTCGATGTGAATGGTGGGGATGGGGTAGACATCGGCAACAAGGTCACTGCCGGTGCCATAACTGGTGGTGTTATACAGCACCATGCCGCCGGCACCACCGGCCTGCACGTTGGCCGCCTTGGCTACCCGCGCATTGTCACCGCGCTCACACACGACGATATCATCGGCGGTGAAGGTTCCGGCCGGGAAGGGTTCCAGGCAGCGGGTATCGCCATGGTTGGCAGCGAGCTTGAAAAAGCCGCTGAAGGTTTCGCCGATACCCTTGCCGGTCACGGTCGGCGGCGTGATGGTGGCGTCGCCGCCGGAGAGGTTTTCCAGCGCGATGTCGCTGGTTGCCATGTTGCGCCCATGGGTAGTGGCCGCCACGTTCAGCAGCCACGGGCTGGAGTGATCGATATAGCCGAGCAGCTCCTGGTTACCGTCGGTGCCGGAGTTGCCGGCCGCCGTGGCAACCAGAATGCCGGCTTCGCGCGCACTCAGGAAGGCCATTTCCACCGGGTCCTCCCACGGCAGTTTCTCGGCGCCGCCGATGGAGAAGTTGATGACATCAACTCCGTCGACAATGGCATCTTCAATACCTGCCACCAGCGCTTCTTCCGGACAACCCTG
Source organism: Microbulbifer pacificus (assembly GCF_033723955.1). Lineage (NCBI taxonomy): Bacteria > Pseudomonadati > Pseudomonadota > Gammaproteobacteria > Cellvibrionales > Microbulbiferaceae > Microbulbifer > Microbulbifer pacificus. The sequence goes on along the minus strand of NZ_CP137555.1, from coordinate 1,289,844 downwards.
GTAGGCAGGCTTGTCACCGGGATAGCAAACCTGATACGACACGATGTTCGCGTGCGGCGCGACACCGGAAACTCGCTCGAAGCGGAAGCCGGTATCGGCGCCGTCGCCATCGCCCAATTGCGTGTACAGCATCGGAGTGTCAAAGATTACGTTGCCGGCGGCCGTGCTGGCCACATGAGAGCCGTGGCCCTGGTAATCCTCGCCCACCGGTGGGCGAATCTGCTTCAGCGGCTGCCAGTGTTGCCAGTCGGGCGCCTGTGCCTCTGGCGACGAGAAAAAGTCGGTAATGATGCTGTAGCTGCGCACGCCGATCAGCTTGTCATTACACATGGACTCATATTCGTCGAGCGCGCAGTCGCCCACGTAATTGCCCTGCCCCCAGGGGTTGCTGTGGTCGTAACCGTCACCACCGACATCGGCGAAGGCCTCGTGATCGGTATTCACACCGGTATCGATGATGCCGACGATCACGCCCTCACCCTTGACGGGCAGATTGCCGTGCGTATTTACCCCGGCCCAGGCGCTCTCGGCGCCGATATGGGCGGGCCCCTGGTCGGTCATGAATGGGCGATTTTTGGAACGCACCACGTTGCTAATGCCAGGGATCTGGCTCATTTTCTGCGCCTGTTCCTGGGTAAGCTTCACCGAGAATCCGTTAAAGGCCACGGTAAACTGGCGGTGCACGTTCAGGCGGCGTCCCAGTATGTTGGAAGCCTCGCGAATGGCGGCTTCCTGCTTGCCGTACAAGTACGACTGGTACTGGCTAACCGCAGGGGTTTGCTCTGCGCCCTGTACAAACAACTTGTTGATTTTCGAGGACGACACCACGCCGACGGGCTGCTTCTGGCTGCGCAGATTGGTTGCGCGCAGGTTCGCCGTACCGCCCTGGTAAGTGGCAACCGGCGCATCGGACAGCTGAATCATATAGGTGTGGTCACCGGTTAAGCCGGGTTCCCACTGGAAGAGGTTTGTGGCGCTTTTACGCTGCAGTTGCGTGTTCAGACCGTTGTTTTGCGCAACCCTGGAGCCCGCTGTGCGGGATATTTTTTGCTTGCGCGCCAGCCACTCGGAAGACGGTGTCGAGGCCTGCTCTATTTTTTGGGGGGAACCGTTGCTTGGGAGCGGCGATCCTACAGTCGCGGCAAGACTGCCTGCATATAGCGCTGCGCCAATTGCCGCTGCTAGTTTGGTAAGTTTCACGAACTAGGACTCCTGAAGTGTATTTTTTTTATCGTTTATGGCGGATGGGGAAAATGGTGGGAAGCATTGCTGGAATTGACTGCTTCTCTCGCTACCGACCGACAAAGATTGTGACACGGGTGGAAATTCGCAATTGTGCAAATTTGTACAGGTCTTGCTGGAGACGAGGCAGGGTGCAGGGAGATTAGATAGCGCGGTTAATTAAAATTGCGACCTATGGCGGGGAGCTGGAAAGAGTTGGTCGTATTGGAGGGGCTCGCAGAGCCTGAGGCGTCGGGGCTTTAATCAGAGATTTTCTGAAATGAAAAAATAGATATCCCGGGGGAATCAACTAAGTGAATCAAATTCCCACGGTGAATCAGGCAGGCGCAGCTCAAAACGGGCACCGCCAAGGGCTATCGAATGGCTGGCAATAATGTGGCCACCATGCCAATCAACGATTTTCCTTACAATGGCTAGCCCCAAACCGTAGCCTGAAATCTTGCTTACACATTTCTCTCGAACATAGGGCAGGAAAAGATCTTCGAATGCTTCCCCCTCCAGTCCGCGGCCGTCATCTTCGATACAGACAACGACTTCACCTGAATCATCATACAGTCCTACCCGGACCTCGCTCTGTGCATACTTTATTCCATTCTCAATGAGATTTTTCAGTGCGCGAGTAATGGAGCGTATGTCAGCCCGGGTTCGCAGGGAGTCAGGCGCAATCAGCTCAATGCGCTTTCCGCTGTACTGACCGAGCCGGTCAAGTAGCCGTGCTACCACATCGACCAGGTCGACCTGAGAAAAATCCAGCAGTGGCCGCTCACTTTCCTGTCGAGCAAACGTGAGGTATTCGGACACTAGTTGATCCAGCTCATGCAGGTCTTCCAGCATTTCTGCTTTGGTAGGTTCCTCTCCCGTTGCAGGTAGTGTATTTACAGAGAACTTCAAGCGGCTGATCGGCGTTCGCAACTCATGAGACAGGGTTGAGGAAAGTTCCTTTTGAAGAGCCAGTGAGCGGGCCAAGCGGTTACCCATCCAAATCATTGCTTCGGAAATCGGGCTAAAAAAACTGCTGTGGGGGAAGCGAAAATGTTGCGGATCCCGATCTCGTGCGAACCGTGTCGCGGCCAATTTTAACTGGTGCAAGTCCCGCAGTATTGGCCAAAAACAAAGAAATACTGAAACACCGAGAAGTAAATAGAATAATTCTGTATGCCAATCGTTCTCTACTTGACTGCTTTCATCAAATGGACCGATCTGGGCAATCAGGTCGTCAATTTTCACGTAATAGAAATTTTCGTTTGTACTGGATTTCGCGCGCAGCATCCGCCCACGGGCAAGCTCTTTCGTCTCATTCTCGGGTAAAGAAAATTCAGACATGCGTGAAAATTCGAGTCCCGGCCAAGGCATATTTCCTGCCCGACATGAATTTACTTCACAGTACCCCTTGAGCGCTTCTGATATCAGACGAGCCTCAAGCCCTGGAACCTCCGATTGTCGCTGTATATATGCCTGATCGGCGATCCATACTGCCGCTGCAAGGCCGAGTAATACTAGAGACAGATAGCGGATCAGCGCTCTGTACATAGGCTACCCATCTGCTAATAGATATCCTTGTCCCCAAACCGTGCGAACAGTGATATCAAGTTGCTCTACGGACTCCAGTTTTTTGCGCAAGCGACTGATCCGCCCATCGATGGTCCTATCGAGTCCATCGTAGCGACGGCCAACGGTATGGATGAACAAGAACTCTCTGCTCAACGCCTGATGCGGATGATTGGCCAACAACCACAGGAGATCAAACTCACTGGTAGACAGGGAAAGCGACTCACCTTCAACGTGAGCGCAGCGCTTCGCTTTATCGATGACCAGATTTTTTACTTGCGTCACCATCTCCCTTGCAGCTTCTGGCTGGCTGCGCCGGAAACGAGCGAGAATCCTTGCTAACAGAATCCCTGGGTCCACGGGTTTAATAATAAAATCATCGGCCCCGAGTTCGAATGCCCGTAACTGGGTATCAACATCGCTCAGCGCAGAAAGGAACAGGTAGGGGCCATTAAAATTACTCTTGATCTTCTGGCAGATCTCGAAGCCATCAGCACCAGGCAACATAACGTCACACAATACGAGATCAAACGCACAACTATGGAGAAGTTGGCCCAGGCTGTCGCCGTCACCAAAGTGACGCACCACAAAACCTTCCTTCTCCAGAAACACCATGATTGATCGTGCCAGTCTCTGATCATCTTCGATTAGTAGGATTCGCTTCCCGCGCATTACAAGAAGCTCCATAAATGTTTTCGTTTAATCCGGATATCTTCGCCAATCGCCAGGACCTTGACGCGTCGAGACTTCTTGTACTGAGGCGCCTCTGTAAGCATTATCGTGAATTGCTGTGACTGATCCACTGCCAAATCAAGAATAATGTCACCCGCTTCGGCATGTTTGCAGTAAATGGCGTCAGGCTGTCCTTCCATGAATATACAGGCATCCTCGAGCTTCATTAGCGCCCACGAAAACTGAAAGCTCACCTCGCATGACTCGGCTGATTTTACGATGCAGTTGCCGGGCACGACATTGAAAAACTTGATCCCTCGATTTTCGATTAAACTCTCCCCTATGGCAGGAGTTGCCGAAAAAGAAAGATACAAGGCAAAAGGAATGACGGATAACCGTTCCATTATGATACTGCTACAGGGTGTACTGAATGCCGATGAAAAAAGACCGGGTTTCAGGTTGAATCACATAGGGGCTGCGCCAGATTTCACTGTCTAATTTGTCCAAGCGCCCTGCGGCAAGCAATTGAACACTTTCAGTCAGTGGAAATATTCCCTCCAGCTTCAGGTGAGAATTTACTGCTTCGCGCGGTTGGTATAGTGGCACAGGCTCTGGCATCGCGGGGAGTTTGATCTCCGCACCGTAGTAGTAATCCACCAATGCGTGACTTTTATAGTTTGCGCCCAGCTCGATGCCGATCTTAAATGCTCGAAAAGCAAAGCTTCTGCCGACAATCAGTTCCAACTCTCTGCCGCCGTGTACACTCGAGAGATCTCCGAGAATACTCAAGTCAGCATTAACTGGCCCCAACCAGTGAAACGACATTCCGCCAAGATAAGAAAGCCTTCGATTGGGTGGGGGTAATACACTGGACGGACGCTCACCCGGCACATCAAATTGTCCCGACGCCGCCATTTTTTTGGTAACGTGACTGCCGCTTCCCGGGAAAAATATTCCATCGAAATTCAAGCGTCCCGCCAGATCTATGGCGAAGCGAGGGACTTCGTAAAGGTTATACCCCATGGATGTGTTTTCAAGATAAAAGCGTTGGCCGTAGTATCTAATGGACGGAAAAACGGCCATATCGATGTTCTTGGAATTAGAGAGGGGGCTTTGCAGTTCCCCACCGCCCACCGCGAGAGATACTTGCCAATTCCCAGCGGGAATATAGTCATCGACTTCCTGGACGGTTACAGAGGCTTGAGCGGGTATATGTAAACATAGGATCAGTCCCATAACCCACTTGATCAACTGCAAGCCCCGTTCGAGTTTGCATGCATTGGAAAAACCTGTGGCCATCGCAAGTGCGACCTTCATTCAACCCATTTGTTTATGTTGTGCCCGCCAAAATTTTGGCTAAACGCGACGGGCGGTCTTGTCACAGAAGGATGAAACTTAACCTACGAGAAATATCTGCGAAAGTATTTTGGGGTGAATTTGTACAATTTGTACAATTTTGTACAAATAGAGAATGAATCTATTTGTGCGCGGCATTTATGGTTGAAAAAACTTGACTCGATAGCATTTCACGCTGCTTTAGTTAGGGCTATTGCAAAGAGTCGAGTAACCTTCCTGGTCAATTTCTAGGGGCGCGAAGCCAGTGTGGGGAAGAGAATTGATGCTGCTTGGTACTGGCAAAGAGTGGTGTTCAAGTAACGATATGCCCCCACATTAGTAAGCGTCCGGCAAATCCGTCTTCTAAATCCATTTCCCCGCTGTAATTTAGGTGTCCACCTATCAACAAGTGGACACCTAATTTGAGTGACATCATCCCTGTTAAGACACCCGTTAAGCGTCGCCGGCATCCCCCGGAGCTTAAGACCAAGATTCTCAGAGCTTGCCAAGAGCCCGGCACTTCCGTCGCGAGCGCTACAGCACGGGATTAATGCCGACCAACTGCGCCAGCTCGCGGCGCAGTTGCTGGCTGAGTCAGCGGAAAACAAAAAGCTCATCCACAACCAGCAACTGCTTAACGACAAGCTCAAACACGAACTCGCCATCCTCAAGCGCCATCGCTTCGGCAAGAGCAGCGAAGCACCCAATGCCCACCAGACCAGCCTGCTGGACGAACTGGTGCAAGCCGATATCGCCGCCGTTGAAATGGAGCTATCCCGTGCGGACACCAGAGCGAAGCCCGAGAAGCGCCAGCCCAAGCGTTCGCCGTTACCTCCCGAGTTGCCCCGTCAGATCATCGAGCACGAACCCGACAGCACTCAGTGCGACTGTGGTTGTCAGCTCCAACGCATCGGTGAGGGCATCAGTGAAAAGCTTGATTACACCCCGGGCACCTTCACCGTAGAACGCCATATCCGCGGCAAGTGGGCCTGTAAACTTTGCGAATGTATTATCCAGGCACCGGTGCCGCCACAGATCATCGACAAGGGGATCCCCACCAGTGGTCTGCTGGCCCACTTGTTGATTGCCAAATACGCTGATCACCTGCCGCTCTACCGGCAGGAGAACATCTTTGCCCGCGCAGGTCTCGCCATCTCCCGCTCTACGCTGTCGGAGTGGATTGGCCGCTGCGGTGTTGCCCTGCAACCGCTGGTCGATGTCCTGCGCGAAGAACTGCTGCAGCAGTCGGTCCTCCACGCAGATGAAACCCCGGTACCGATGCTGGCGCCCGGCAACAAGAAAACCCACCGCGCCTACATCTGGGCCTACTGCAGCACCTCGGCGGCAACCGTCAACGCCGTGGTCTATGACTTCGCGGAGACCCGTGCCGGCGCCAATGCCCGCCGCTTCCTCGAAGGCTGGCAGGGCAAACTGGTGTGTGACGACTACAGCGGCTACAAGGCGGGCTTTACGAACGGGATTACCGAGATCGGCTGTATGGCCCATGCTCGCCGGAAGTTCTACGACCTGTACCTGGCCAACAAAGGCCAGATTGCCGAACAGGCCATGCAACAGATCCAGAGGCTCTATGACATTGAGCGGGACGCCAAGGAATTTACCGCAGAGGCGAAAGAGCAACTCCGGCTCCAGCGCTCGAAACCGCTACTGCACAGTCTCCACCAATGGTTTATGACACACCGCCAGAAGGTGCCCAACGGATCGGCCACCGCCAAAGCGATCGACTACAGTCTGAAACGCTGGCAGGCGCTGCCGCACTACTGTGATGATGGCAATGTGCCCATCGACAACAACCATGTGGAAAACCAGATTCGCCCTTGGGCACTGGGACGCAGCAACTGGCTGTTCGCTGGCAGCTTGCGCAGTGGCCAGCGAGCGGCAGCGATCATGAGACTGATCCAGTCGTCCAAGCTGAATGGCCACGATCCCTTTGCGTATCTGAAAGATGTGATGCAGCGGTTACCTACGCAGCGCGCGAGTGCGATTAGCGAATTACTACCTCACAACTGGGTAGTTGCTGACAAGGTGTGAAGTCAGGGCGCATACCATCAGGCTCCATACAAGTTGGACGATGTAGTACAGACCTTACTCTATTGGTATCGCTGCCCCCACTCTGTCTTATTTGGTTCCCATCGGCATCACCACCTGATACCAAGGGTCAAATGTATCCAGAAGAGATACAAACTCTTCGAATTTCTGCGGATCTCCTTGGAGCTTGATCGCACCCTTGGTAATTCCTTGCTCGACCTTCAGCTTGCCACCGATGATCTCGTTCAGTGTGTCGCGGCTCATGGTGAGGCTGGCATCGGCATCCTTAGCTTGCTGGTCCTTGTGGTACTGCAGAACGCCGTACTGTACCACCAGTAGATACTTGTCTTTGGTGTCTGGCAAATCCAGATTCATCTTGATGGTCTTGCCTTCTGCCTTGGGACCGTTGAGGCGGATCGACAGGTAGTCGAAGAACAGTTCCAGCGGCATGGCTGCGACCGTGTCCGGGCTGGCGAATACCGCGATCGGCATGGGTTTGACCCCCTCACGCAGGTCCTTGGCAGCGCTCATGTACCAGCCGCGCCAGGTGCCGGCCTCCGCTTGGTAGCCGAGTTGCTCACTCGCATCCGCCATAAGATTCCGCGCCTTCATGTTACCGGGGTCGGCATAGACCACCTGCATCAGCACCTGCATCACCCAGCGGTAATCCCCCTGGTCGAAATCTGCTTTGGCCTTCGTGAGAATGGCATCGGCGCCACCCATGTAATCGACATACTTCTTGGCGGCCTCAACCCGCGGCAACGGATGCAGGGTAGCGGGGTTGCCATTAAACCAGCCAAAGTGCTTGTCGACGGCGGCCTTGACGTTGTGATTGGTGGTCCCGTAGTAGCCGCGCAGCCCCCATTCGGATTGCAGTTCCTTGGGCAACTGGAGCATTTCTGCGGCCTCGACCATATCGTAGCCAGAGTTTGCCAGACGCACCGACTGGTCGTTGATGTACTTGTAGGCCGCCGACTGTCTTACCAGGTGCTCACTGATGCGCTCCTTGTCCCAGATAGGCCAGTGGTGTGGTGCGTAGAGGACTTCCGCCTGGTTGCCCCAGCGCTCATTGGCCAATTTCAGGTACTTGGCCCAGTTGTAAGCACTGCGCACCTTGGCTCCGCGCAGGCTATACACGTTGTGCTGGGTGTGCACCGCGTCCTCGGCGGTGGAAAGCGCCTTGTACTTGGGGATGTAGAAAAACATCTCCGCCGGCGCCTCGGTGTCCGGCGCCAGCATAAATTCGAACTCCAGACCGGCGATGGTTTCCTTCTGGACCGGTTTCGTAATCACGTTCGTCGGCACCGCGAAAGTGATGGTTCCCCTGGAGTTAATCAGGCCCAAGCCGCTTGTCACGCTCCCGGTGGGGCCGGGCTCTACCAGCTGGCTGTATTGGTAGCCGCTGAGACGGGTCTGGCGGTTGCCGCCTATCACGTTTTCGTTGAGTGCCGCCTCCGTGAAACCAGTTGGCGCGTAAACCTTGACCTTACCGGAGTCGATATCCTCCTGGCTCACCACCCCCTTGACCCCGCCGTAATGGTCGATATGCGAGTGGGAGTGAATGACCGCCACAACAGGTTTATTGCCACGATGCTTGCGGTAGAGTTCCAGCCCCACCTTGGCGACCTCGGCGGAAACCAAAGGATCCATGACGATCACGCCCTCGGGGGCCTCAATGAAAGTGATGTTGGAGATATCCAGACCGCGAACCTGGTAAATGCCTTCTGTCACTTTAAACAGGCCGGTGTAGTGCTGCATGATCTGAGCCTGCCGCCAGAGGCTAGGGTTGACCGTGTCCGGCGCCGGCTTGTCACCACTAAGAAAATTGAACTTGGGCAGGTCCCAGACGATGTCACCCTTGGCGTTCTTGACCACACCGTTGTTTTCCAGCGGCGCAATAAACCCTTTCTTTGAGTCCTCGAAGGCCTGCTTGTTGCTAAACGGTAACTCCTTGAGCACCGCCGCGTTGGCCGCCTTGGTGGCGTCGGTGGCGGGTTTTCCGATGTCGGCCGCCACGACGGACTGAGCGAGGCCGGTGGTCAATAAAAAAGATAAAACTGTGCACCGTAGCTTCATGTTTTCGTACTTCCCTGTTTCAAGACCTGGATAAAAGCGTGATCGTTGATTTAGCGCCTGCTGACATTGTTGGCGATGGACGTTGTTTTCAGTGCGTGGCGAATAACCGCCTGATCCCTTTCGCTTCCATCGATAAGGAGCATGCCATCCGCCAGGGCACGGTCGACCGTCAGTTTGCCGGCCAGAACTTGCACCAATACCACCTCGCCGGTGAGGACAACGGGCTCCCCTGCGGCCGGGCCGTCGGTGTGGATATCGACGCGGATCTTGCCGTCCGACTGCGAGTAACGGGCCCAAAGCTGACTATCCACGTAACCCAGAGAAAAGTTCGCCGGCAGCTCCCCAGCGGCGGGTGACACAGCCAGTACTTTCCCGAACGACTGTAGGAAGTGCACCGTATAGATGTAGTTGGTGGTGCCGGTACCTGAGGCGGCAAGGGCTGCAGAATCGATAACACCTTTGTCCGCGGCGTTGCGCAGAGCTACTGCAACCGGGAAAGAGCCGGGGTACATGCGGTCAAGCTGCACCTCAAGAGCGTGAAAAGAGCAACCGATGGCTGCCGGTGCAAAGCACACTGCAGGGAGCAAAAAGTGAAGAAATATTGGATGCTGTCTCATGAACGCAGTTAAGCACAGTCTGGTCGAACAACAACTAGACCGCGCCAACTTACACGCCATCGAAAGGCACAAGGGAAGAGACTAGGAAGCGGCGAGTATCTCCGCTCTTGTCCTCTTGTAGCCTCACCGAAAAAATATATCAATAGCTGCATCAAGCAGGGCATGACGAATTCGGTACTGACACCGAAATCGGCGTCAACAACATGGGGGTCAACGCAAATTCCGGCGCCTTAGAATTACCGGGTAATACCACTGGTCAGAATTGCGATATGCCGCTGGCCTGAGACCCCGATACGCTTCAGCGAGGCCACTAAGTCGGTTGCCAGAAAGTAACGCTGGAGCATCAGGTAAGCTCCGTCTCGGAGGATCACGCGGTAGCCTTGTGCCACCCCTTGTACCAGCACCTTCTTGCCAAATCACCAAGTTCCCAGAACTCCGGGCTTTGAAGATGGTTTTTGGAAATAGGTATAGCTTGCGCAGTGGCCACGGTGAGGTAGCGGTGACAAGTCTGATCCAGCCAGTAAAGTTGAATGGCGATGATCCCTTTGCATATCTGAAAGATGAGATGCAGCGCGCCAGTGCTATCGGCGAATTGCTGCCTCATAACGAGGTACCTGCTGGCAAGGTGTAATGGCCGGGCGCATACCCACATTATTGCGAGGAGGCTTGCTATGGATACACGAGAGGCTCACGCCTGGCTTGTCGAGGTAACACTACGTAAGAGCATCAAAAAATCCGGCTTCCATGGAATGGAAACCGGATTTTCTGGAGTCCGATATCATCTTGCAATGCTTAAGTCGACAGCAGTGCAAGGAGCGGGACATTTAAGTGAAGTGGATATCGGGATTACCAGATAACCACACGCTCCTCTTCCGGCAGGTACATGCCGTCGCCTTCTTTCACATCGAAGGCTTTGTAGAAGGCTTCGATATTGGGCACTACGCCCTGAACCCGGTATTCCGCCGGGGAGTGCGGATTGGTCTTGATTAGCTCACTCAGGGCCTCATCGCGCATCTTGCTACGCCACACCTGTGCCCAGCCGAGGAATACGCGCTGGTCGCCGGTGAAACCGTCGATCTCCGGAGCTTCGGCACCGTTCAGCGACATTTTGTAGGCCTTGTAGGCAATGCCGAGACCGGACAGGTCGCCGATGTTTTCGCCCAGGGTCAGCTCGCCGTTTACGTGCTCGTCTTTGAGCGGTTCAAAACCGTTGTACTGGGCAACTAGCTTGTTGGTGAGGCCCTCAAAGTTGCTGCGGTCGGAATCGGTCCACCAGTTATTCAGGTAACCCTTACCGTCAAACTTGCTGCCCTTGTCATCAAAGCCGTGGCCGATCTCGTGGCCGATCACACCGCCGATACCGCCGTAGTTCACCGCATCATCTGCGTTCATGTTGAAGAACGGCGGTTGCAGGATGGCTGCCGGGAATACGATTTCGTTCATCGGCGGATTGTAGTAGGCGTTGACGGTCTGCGGGCTCATGTGCCACTCGCTGCGATCCAGCGGTTTGCCCAGCTTGCTGCGCTCTTCCAGAGCGTCGAAGATATTGGAGGCAAGCACATTGCCCACCAGATCGTCGGCACTTACCTTGAGTTCGCTGTAATCGCGCCAATTGTCCGGGTAGCCGATCTTGGTGGTGAAGTTGGCCAGCTTGGTCAGGGCCTCCTTCTTGGTGTCTTCACTCATCCAGCTCAGGGACTCGATGGACTCCTTGTAAGCGGCCTTGAGGTTGTCCACCAGCTTGACCATGCGCGCCTTGGCTTCCGGCGGGAAGTATTTTTCCACGTAGCGCTGGCCGACCAGCTCACCCACGGAGCCGTTTACGAACTGCACGGCGCGCTTCCAGCGAGGTTCCATTTCCTTCACACCGCGAATGGTGGTGCTGTAGAAATCGAAGTTGGTCTGGGCAATTTCGCCGTGCATGTAAGGCGCGGTAGCGGAGAGCACGTTGATTTTCAGGTAGCGCTTCCAGGTATCCAGATCGGTATCCGCGATGATCTTGTTGGCGGCTTCCAGGTATTCAGGCTGACCGACGAGGAAGTTTTCGGCTTTTTCCAGGTGGGCTTTCTGCAGGTAGCTGTCAACGTCCACGGCCGGCATCAAGGCCTTCAGCTCGGCAACAGACTTCTTGTTGTAGTATTTGTCCGGGTCGCGGTTTTCCACGCGCGTGCGATGATGTTCCGCCAGGCTTTTTTCCAGCTGATAAATGGTCTCGGCATACTGCTCGGCGTTATCCAGGCCGGCGATCTGCTGCATTTTCACCAGGTATTCGCGGTAGGCCTGCTGCAGTTTCTGACCTTTTTCGGACTCGTCAAAGTAGTAGTCGCGATCAGGAAGACCGAGGCCGGATTGCCAGAAGAAGGTGATGTAGTTTTCCACATCCTTCAGGTCCTGGTTGATGCCGGCTCCGAAGGGCGTGGTGTAGCCAGCGGTATCTGCGTAGGCGAAGAAGTCGGTCAGGTCTTTCTGGGACTTGATGGCATCGACCTTGGCCAGCTCACCGGCGATGGCCGTCAGGCCTTTTTTCTCGATCAGCTCTTCATTCATGTAGCTGTTGTACAGGTCGCCGATCTGCTTGGCACCGGCGTTGTCCGCGTGCTCTCCGGCTTCCATGATCAACGCTTTCACTTCTTCGGTGGCCTTGTCGCGCAGGATAGTGAATCCACCCCAGCTGGATTTGTCCGCGGGGATTTCAGTGTTCTTGATCCAGTTGCCGTTTACGTAGGAGAAAAAATCATCCTGCGGGCGCACGCTGGTATCCATCGCACTGATGTCGATACCGGAACCGAGTGCGACCTGGGGGGCGGCAGCTTCTGCGGCCGGTTTTGCTTGGGCGGCATCCGCCTGCGGGCCCTCGGATTTCGAGCAGCCGGTCAGTGAGGTACCGGCAATGGCACCAGCAATCGCCAGGGGTAAAAGCAGTTTCTTCATGAATGGCCTTTTGGGCTTGTTATTTCTTGGTCGGTCCGCGGACCGGGTGGAATTTGACTGGACATAGTATGCAAGGGCACTTGTGGTGGGCAAGGGGCCTTGCGCCCAGTCGCCGCAGGTGGGCGATGGAATTCCCCGCGAGATGGGAGTTGCCTTCTAGCGTTGGAGGTTGTTATTCCCGCTCGCTGCGAAAAGTTGAAGCTATGGTTGCGTGATTTTAGTTTGTTATATGCATTATGTTTCATGATCTGGCAAATTTTGAGCAATAAAAAACCCCGCATCGGCGGGGTTTTTTATCTGTGCATCAGTCCGGTAGGCGGAAAGTGATCGGTACGGTGAACTTGTACTCGTTCATCTTCAGCTGGGACGGTGTGGCGGGGTAGGGGCCCGCGCGCTCCACCGCATCCAGCGCCTCGCGGTTAAGGCTGGAGAAGCGTGACTCCTGCAGCGTTGCCACATCGATCACGTTGCCCTTGCTATCAATAGTGACGTTGAGGCGCACACTGCCTTCCTGACCGCGCTCCATGGCGCGCTTCGGATAGTTGATGTGCTTGAATGTATGACGCAGCAGCATGGAGTGATAGATCTGGCGGGCCAGAATCATATCCGCGGTGAGCGGTGCCTCATCTTCCTCTTCCTCTTCATCATCCATGGGCGGTGTCGCCGGACGCGTGGTGGTGGGCTTCAGCGGCTTGAGCTGGGTCTGCGCCACGGCTGGTGTTTCCGCTTTGGGTTCGGGGCGCGCCGGAGCGGGCTTTTCGATAGCGGCGCTGCCGATGGCGGCGAGTGTCGGTGCGGGAATATCGGCGCTCAGGTCAGGCTTGGCGACGGCTACAACCCTGGCTGGTTCCGGCTTGGTTTCATTTTTCGGCTCTGACTTGGCCGGTGCGCTGGCAGCGGCTACTTGTTCCTCTTTTTCGTAGGTCGCGCGAACCTGAGCCATGCGCTCGGCGCTCGGCTTCAGGGCTTCGAAGGTGGCCAGCAGGCCGCCTTTCACCTGGCCGGACTTCATCAGGTTATCGCGGAATTCGGTAGAAGGCGGTACGGAACCAATCCAGGCGCGCAGCAGCGTGTTGAAAAAGTCGCGATTCTTGATGGTGTCGAGCTCGACACCGTTCAGGGATACGCTGGTGGCACCACTACTTGCTGCGAAGTCGATACGTAGGATGTCACCTGCCAGCAAGCGACCGCTGAACAAATTGGCAAAGGTCACCATGTTGTCTGCCTGACCGGAGAGAGTGTCGGCAGGGTTGTTGATGGCGATACCTTCCATCCACTGGTTGCGCAGGCGACGAGCCGAGAGGTGATCGGCAACCACGCGAATTTCCAGTGCCCGCGGCATATTGTTATCGAGTAGGGACGCGGAATCGTTTGACAGGCGCTCGGAATATACCGCAGCAAAGTATTGGTCTTTATTGAATTGCTGTTCCAGGGCCAGACCGTTCAGAAGCGGTGCCGCTTTTACAGTCAGGGCCGTAGCGAACAAAAGCAGGGCGAAGACGAGTTTGGTCGATTTCATTTTGCTTGGATATCTATCTAAAGCCGGATGGGCAGAAACCGGCAGATCAAGCGCTGAAAAATCAATCAAAATACCCCAGACAAATTTCCAGCCACTTCGATCGCACCCTCCCCCCGAAAGGTGCGGGCTCCGAAAAAAGTCGCGAACGGCGAGTGGTTGAAATTTCTCCACGCGCAATATGAAATTATTCGGAGTACCGCCCAACTCTACTTCAACTGCAATGGAGTTCAACCCTGAAATGGGTAAAATGTCTCGTTTTTTCAAATCCGCGATCTGCTGGGGCAGACAGCTGTCACTTTCAGCCTAGAATGCGGCATCTGGTGGTGCGCGATATATTGCGTTACATCGACAGCGCACCGATCAAGGGCCGAACAAGAACGACCGGGTAAATGAATGTCGGGCATGCCCGATATGTCGGACGTTTATATAAGCAACACGCAACAATGTGTGTTTTAAACAGCCAAGATTTTCATGGATTACAAACCGCTTAGTGATTTTCCGCGGGATGCGGTTGATCGACTTCTTAATGTCATTCATCTCTTTCGCGATATTCGTGCCACCAGCGAGTGGCAATACGATGTCTTGCTGAAACGCTCGCGCCTGGTTTCCCTGGCGCGCGGGGAGGCGTTGCTGCACGCTGGAGATGTCGACCAGTGGGTGTATTTCCTGCTGCGCGGAGAGCTTCAGGTCCACGTGGACGATACGGCGGCGGCGCGAGGTGAGCGGCCGCTGGCTGTGATCCGCCCGGGCGAACTGTTCGGCGATCTTTCCATGCTGCTGGCTGAGCCGCGCAGTGCCACCATCGTGGCGGCACCGGTTGGCCAGGAAATTCAGGTGCTGGCGGTGGACTGCACCCTGTTCGGTGACCTCGAAGACTTTTCCCTGCTGCATCTGCCCTCCAAGCTGGTGTTCTACCGAAACATGGTGCATTCGCTGCGCTGGAAGCTCGAAGTCTATCGTTCGAAATATCCCACCCACGAGCTGGCCAACAGCCATCGCCGGCTCAAGCTCTATACCGGGCCTAAAAACTGCCGGGAAGAATTGCTGGCGCTGGCGGATCAGGCGCGGGACCTGGCGCGAATCCTGCTGGACTGGAATGCAGAATTTGGCAGCGGGCAATTGGCCGCCGAGGAGTCTGACATGTCCGATTTTCTCGAATCCATCCTTTCCTGATCCGCAGCGCGATTCCTCGATCAACCCCAAGGCATTGATCTGTACGTGCGGCCGATCTTGGGGTGGCATCTCAACGGGCGGGATTTGCCGGCCGGCTTTGCCCCTGGGCGGGATACTTCATGTTCTTCCTTCTATATATGGACTCCATCAATCCGTGTCCGCATTAACCCTTCCCTAGGCTGATCCAGCAGACCGGCTTTCAGCGTATCAGGGGACAGCGGCAACATGCTGCGGACTTGTGGATTGATGGTTTTCCCACCGGCGTCATCTTTTTCTGTTCTTCTGTGGCCAGATGTTCCTGTGGATTTCGCAATCCGACAGCTGTAGTCAATGCAGGGTAGGGACTTTGTGCATAAAATGCCCATCTTCAAGCCGTCCTGGCTGAGTTTTTCAACCTCCGTTAATGCAGGAATGCAGGTATGAATTTTCTGTTGAGCTTCTGGCGGCAACGCAACTATCGGATGGCTGCGGGGGTGGCGCTCGCGGCATTCATCTGGCTGCTGAGCGGGTTGTGGTCGGATGATACCGCCGACATGGGCGGGAAGCCGGCTGCCGAGTCCGCCCGCGGGCGGGCAGGTGCGGAAACCCTGAGTGTCCGTGCGCGCCAGCTGGAAGCCCAGCCTTACCTAACCCGTGTCGTGGTGAATAGTCGCACCGAGCCCAATCGCAGCGTCAAGTTGCGCGCGGAACTGGATGGCGTGATTGCCGCACTGCCAGTGGCGGAGGGCCAGCGGGTGGCTGCCGGTGATGTGATCTGTGAGATTGCCGAGGAAGACCGGCCGGAAAAACTGGCGCGCGCGCGCGTCGCTCTGCGCAAGGCAGAACTGGACTTTGCCGGAGCGAAAAAATTGCAGGGCCGGGGGCTGCAGTCGGACGCGGCCATGGCGCAGCAGGAAGTGGCACTGGCGACTGCGCGCGCGGACCTGAAGCGCGCACAGGTGGATGTGGATAACCTGCAGATCCGCGCTCCTTTTACCGGGCTGGTCAACAGTCGCGCGGTAGAGCTGGGAGATTTCATTCGCCGCGGCGAAGAGTGTGCAACCCTGCTGGATCTCGACCCGATTCTGGTTGTGGGTGAAGTTTCCGAGGTACAGGTGGTCAGTCTTAACCCCGGAGCCCAGGCCAGTGCGCAATTGCAACTGGGGCAGGTGGTTCAGGGAAACCTGCGATACGTGAGCCAGGAGGCACACCCTGTCACTCGCGCCTACCGGGTGGAAATGGCTGTCCCCAATGAACAAGGCGTATTGCGCAGTGGTATCAGTGCGCGTATGGCGCTTCCCACCGGGGAAGTGCTGGCGCACCGGATTAACTCTTCCCTGCTGACCCTGGATGATGAAGGGCGCCTGGGGGTGCGGACGCTGGATGAGGAGCAGCGGGTGCATTTTGCCCGTGTGCAGCTGATCAGTGATGAGAACGAGGGTGTCTGGATTACCGGTCTGCCATCGCGGGCGACGTTGATCACTGTGGGACAGGAATATGTGACCGAAGGCGAGCGGGTCGAGGCGGTGTTTGAAAATACCGCCGGAGATCTGCCCGCTCCCAGCGCGCAGTCTGCGGACAGTGCACAAGTCGAGGTCCAGCCATGAAACTGTTGGAGAGCGCGGTAGAGCGTTTCCGCAGCAGTATCAGCCTGATGCTGTTGATCGTCTTGATGGGTATCGCGGCGCGCGGTGCCATGACGGTGCAATCCAATCCGGAAGTAAGCCCACCGATCGTCATCGTTCAGGTCAGGCACGAGGGCATTTCTCCCGAAGACGGTGTGCGATTGCTGATCAGGCCTTTAGAGCAGGAAGTTCGTTCGCTGGAAGGTGTCGAGCAAGTGATGGCCACCGCGCGGGAGTCACTGGTGTATCTGGTGATTGAATTCGACTCGGCGGTGGATATCGACCAAGCCGTGGACGAGGTACGCAATGCAGTGGATCGCGCAAAGGCTGAGTTGCCCCGCGATGCCGATGAACCCATTGTTGAAGAAGCGTCGACGCATCCGTTTCCGGCTATTGTCGTGACCCTTGCGGGCGATGGCCTAAGTGAAAGGGAGCTACTGCGCAGCGCACAGATGTTGAAGCGCAAGATCGAAACGATCGGCGATGTACTGAGTGCGGATATCACCGGCAATCGGGAGGAGGTAGTGGAGGCCACCATTGATCCGGTGCGTCTGGAACACTATCAGATTACCAGTGGTGAACTGATCAACGCGGTGCTTGGCAACAACTTGTTGATTCCCGCGGGTGAAATGGATGTCAGCAAGGGGCGATTCTCGGTAAAGGTTCCGGGCCTGATTGAGACCGCCGACGATGTCTACCAGATTCCGCTCAAGCGGTCGGAACACGGTGTGGTGACACTGGGGCAGGTGACGGATATCCGTCGCACCTTCAAGGATGCCACCAGCTTTACCAGTGTGAACGGCCAGCCCGGGATTGCGATCAATGTAGAGAAGCGCACTGGTGCCAGCTCTGTGGATGTTGCAGACGGGGTACGCGCGGTGGTAAATGCGGAGCGTGAGTATTTGCCGCGTGGCGTGAACGTCGATTTCGTGTTCGACATGTCACAATTTGCCCGGGACATGGTCAGTGAAATGGAGGGAAATATTCTCACGGCGATGTTGCTGGTCATGATCATCGTGGTGGGGGCGCTCGGTTTTCGCTCGGGCCTACTGGTGGGTTTAGGTATTCCATTCTCCCTGCTTTTTGGCTGCATCATCACCTGGTATCTGGGTTACACATTCAATTTCATGGTGATGTTCGGCATGCTGTTGGCGCTCGGTATGCTGATTGATGGCTCCATCGTGATCACCGAGTTCGCCGACCGCAAAATGGCAGAGGGCCTGTCAGCGCGGGTGGCCTATTCCATCGCAGTGCGACGGATGCTCTGGCCGGTGGTGGCCTCTACCGGCACTACGCTTGCGGCCTTCCTGCCGATTATCTTCTGGCCCGGCGTTGTGGGCGATTTCATGCGCTATCTGCCGGTTACCGTTTTTGCCGTTCTGGCCGGGTCACTGGTGTACGCGCTGTTTTTTGCCCCGATACTCGGGTCGGTGTTTGGCAAAAGCAATATGGATTTGCAGACCCAGCAGTATCTGAAACAGCTGGAAAACGGTGAGCCGGTTTCCCTTGGTGGCATTACCGGGCTCTACGCGCGGATGCTGGACCCGATCGTGCGCAGACCTTTCGTGTCATTTGTGGCGACGATACTGGTGCTGATCGGAATATTTATCGCCTTCGCCAGGTTCAATCCCGGAGTGGAATTCTTTACCGAGACCGAAGAGCAATACGGCAACGTGGAAGTGCGTGCCCAGGGCAACCTGTCGATCGAGGAAAAGAAAGCGCTGGTCGCCCAGGTGGAATCTGCGCTGATGCAGGTGCCGGAGGTGCGCATCGTTTACTCGGCCATCGGCTCTGGTGGTATCTCCGGCAATTCGGAAAAGTCCCCGGACCAGATAGCCAACCTGCTGGTTGAGCTTGTGCCCTCCAAGGAGCGCGAGCGCAGGAGTCGAGAGATCTTTGCGGATATCCGCGCACGTACGGGCAATTTTCCCGGGATAAAAACCGTCGCCAATCCCTTCGAGGGTGGGCCGCCGGTGGGCAAGGATATCGTGCTGGAATTGCGCAGCCGCAATTATGACAAATTGCTGGCGGAGACCTGGCGTCTGCACCGGGCGATGGAAGGTGAATTCGACGGCCTGCGGGATATCGTCAATACCGCACCGCTTCCCGGAATCGAGTGGGAGGTAAAGGTCGACCGCGCCAAGGCCGCGCTGTATGGCGCAGACCTGACCGGCGTCGGTCGTGCGGTGCAGCTGGTGACTAACGGTGTATTGATGGCGGAATACCGCCCGGATGATTCCGACGAGGAAGTGGATATCCGCATTCGATATCCGGAACACGCACGGGGTATTACCGCGCTGGACGAGCTCAAGGTGAATACACCCAATGGCGCGGTGCCAATTGGCAGCTTTGTATCCAGGGTAGCCGGACCCAAGGTGGACAAGATCGAGCGCATCGACGGAATTACCCGCATGCAGGTGAAAGCCGATGTGAACGATGGTGTCCTGGCCGACGACAAGGTACGCGAAATTCGCCGGTGGCTGGTGGAGCACCCGATGGATTCTGAAGTGGAGTTGTTATTCCGCGGTGCCGATGAAGATCAGAACGAGTCCCTGGTGTTCTTGCAGGTTGCGTTCTCTCTCTCGCTGTTCCTGATGTTTATCCTGCTGGTGACTCAATTCAACAGCTTCTACCAGTCCGCGCTGATTCTCTCATCGGTGATCATGTCCACCGCTGGGGTGATACTGGGACTTACCCTTACCCAGAGTACCTTCAGTGTGATCATGACCGGGGTGGGGATCGTGGCGCTGGCAGGTATCGTGGTGAACAACAATATTGTACTGATCGATACCTACAATTATGTGCGCAAGGCGGAACCCGAGCTGAGCTGTGCCGCCGCCGCCGTGAAGGCATCGGCACAGCGGTTGCGCCCGGTATTCCTCACCACCGCCACTACCATCCTCGGCCTGTTGCCGCTGGCAATGGGGGTGAGTGTTGATATGGTCGGGCGCACGGTTGTGGTAAACGGCGTGATCGCATCTTTCTGGGTAAAGCTGGCCAGTGCCATTGTCTATGGACTCAGCTTTTCCACACTGTTGACCCTCATTGTGACGCCGGTAATGCTGGCGTTGCCGTCCGCACTTAGAGAAATCATGGTTGGTGTTATGAGGGGCTTGAAGCCACTATTGCCGATGAAAGATGGGAAGTAATCAGAAGAAGGTCGGGGCGCAGGCCCCGAAGACCTGACGCCAGCCATAAAAAAACCCCGGGGATACCGGGGTTTTTTGTTTCTGTCTGCCAGAAATGACAGCTTAGGCTTGAGCCGGAGCCTTCGGCGGACGACCGCGGCGAGCCGGAGCCTTCTTGGCGGCACCAGCCTTGGCAGCTTTGGCGGGACGACCGGGCTTTTTCTTGGCAGCGCCAGCCTTAGCCTTAGTCTTGGCCGGACGGCCGGGCTTCTTGGCGGCAGGGGCGGCAGCGCCAGCTTCAGCAGCGGCTTTCTTCGGGCGACCGGGCTTTTTCTTGGCAGCGGCCTTGGCTTTGGCGGAAGCAGCTTTGGCTTTCTCGGAAGCCTTCTTCTTGGCTACGGCAGCTTTTTTCTTCTCTGCGGCAGCTTTCTTCTTGGCAGCAGCGGCAGTCTTTTTCTTGGCAGCAGCGGCTTTTTTCTTGGCAGCGGCAGAGGCTTTCTTCTTCGCAGCAGCAGCGGCCTTCTTCTCCGCAGCAGCCTTCTTCTTGGCGGCAGCGGTGGCTTTCTTCTTCTCGGCTGCGGCTTTTTTCTTCTCAGCAGCAGTCAGCTTCTTGGTGATGGTAGCCTCTTCTTTGGCTACGGCCTTGGCCACTTTTGCCATCAGCTTGTTGTCAGCGCTGATGGTGGCCAGCTTGGCTTTCGCGTCAGCGGCAGCTGCTTTGGTGACAGCGGCGGCCTTCTTGGCTACAGCGGCTGCTTCCTGGGCGGCCTTCAGCTGCTTCTGCTGAGCAGCAGACTTTTTCTTGGCGCGGGCAGCTTTTACTTTGGCTTGTGCAGCAGCTACCTTTTTGGCGGCGGCGTCGGCATCCTTGGAGAGCTTGTCAGCTTCTTTTTTGGCTTCAGCTTCCTGGCCGCTGCGGGCCTTTTCGAGCTGGGCTTTCAGAGAGGCGAGTTCCGCTTCCAACTTCGCAACGGCGCTCACCGTGGTAGTGGTGGCTTTCTTACGTGCGGCCATAAAATATCCCTGTATCTGAATTTAATATCTAGGTGTTATTTTGGATGAGTGGAATTCATCGCGCTAATTGCAGCTCATTTATATACTTGAATGCAAGTGTTTTAAGGGTGTTTTTACTCCGTAATGAATAAATTTAAGGTTTTTTTTACGTTTATCGGGTTTTTCTGGTTGCTGGCCTGCGGATTTTGGGCTGTGCTCGCCCTGTTGCGGGGCCCGGATACCAGTTCAGTAACCGCCTGGATTGGTCTTTTAATAAATGCCTGGGCATTACCGTTTTGGATGCTGTTGCGCTATTTGTTTCCCGCAAAAATATCCGGGGATATACGTGAGCCGGGTGCATTTGCCGGAGTGCTGCTGGGGCTTGCACTGGTTTTACTTGCGGACAGCGAGCGCGGTTGGCCCGTCTATCTGGCGATATACAATCTGTTTGTATTCCTGCTCTATCTCTACCACTTGAGTTCGGTCGCCTGGCCGCCGGCGCCCGCAGTGGATTCTCTTTTTCCTGCGGTTGAAGAAATGAATAAAGGCCGCTGGCGAGTGGAGGATTACTGTAGCGAGCACAGCGTGGAAGGAGTGATAGTGCTCTTTCTGCGGGGAAGTTATTGCGCGGATAGCCGCAACCAGTTGCACCAACTGCGCGCGCTGCAGGAAGAGCTGCTGGGGAAAAATGTCGGTCTAGTGCTCTGGAGTGTACAGGGAGAGAACAAATGGCCGCGCTGGTTGTTGGCCCATGACTCGGCTGTTAATACCCTGCGGGTAAGGCAGCTTGCACAACCAGTGCCGGAAATGTTCGTTGCCGCTAACGCTGCACCGTTTCTTCTGCGCCCCTGGATCAAAGATGCTGCGCGCCCGAGTGCCTGGCTTGTGGATGCGGAGGGAAATATCTTGTGGCGGGAACTTGCCGCCAATTATCGAACCCCGGTTTCTGTGGCGACCCTGGGCAGCCAGTTGTTCCGCTTGCAGGAATGAAAATACAGACCGGCAATCGAAACCGGCTTGTGAAAAGCCGGCGTCGAAAATGAACTTTGGCAGATAAATGAAGGGTGAATTTCCCTGGATAGAAAAAACAAAAGGCGTATCGTTTTCCGATACGCCTTTTGTTTTTGGTTCGCCAACCTAGCTGTCAGCGATTCAATATGCTGCGGAGCGAAAGTCCCCATTTGCACATATCAATGTTAGATCGGCTTAGTGCTAGATCGGCTTAGTGCTAGATCGGTTTAGTACTGGATCGGTTTAGTACTAGATAGGTCCGTAGGGCAGGTAGCGGTTGTCGGAGTGCTGGCGAATCCACAGCAACTGTTCGCGGGCGAGGGGGGATTTGCGCAAACGCAGGGATTTGGCCAGCGGGATGACCGGAGACTCGGCGCCGCCCTGCCAGTCCTGTAGTTGCGCTTCCGCCAGGGTGAAAAAACGGATCAGAGCCCAAACCTGTTCATCGTCCCACTGCGCAGCTTCCTCCAGCCACTGTGCTGCCGGCAGGCCCGAGAGCCAGCTTGCGGAAGTCAGTTCAGAGTCCGTGTTTAGCAGATCCGGTGCCGACAGACCGGGTACGTTTCCTGCATCTGTCTCCTGTAGGGCGTCGATAATACGTATCAGCAGTGTCCGGTCGATTTCTTTGCGCGACTGGTCATTGGAAGCTGATTTGGCGGGTTCCCAGGCGCCGACACTCATAATCACTCCTATATATATGAAAGCGTGAACGTAAAGGGGGCGGATTATACCCTCGGCCGCTGTATCAAGGTGGCGTTTCGCAGTGCGATAGCTGGAATTTACACGAATGGATGGCGGCGGCGGAATTTAGCATAATCGTCCCGTTCTCCCGGATTTTGCGTTGGGCGGGTTTGAATAACCACACTCACACCAGAGTCGGCGGCGGGGAGCAGTAGCGTTTTCATCCACAGTTGCCCGGGGGGCCAAGTGAACTATATAGATCAGCCGATTGGCGCGCAGAAGCGCATCGCACTGGTGGCGCATGACAATCGCAAAGCGAGCCTGATTGAATGGTGCCTGCAACACCGCGGCGTTCTCGAGCAGCACCAACTGCTGGGAACCGGTACTACCGGTACGCAGATCGAGGCTGCCACTGGTATGGCGGTGGAAAAGCTGTTCAGCGGCCCCATGGGTGGCGACCAGCAGCTGGGCGCCCGCATCTGTCAGGGCGAAGTAGATATCCTGGTGTTCTTCTGGGACCCGTTTGAGCCCATGCCCCACGACCCGGACGTGAAGGCGCTGCTGCGCATCGCCGCAGTGTGGAATATCCCGGTAGCGTGTAATGCCAGCAGTGCCGATATGATGATCCATTCCGCATTGATGACCCGCAGTTTTCCCCGGCAGGTACCTGACTATCAGGGCTATCTGGCGGAAAGAAAGGGTGAAATCGTTGCCTGAAATTTGTGCTGCCCGAACCGGACGGCATTGTAACTTGTTGATTTTAAGGGATTATTTTTCGGCAAAAAGGTTGCACTTGCATTGGTGGCCATTTCCCGGCAATCTTCCCCACCTGATTAGACCGGGTAACCGGCGTAATTCGAATTAAAAAACAGTACGGTGTTTTATGAGTAGACGACGCGGTAAGGCCGTAGAAGAAGAAAAGGCCGATATTGACCTGACGCCCATGCTGGACGTTGTGTTCATCATGCTGATCTTCTTTATCGTGACGGCATCCTTCGTAAAAGAGAAGGCGCTGGACGTGAACGTGCCCGATCCTGATCAGCAAGTAGAGACTCCGCCAGACCCCGACAAGCAGAACATCCTGCTGACCGTGAACGCGGCAGACGAAATCTGGATGGGAGCCAGCCGTATTGATAGCCGTGCGGTACGTGCCCGTATTGCCCAGCTGTACGCGGAAAACCCCCAGGCCATCGTGATCGTGCGCGCGCACAACAAGTCCAGCGCGGATACTTACGTGACCATCGCCGACGCGGCGAAAGCGGTAAACCCGAACATTCAGGTTTCCCTGGTGCCTTTCGAAGACAAAAAGCGGTAACGCTTCTTCAGGGCCCGCCCCTCGGGGCACAAAAAAGCCAGCAATTGCTGGCTTTTTTTATGTCTGCGATTTGCAGGCGCTGTTGAAGAGCGCTTTGACGGCGCGGTCCTCCCGCGCTCGCCAAAGTGCATATCGCCGATCAGAACTCCGAGCGGATGGCCCACAGGTCCGGGAATACAGGCCTGAACAGGGTGCTCTGCAGGTAACCGACACCGCTGGAGCCGCCGGTTCCCATCTTGTGGCCAATGGTGCGCTCCACCATCTTCACATGGCGGTAGCGCCACTGCTGCAGCGAAGTGTCGATATCCACCAGCGCTTCGCAGATATCGCTCACCAGCGGGTCGTTCCGGTATACATCGATCAGCACCTTCTGCACGGCTGTCGAGGGGGCCGCTACCTGACTGAAATCCCGCTCCAGCTCCGACTTGGGAATGTGGTGCCCCTCATGGGCCAGGAAGCGCAGGAAGGCGTCCCACAGGGTCGGAGCCTCAAGGCGCTTCTGCAGGCGGCGGTAGTGCTCGGAACCGGGTTCATAGTTACTCAGCTTCTTTGCATCCTTTGCACCGTAGAGGAATTCAAGCTCGCGGAACTGGTAGGACTGGAAGCCGCTGGCGGTGGACAGGCGGTCGCGGAAAGACATGAACTCCAGCGGTGTGAGGGTCTCCAGGATATCCACCTGCTGGATCAGGGTGCGGTAGATGGCGTCCACCCGTTTCAGGGTGTGCAGTGCGCGGTTGCGCTCGCCGCCGTTGAACAGGCGCACCAGGAAGTCGAGTTCGTGCAGCAGCTGCTTGAACCAAAGCTCGTAGCTCTGGTGGATCACAATAAACAGCAGTTCGTCGTGCTCCGGGCCATCCGACAGTGGCTGCTGGCATTGCAGCAGCTCGTCGACCTTGAGATAGGAGCTGTATGTCACCGTCATTTGGGGAATATTCCTGTCTTGCTAACACTGCGACCGAAATGGTTGTACCGGTTTTGCCAGTGATGTGAATCTTAAATTGCGTCAATTCGCAAATCTGTGGCCGCATTATAAGGTCTCCTCCAAATTAGTTGGAAAATTCCTTTGGCCCTGAGGTGCTGGCGGACTGCGTGGAGAATTGGCAACCCAAACTGGTCGAATCGGACTTCGTGCGCCAGCGGGGGAGTCGCTACACTATTGGCCTGTTCAGACTATAAATGCGATGCCCGCCCGGTATCCGAGACTTGCGGATTCCCGGCGAATTCCAGGGCCGGCGGAAAACCGAGCGCGCAGTATCGCGATAACCACAGAATATGCGGAGCCCACCACATGCAGAGCCAGTGTGCGGAAATTCAGACTCAGGTATCCGGGCGGGTACTGGAAATCACCATCAACCGTCCGGAGCGCAAGAACGCCCTTACCATGGCCATGTACGCCGCCATGGCAGATCTGCTGAACGAGGCCGCTGGGGACCCCGGGGTAAGAGTGGTCATTCTGACCGGCACCAGTGGCGTTTTTACCAGTGGCAATGATCTGACCGACTTTCTCGGCGGTTCCGCCAGTGGCGAGGAGTCCCCGGTGTTCCGCTTCATGCATGCGCTGTACCACTTCCCCAAGCCGGTGATTGCCGCAGTGGCCGGTCCGGCGGTAGGTATCGGTACTACACTGCTGCTGCACTGCGATCTCTCCATTGCCGAAGACGACGCGGTTTTCCAAATGCCTTTTGTGAATCTCGGTCTGTGCCCGGAATACGGCTCCAGTTTCCTGTTGCCGCGGATTATGGGGCACGCCAAGGCCTCGGAACTGCTGTTGCTGGGGAAAAAGTTTGATGCACAGACCGCGGCGGACGTAAACATTTGCAATGAGGTGGTGTATGCGGGTGGGGCACTGGACCGCGCCCGGGTCTACGCGGCAGAACTCGCACAGAAGGCACCGGAAGCGCTACGCCTGACCAAAAAACTGTTGCGCCAGGGCACGCTGGAAAATGGTATGAAGGCTATCCAGGAAGAGGCCGGACACTTTATGACACGCCTGAAATCCGAGGAGTTTCGCGAGGCGGCTACGGCATTTATGGAGAAAAGGCCGGCAGATTTTTCCCGGTTTGACTGATATTTGTACGGTTTGCTGTTGTCCTGGGTAAACATTTTCCGGGTAAATATTTCAAAAAGGTCACCTAGGGTGACCTTTTTCGTTTGCCATAGAGCACGTTTGCTGGGATGTAGTTCTCATTTTTTATGTTTTTAGTGTGGTTTTGTTCTGTTTGTTTTTAAGGGATCCGCTTTGTCCAGTGTAAATTGGGGCATGATTAACAATTCGTGAGCCGGTACACTTTCTAGTACGGCCGACTATCCAGTGCCTGAACTTCCGCCGGGTAATTTTCCAAAAGATAAGATTCGCCCGCGCCCGGAACATTCAAAATTGCGCAGGGTTTCTGCGATAACCTGGTTTTCAGGACCATGAACGTCTTAGCTCTTTCCGTTCGTTTTACCATGTCACGGCTCCGCTGCGGCTTCCCACTGGGTTTCATCGCGCTTGTGTGGGGATTGCTGTGCGCGCAGGTACATGCCGGGGTCTCCGCAGAGGCTGCGGGGGAAAATACGCAGAATTTTGCGCTCACTGCGCCGCTACATACCTACGCTGAGGTCATCGATATCGATGGTGCGGAGGATGGCAGCAAGCGTACCGGGCAGGCTGCTGTCTGGCACGATACCAGCGGCCAGGCGGACCTCTCTGCGGCGTTGCGTGCGCTGCAAGCGGGGGATTTCCGTCCATTGCCCGGTGCCGGTTCTACCGGGATGCAGAAGGGCAGCTACTGGTCTTTCTTTGTGCTGCACAACTCCACGGATGCGCCGGTGCCACTGCACCTGGAATATGTGGACCACCAGCTGATCCGGTTACAGGCATTCGAGAGCCCGGTCAGGGCCGCACCGGATTTTGCGGAGGTGGCCAATCTCGCCATGGGCGAATCCTTTGCGATGCGGCCCGTATTTCACAACCGGTTTGTGGTGCCGGTGGAACTTGAACCCGGCGCGTCAGAAGCCTTTCTGATCCGGCTTGATTCCGAAGAGGCCGGATTCGTGTTTCCGTCCATGCGGATCTGGACTCCCGATGCGCTGAGCCAATCCCACACCGCTGAGACCGCGGTACTGTCCTTCCTGTTTGGCGGCGTCACCCTGATTTCACTGTTCTCGCTGATTGTCGGGCTGACCACCCGCGAGTCCAGTTTCTTTGCCTATTTCGTTTACGGCCTGTCCAAGATTGCGGCCTGGGGCACCATTCTTGGCTTTACCCACCAGTATTTACTGCGCGACGGATTTCACTGGAGCTATATGTCTGCCGCGGGCGCGGTCAGTATCCTGTGCGGTGTCATCTTTGACCGCCTGTTCCTGCAAACACGCAAATATACCCCCAGGCTGGATCTGGTCCTGATTCTGATGATGGTGAATGCTGCGGTATTGCTCGGCAGCGCGCTGCTGCAGATCAAGGCCCTGGCGCTGATCAGCATCACCCTGGCGCTGTTGTTGTACCCGGCATCTACCGTGATCGCGATAGTGCGCTGGCGCCAGGGGTCCAGCGAGGCGGCGGTGTTTGCGGTGGGCTGGACGCTGTTGCTGGCGGGGCTGTTCTTCCAGGCGCTGCGGGATCTGGGGTATGTAGAGCACAACCTGGTGAACTACTACCTGCCGCCGCTCAGTTCATTTATCGAAATGGTCACCATTATGGCCGCCATGGGCATGAAGCTGCGTCGCCTGCGCCTGCAGGGGCTGGAATCAGAGCGGCAGTACCGCCGCCATCTCGAGCAGTCCAAGGTCAAGCTTGAAGGTCTGGTGCGCGCGCGCACCGAGGAACTGGAAAAGGCGAAGCAGCAGGCGGAATTGGAGGCGCGTACGGACCCGCTCACCGGTATCCGCAACCGCCGCAGTTTCCTCGCCGATGCCGGATTGTGCATCAAGCGCGCCCAGCGCAAGGGTGAGCCGGTGAGTTTGCTGATGTTTGATATCGACCACTTCAAGTCGATCAATGACAACCACGGCCACGGTATCGGTGACGAAGCCCTGCGCCAGTTCAGCGTAACCATCCAGCAGAAAATCCGTGAAACCGACGTGTTCGGGCGCCTTGGCGGCGAGGAGTTTGCCCTGCTGATTACGGAAACCCGTCCGGACTCCCTGCACACTGCCGAGCGCCTGCGGGACAATATCGCGCAGATCCGCCTGGACTGTCCTGTGGGCAGCGTGCAATTTACCTCGAGCATCGGTGTCGCCCATGCCACACAGGACGAATCGGTAGAGCAGCTGCTGCGGCAGGCGGACCACGCCCTCTATTGTGCCAAGGAGCGCGGACGCAATATGGTGGTTGAGTACACTGCGGAACCGAATGCGAGTGAAAGGGGATTGCCGCTTTCTGAGTCACAGCATGTCGATATGCTGTCGAGCCTGGAACCTGCGTGACGCTGAACCCTGACCGGGATCGAAGGAACATCGGAATAAGTTAAAAAATAAAAGCCGTGAGCCAGCTTGGCCCACGGCTTTTTTATTGCGGCAGTGGAAAAGTTTCGCTGCGGATCACTGCACGATTTTGATCCACTCACCCGGCTTCGGCTCCCCGCGCGGGTAGTAGCCATTCAACAGGCGCAACTGTTCTTCCGCGTACTCACCGATTTCCATATGCCGTGCCAGCGAAGCGAAGGTGGTCTTGTCGTTGGCCTGCACATAGCGCACGCGCTTGATGTCCGGCTTGGTGATGTCGGTCTGGCGCAGGGGGCGGAAACTGCGAATGCTGGTCATGTACAGATTATCGAGTTCTGTCGCGGCCTCTGTATTTTTCGGTTTCTCGATGGACTTGCCTTCCAGAATGTACTGGCGGCTGCCGTAAAACAGGATTGCCACCCGGTCGGGGCCGTCGGCGGACTTGGCCGGCAGCTTGCCGGTGTAGCCTTCCAGCCGGTATTGGCTTAGGGCCTCATCCTGTTCCAGGCTGCGCACATCGTATACGTCGCGCAGCGCCATATCTGCCGGCTGGTTGCCATCGCGCTTGTCCACCCTGATGGTGAGTGTCGCGGATTTGTCTGGTGCGGTGCCGACAATGGCGGAACGCTGGTTCTCAACCGTCCAGCCCTCGGGGAAGAGTAGGGAAAAACCGAGGCTTTTGTGATTGAAGCGGTTTTTCTCGCTTTCCTGGGCGTTGGTGCCGTAGACGATGCCGTCGGTTTTTTCGCGATAGTACTCGACCTTGGTGACCTTCTTGTCTTCCGGCAGTTTGCCCGCCGCTTCCACCACTTCGCGCAAACGCACATCATTGCGCGGGTGTGAAGAAAACACGCCGTGGTAGGTCTGCTGTTGCTTGCCTTCGATCCTCGCGCGGCGACGGGAAAACGTTTCCTGATCCTTCAGCAGCGCGATCACGTTGATCATGGACTGTGGATCATAGCCAGCGTTGTACATGTATTGGGCGCCAAAGCGGTCGGCCTCCAGTTCCATATCTCGCCCGTAACCCTTGACCGCCGCGGTACTCCACAGGTTGGCGACATCGCCTACCACGCCGCTGCCGGTAACCAGCACCGACAGTACCGAGGCAACGCCGGCACCGGTGGCAGCGGTCTTCTGGCGCACCGCATGGCGTGCGGTGATATGCCCTATTTCATGGGACAGTACCGCGGCCATTTCCGCTTCCGAGTGCAGGTAGGTGAGCAACCCGCGGTTGATATACACGTAGCCGCCGGGAAGTGCGAAGGCGTTGATGTCCTGGCTGTCGATGATGGTGAAGTGGTAGGTGAGATCCGGCCGGTCACTGGCCTTGGCGACCTTCTGACCCACGTGTTCCACATAGGCGGTCAGGATCGGGTCGTTATAGATGGGCGTACTGGCCACCAGCTTCTCGTGCATCTCGCGCCCGATCTTGATTTCCTTTTCCTCCGACATCAGTACCAGATCCGGCCGGTTGGTGGCCGGATTGAAGGCGCAACCGGTTGCGGTGGCCAGCAGTAGGGCGGCCATGATTCTGTTGAGCGTATGCATCTGGGTCTCCTGTCGTTATTGTCTCCAGTCGTGATCGCCGCTGCGGTCAGGTTCCAAAGCGTTCAGCGGCTGGCGGATTGTGGCGGTAACAAGAATTCCTGAAGTTGTGCAGCCATGCCCTTGCAGGCGTTGTTCTGAACCCGCGCAATCAGGGGGATTGGCACCACGATGGCCGGCATATAGGAGGTGCCCTGGGCATCGGCACTGATCTTTCCGGACAGCTCCTGATCGCGGAAATCCCACACCGACGCTTCGTAATCGGACTCCTTGTCCCAGGTGCCGAAACCGAAACAGCCTGCGCCGGCGGTACCGATGGAGCAGCCGATGGAGCCGGCGCTCGATGTGGTCTCGGTGGAGCCGTCAATCCATACGATGTATTTGATGCCGTACTTTTCCATGCGGTCGCGTACGTCGGGAATATCCATCAGCTTGCTGAGGGACTTGATGTGCATGGGCGCAGTGCGCGGTTCAAACCAGGGGTAGAGCGCGTCCACAAATTGCTGCTCGGGAATGACGACCACCCCGGCCTTCGGGTTGTTCAGGGTTTTGCCCACGCAGTCGATGAGATCCGGCTCGGTTTCGTAATCGCTCGAGTGGCGGCGCCCGAGAATCACCACCGAATCACCTACGGCTAGCTCACCGGTGCTGCGGCGATACTCGTCGATCACCACGGTGGTACAGCCACTGTTGAGCGCGGCCAACATCGATATGGAAAAAAGTGTGCCTAGAAATTTCACCACTACATCCTCCTTGAAACCCGTGCTTGCAGCCGTCTGAACTGGGGTGCCCGGGGAACGACTCCATCGGTAGAAAACTATTCGTCAGTTTCCGTCTGCTTCATGCTCAGGGCACGCTGCTTGCCAGCGAGAAACGCCTGCAGCTCCGGTACCCGCTCAAACCCCGTATACAGGGTCGCGCCCGCGTCCCTAAGTGCCACATTGATCGCCTGCGCCAGTGCGGCTTCCTGGGACTTCAGAAACGCGGTGGGGGTCTTGCCGTAGGCGGTGATCACCCAATCCGCCACAGATTCGCCCTGCTGGTTGTAGGCGTGCATGTCGTACTTGATCCACACCTCGAAAATATTGACCCGGGTTTCCCGCGGCATGGTGAACTGCAGTTCACGCACTTCCGGTACGATCACCAAGTCTACGCCCTGGGGGAGATCGCTCGGGTACTGGGACAGGTTCACCGTCTCCTTGAACATGGAGCCGAGTACGGTTTCAAACAGATTTTTCTGTGCACGCCCGGTGTTGATATTCCATTCGTCGCGATCATCGCGGTTTTCGCTGTAACTGAATTTGCGGAAGTCGTCACTCAGGAATATCCCCACGGTGAGTGGATGCTGGGTGCCCACTGGCGCGGGAAATTTGCCATCCACAGAAACGGTGTGCGCACAGGCCGTCAGCAGGCCAGTGAGTATCACCATGGCGGCGCTCCTGAGCGCGCGTGGCTTAAATAAAAAAAGTCCCTTTAACAAGTGAATCATCTAGTTTCCTCACCCATCGTCGTTATTCCATTCAACGGAAATCGTTCAGCCCCACAAAGGTGCCGCCATTCCTGTAGGTCAGCTCACGCATCAGCGCCGCGAACCTGATTCCGGTCGTTTGCAGGTGCAGCGGGCGCGAAAACTGGATCGGGAAGCCGATAGCATGGATACGCACCATGCGATCGTTTTCACCGCGTTCGGCGTTCACCCGATCCACCGCCATCATCACGTTGCGGATGGATTTGCCGGTAAATTCGTCGCCCAACACGTAGATACTGATTTTCTTGTTGGGGTCGTGGAAGGTGCGCACGGCCTTCTGGATACCTTCCACCGGGCTGGAATTACTGAAGGGATTCCAGGAGCGCAACCGGTCCAGTACCGCCTGGCGGCGCCCGGGGGTATCGGGGATCCATTTGTTGCGATAGTTGGAGAACATGTAGTCCCCCATGTCGTTCAGTACCTGGATACCCTTCACATTCGGATACAGGTCGAGAGTGTTGACCATCTCCTGAATCATGCGGTCCCAGCCGTAATTGAACATACTGCCGGAGGTATCGATGATGAACAGGATGTACTCACTGTCCACCGGAATTCCGCCGATGACATTGTTCTTGCGCTGGTAGTTTTCCCCCAGTAGCCGCTTCATCTCATCGGTCATTGACTGCAAGGCAATGGTCAGCTCGCCCTTGAGTTTGCCTTCCTCGGAGTCGTTTTCGGTTTTCTTTGCGTACACCGCTTGCAGCGTTTCCAGCTCGCCCCTGAGTTTGGCGATACGTTTGGTCTCGATATCCAGCTGCTCTTTTTTCGCGTTGAGGTCGCGGTTCAACACACTGGTCTCTCCGCGGATTTCCGCCAACTGCTCCTGCAGCTCCTGTACCTGACCGTCGAGATCCAGATCGGCTTCTTCCAGCACAATCGGTTCTACAGTCTTGGCGATCATCAGCAGCAGGACGATGGCGCCGAAACCACAGCAGATCACGTCGAGGAAGGAAATGCTGAATTCTTCCTGTTGCCGTTTATTGCGTTTGCTACTCATGGCCAATCCTTTGATGGTGCGAGGAATGATCCGTGGGTATCCATGGCCAGCTTCCAGAATTCGCTGGCCGCCATAGGATCGCCTTCCATGGGTGCGAGAATCACATTGACCGGAATGCTCTTCGGCAGCGCATCCACCGCCTTGCGGAACAATTTGAGGCGGTCATTGCCGGAAACCGTGTTGCCTTTTGCCGCCTGCATTCCCTGGGTGGGAAGGCCATCCGTGATCAGGATGATGTTGTCTGGCAGTGGCGACATGTTGTTTACCGCACTGAATATCCGTTCCAGGCTGGTGCCATTCTGTGGCACGATGGTTTCCAGCCCCTTGATGGCATCGTCCATCTGGGCGCGGTCGTCCACATTCAACCAGCGTGTTTCGGTACCGACGATGGCAGCACGGAAACTGGTATTGAAAGTGTAGATCTGGTACTGACTGTCCTGGGGGAACTGCGATACCAGCCAGGACACTGTCTGTTTGGCGCGGCGCCATTTTTCCGTATCGCGTTTTACCGCATCGGACATATTGCGCGTACGGATCACTTTGATCAGCTCATCGCCCAGCATACTCGCGGAGGAGTCCAGCAGGATCAGGATGCGATCGCCGCCGAGGCGCAGGCCGGTGAGGTATTGGCGATCGCCATCGCCCACAAACTTGCGCACATTGTTGCCGAGCTTTTTGTTTTCCTCTTCCAGTTTCTGTTTCGCCTGCTCGAGCTTTTTCAGTTTTTCCTGCAAACGGGCGACTTCCATTTCATCGGTGGTGCTGTCGACTTCGGCAATATTGCCTTTCACCTCCTCAATCTGTTCCATGATGCGCCGCGCAAGTCCCTGGGTCTTGGCCAGCTCATCACTGGTGGTGTCGAGGGTGTTACGGGCAAGTACCAGATTTTCCTGACCGAACTGCACCTCCTCCTCCAGCAGGTTTACTTCTGCCGCCAGATCCTGATTTTCAGCCTTAAAGTCGTGGTCAGCACCGTGTTTTATGATCAGGAAGATCAGTGCCACGGCGCCGAAGCCGCAGGACATGATGTCCAGAAACGACAGGCTGAAGGTGGTAAACCGCCGCTTTTTACGCGCCATAGTGCTCCACACTGATCGCAGTTATGACATCGGAAAAATCCGCCACGCCGATACGGTCGCCGGCGGTAAGATTGACCGGTGTGGAAATTTCCTTGCCGTTCAGCATCAGTTGCGCGCCAGCATCCACCCGCAATGCGAGTCGACCCGCGTGATGGGTAATGGTGGCGGCGGG
The DNA here is from genome assembly GCF_033723955.1 of Microbulbifer pacificus. Classification (NCBI taxonomy): domain Bacteria; kingdom Pseudomonadati; phylum Pseudomonadota; class Gammaproteobacteria; order Cellvibrionales; family Microbulbiferaceae; genus Microbulbifer; species Microbulbifer pacificus. The sequence goes on along the minus strand of NZ_CP137555.1, from coordinate 1,256,207 downwards.
GTGGCTGGGCGGTGTCGGTGTAACCTGAAGCTTTCCTTCCTGCCAGCTGACGAACAGCGGTTGTTGCGCTGCCAGTGCGCGATTGCCAAAAAGCAGGTGGGTGGCGCCAGCCTCGGTGGCGGCATTGACCTGCACCGCTATATCACCCACGGGGGCTGCGCTCAGTTCGGTGATCAGCCGCAGGTTGCCCGTTTCGCTGTGCACTTCCTGCCAGCGCTTGTCTACCGCCAGCGCCACTGCATTGTGGGGCATCAGGTAAATACGTTCCGCCAGTTGTGCTCCGCCGGGAATTTCCGCCCAGCGATGGGAGACAAACACCACGCTGTTGGCTTCGCTCAGGTTTTCGATCATGGCGCGCACCCGCGACAGGATCGGCGTGCTTGCGTCCTGCAGTTGGCGCAGGCTGACCTTGGCGGTGCGGTCATCCAGTTCCGCCATGACTTCGCCCTGACGCATGGCGCGGGCAATCCACAGCGGCAACATGTCATAAAGCTGCTGTTCTGCTTCTGCAGAATGCAGCGGATCGAAGCGGCATTGCATGATGAACGCATCGGTGAATATCCGCGCCCAGGCTTCCTGGAAATGCTGCAGGCCGGCATCGGTTACGGTTTCCGCAATATCCAGTTCTGCGCGTTCGTGCACGGCCACACGGCTTACCAGTGTCTGGTGGCGGTGCAACTCCACATGCAGATGCACACCGCGCGGCGCGCAGCTGCTGATACAGGCAGTGGCAGCATCGGCGAGAGCCACGACATTAAAGGGGCTCTCCTTTACCACGCCGAGTAGCAGCGCCAATTGCTCACGGGTGAAATTGGCGGGAACGGCGAGAACCACTTCATCGGGAAGGTCGCACAGCCCGGCGATTTCTTTCAGGTGGCAGAACGCCAGGTCCGCGTGGTGGCGGCAGCCGGGGTTTTCGGATTTCACCGTTTCCAGACTCAGCCTGCGCCAGAACTGGTGATTGACTTGAGTGGGGTGGCTGCGCGCACGCATCAGTGCGCCGGTACCGGTGATGATTTCGCGGTTGTTGACGATGGCCACGCCGGGACTTTCCAGCACTTCGGTGGTGCCGTGAAACATCCGCAGGCCGCAGTCGTTGATTTCCAGTACACCTTTGCTCATGGGAGCTCCTGTTTCCCTGATGCGGTAACCCTGTCCCCGGTTACCCGCCGATTATTCCGTTGGTACTCGCCCGATACAGATTTGCCCGCAGGCCGATCAGCTCACCTTCAAAAAACGCAGCAGTTTGTTGTCGCAGTAATTCTGGGTGTCCAGCACCAGTCGCTCCTGCATCAGCTGCAGCTGGTGCGTGAAAAACATGATCACAATGCTGATCACCAGTGCGACAAACGTGGAGTTGAAGGCCACGCCCAGGCTCACGGTGACTCCGGCGATATCACCTTCCACCGCTCGGTGTGCCTGCGCCAGCGCCTCACCGATACCGCGCACGGTGCCGATAAACCCGATGGAGGGAATGGCCCAGGTGATGTAGCGCACCATCGCCAGTTCTGAGTCCAGTCGGTCGCCCTCGGTTTCACACACCTCTTTTACCGAGTTGGAAACTGCGGCCACGTTGCGGGTGGAACCGAAGCGCTGCAGTGCGGTGAGGAGTGCACGAGGCAACAGGAAGTTGCGTTCCTCTTCCGGCAAGGCCTGGATTGGCCGCGACAGGTCGCGCGCGTCTTCCGGCAGAATCGGTGTTCCTTCACTGACGTTCAGCAGTGCCTGGTCCAGCAGCTTGCGCTCGCGCATGCTGCGGCGCGCTTTCAGGCCCATGATGGCCGTGGCCCACAGCATCAGTACAAAGCAGGCTTCCTGTTCGTAGTCGCGCAATACGATGTACATCGAGCGCTGCTGAATATAGGTCTCCCCGGCCGCTTCCCGCGCCAGCTGTTCCTGGATCAGGGCATCGGCGTTGGGGCGGATGATGGCCACATAAATGGCGTGCACCAGGATGATGGCGCCAAGCAGCGCGAACAGCTGGAACATAAAATCTGATGACTTGAATTTCATGGGTATTCCCGCATTTTTGTGGGGCCATTCCTTTGGCGAGGCCCGGGTATTACTCTGGTTTCCGCTGGATTCTTCGCGTTAAGCGCTATGTCTAGATATCCACCGGGTAGGAGACCGACAGATCCTCCGAGATTTCTTCCGTTGCTTCGTAATTGTCCGCGCTCTGCGCGCTCTGTGCCTTGATGGTCGCGGGCGGCTTTTTGTTGCTTACCGATGCTGGCTGCGCACTGACGGTTTCTTCCTGCTTTTCCTGATCGGCTTCGCTGCTTTCCGCGGCTGATTGAGCCAGCGCGCCCACAGAGAAACTGCACAGCAGTATCAGCGGCAGGAATTGCAGCACCGCGCTTCGTTTTTTTTGTTGCATACCGTTACCTCGCGGTTGTCGGGTTTCGCTATCCGTTGACGTTCTCAGTTAACCCAGCGGGCCACACGGAAGCCCACATCGTTGCGCGCTTCGGCGCCATAATCGCGGTACGCCAGGCGCAGCTCGGTCAGGCCTGCGTGCCGCCAGCTGGAGCCGCGCAGTACGTGGTAATCGCCATCCTGCGGCCCCACCGGGTTTTCTTCCGCCCTGGTGGATAGGCCTGTGCCAATGGTGTACAGATCGTGGATCCACTCGGAGACGTTGCCACCCATATCGAACAGGCCTAGGTGGTTGGGGCTGAAACTTGCCACCGGTGCAGTGGCGGCGTAGCTGTCGTTGTAGGTGCGCAGTACCGCGGGGATTATTTGCCCGGCACTGCTGTCGGCGTAGTTGCCCGAGTTTTTCCCCACCGGCAGCGCATCGCCCCAGGGGAATTTGCGCATGGCACCGCGATCGTAACGGGCGGCCCAGGCCCATTCGGCTTCGGTAGGCATACGGTAGCCATTGGCATTCACGTCAAACCCCACCACGCGACCGCGCTCGGTGCGATAAACCTCTTTCAGACCGTCGCGGGCACTCAACCAGTTGCAGAAAAGAGCAGCATCATTCCAGCTGATGTTCACCACCGGCAGGTTGTCGTTATCCAGGCTGACGCCGTTGGCGTGGCTGGAACTGTGCATACGCTGGTATTGGCGGTACTCGCGATTGGTGACCTCGGTAGTGCCCAGGTAGAACGGACGGGTGAGGGAAATTTTGCGCAACACCTCATTGGCCTGGCGCCCTTGTTCGCGTCGCGACGAGCCCATGGTGAATTCCGAATTGGGTCGCATCAGCAGCATTTTGCCGCCGGCACCGTGCGTCATTTCCGCGGGAACGTTGCTCCAGCGTGCCTGCTCGCCGGTGAGCAGCACTGCGCGTACGCTCTGTTTCAGCTTGCTGGAGGGCACGATGGTGGTCTGGTAATCCTCATAGCCTGCCTTGCGCACGCTGATGGTATGGCTGCGGGTGGGCAGGGTGAAGGTCTCGCCGGCGATGCCCGCCAGCTTGCCGTCGATAAACACCTGTGCCTCCGGCGGGCTGCTGGTGATGGTGACATCGCCGAACACCGCAGTGAGCTCCACATTCAGATCACGCAGGTCGCCGGCACGCACATCCACGGAGTGTTCCACGGAGCTGTAGCCGTCGAGGAAAAAGCGCAGCTGGTGCCGGCGATTGGAAGAGAGTTCCACATCCATCGGCGCCCGGCCGCGATACTCTCCATCAACGGTGATACTGGCGCCGGGTGGATTGCTTACCACCCGCAGAGTGCCATCGGCAGCGGCGAGATTGACGGTTTGCAGAGTCTGGTCCACACCGGCGGTTACCGGCACGGGTAGCTGCACGGTTTTGTAATCCGGCAGGGAGATATCGACCGTGCGATCGCCCTGTACCAGTTCCGCAGTCAGCGGTGTAGTACCGAGAATTCTTCCTTCCACGCTGACGGTGGCGCCGGCGGGATTGCTGGTGATGTGTACATTGGCCCAGGCCGGGCGCAGGCTGGCAGTGAGCGTCTGGGTATTGTCGAGGCCCTCGATTTCTACTTCCTTGCTGAAGGGCAGGTAGCGCTCGGTGAGTATGGTAATGCGTTTGCGGCCTGCGGGAATGGATTGGGCGAGGCCGTCGCTGCTGTCCACTTCGGTGCCGTTGACGAGAACGCGCACCGGTACCCGCGGTTCGGCGATGACTTGCAGGTGGCCGGGCAGGCGTTCGAGTTTGACCGCGTGGCGGCTGTTACTGTCGCTGCTGATTTCCACTTCACCGCTCTGTGGCAGGTAGCCGGTGGCGGAGACGGTGTAGTGGTAGTTACCGGGCAGTACCAGGTGCCCGTCACCGAGGCGCAGGGCGAAGCCGCTTACCGAGATATCGGCGTCTGCCGGCTGGGTTTCAAAAATCAGCGAGCGTGCCACCAGCAGATACACCAGTATCAGCGCACCGAGGCATAGGCAGGTGGCAACGGCGATGGCCTTGGGAGAGAGCAGCAGTTTGTTGCCACCTGTGGAAACCGGGGCGGGAATGAATCCGATCGGCTGGATGACGGAGGCATCTTCATTAGCCGGCTCACTGTCGCGAACGGGTACCGCTTCCTGGGCTGTCATTTATGGTTTCCTGTTACTGCGTATTTATTGATTTTTCCGCCGCTGCTGTCGCGCTGGTTTCCCTGCCGTGGCGGTAGGGGGCAAAAGGTCCAAAGACAGAGCCGCGCATTTCAGCTTAGTCCGCTCTGGCCCTGGCGGCCTCGGCGCCGGGTTTTTTGGCGTAGATTTTTCGGTTTTACCGACACCGGGACGACAATTTCGTCCATGGCGGGAGAGGGCTGTGACGCATATCTCCGGGGCAAATATTGGCGGTATAACGCGACCGAAAAAGTGGGCGGGCAGTCAGATAAAATCTGCGGGCACCGCGGGCAGCAACATCAAAATCATCACGACATCCAAGCCGTATATATTTTGATCTGCCCGCGCAGGCAGGGTTTCCGGGATCAGGAATTATTGGCGCTGTTAATTTTCTCTGCACACTGAATCGTAACCACCGGCGATTCAGAAGAGGGATCGACGACAAATTCCTGGCGCACATCGCGATAACCCTGGCGGGTTCCCACCGCGGTATAGCGACCGGGTTTTAGCGCGATTTCCCGCTCGGAAAAATTCCCCAGTTTGCCGACGTGGTAAATGGTCACATGGGTGCTGGTGTCGGATTGCAATAAAACGGTAATGGGTATCAGCGATTTCGTCAGCGCCGTTTCCAGCTGTTCTACCTGTCTTTGCAGACGCGGGGATTCCGCCTTGAGCGCGCGGGCATCAGCGAGTACCTTGCGCGCGTACTGGTTTCGTTTGCTTTGCCCAAGGGTGAGCGGATCACCCAGCAGTTCCTGCAACTGATCGTCCAGCTTGGCGCGGGCGTCGGCACGCGCCTTGCCAGTGATGGCCTCTACCAGGCTGCCATCCTGTTCGATCAACTTGCCGTACTGGTTTGCCGCCTGGTGCCACCGCTCTTGTGCTTCATGTTCCGAGGCGCTGACAAACAGGCGGTCGAGGCGTGCCTTGGCGATGCCATTTTCCGCCTGGGCAAGACCCACGTCCGGATCGTTGGCGGCGGGCTTCAGTTTTTTGGCCTGATGAAATAATTCACTGGCCTTGTCGTAATGGCCGCTGGCGATAGCGGCGTAGCCCGCGGACATGGCCTGACTGTAATCCCGTTCCAGTATTGCCGCTTTCACTTGTGGTAGCAGGGCTTTAGCGGGCTCGGTGTCGGCATCGAGGGCGAGCGCCTTTTCCAGCGACGCCTTGGCGGTATCAAGGTCGTTTTCTGCAAACGCGTCTTTAGCACTGGTCACGTGCGGCCAAACCTCCGGCAGCAGTGCCGCACGGGCCTTGCCTTTCACCCCGCGGGGATGATCTGCCGAAATCGTGAGTACCAGATCAAAGGCTTTGTTCGCCGCGGACCCGTCGCCGATATCCAGCGCGCTATTGCCTTCCGCAAGGTGCTGCTCAATGCGCTCGGGAATATGGTCGCGCAACTGTTGCATACCGTTGAGTGCCTGGCGGTACTGTTGCAGGGCATCCATAAATTTTCGCTGACGGTAAATGCCGTCGGCTTGTTCCGCGAGTGCGCGCGCGGCGAAGTATTCTTCCGCGGCCCAGATTTCTACCTTGCGTTCAATCAACTCTTCCTGCAGTTGCAGGATTTCCTGCAACACCTTTTGTACCTCACGGCGCTGCTGGGTGATTTCTGCTTCGGTGTAGGGGGATTCCTCTACCTTTGGCGCGGTCTTCTGTGTCGCACTTGCCTGGCTTGGGGTGGCTACGGGCTTTATCGCCGGTTTTTCCACGTATTGTGGCAATACCCAGATCACGCCCACCAGTGCCGCGACCATTCCGCCTCCCGCTAAATAGGGGATCAAATTTGCGGAAGTGCGCGCGCTGCTGGTTCTGGCGTTGCCCTGGCGCTCTGCTTTCGTACCGGCTGGCTTGTCGGTTTGTGGCTCACCGCCGAAGGAAAAGTCGGCGGGCTGGATAAAGGATTCATCGTCCGATGATGGATCGCGGTATTGCATGATGTTCCGCACCGTTCGCTGTTATTTTCAGACCGTCGGCAGTGGCAATTGATACCTTACCCACTGCCGGCTGAGTGTGTTCAGGGAAGTTCCCGGTGGATCAGATGTCGCTCATACCACCGGTTTCTACCTCATAGATTTCTTTCAGCAGCTCGCGCCACTGTTGGTACTGGTTTTCCACCGAGCCGGAAAGGGTCACGGTACGATCCTCCAGTTCCACGATGCGGGGTTCCACTTCCGCTTCCATCGAATCCCCGAGCTCCTGCAGGGCTTCGATGTGCATTTTGGCTTCCGCGCGGCGGTCGAACCCGCTTTTTACAAGATAGCCGCCACCGGCCACGGCCACATTGCCCGCCTGGCGCGCAGCGCCGCCACCGGCGCCGGCGGCGGCAATACCACCGACGATCGCGGCCACACCCATAATGGTGTTATTGCGGGCCTTGCGTTTGAGCTCACGCATTTCCTTAACTTCTTCGTAACTCATGGCGCGCCACTCCTGATAGGGCGCCTCCATGGTTTTGACGAACGTACCGTAGTAGCCCTGCAGGGTGTCCACGAACAGATAGTCGCGCTCGCGGATCTGGCGCACGCGCATCAACATCGGGTCGTTGTCCGCGGGCAGTGCGGTGAGCTTGTAGATACCCTTGTCGTCCTGTACCAGATAGCGTTCAAACGCGGTGGGAGAAAAGCTCTGTGCGAACTTGATTTCGGAAATGGTGCGCAATTCCGCGATGTACTGATCGGACAGTCCCTGACGGTATACCAACATGTCGTTGGAAATACGATTGTAAATACCCTGGAACGCGTCGCCCTCAGTGGGATGTTTACGGTCGTAGGCGTAGTGGGATGCCTGCTCGGTGTACTGCTTGCTAAACCACACCTGGCCGCGTGAGTCGGTAACCGTGACATCCACGGTTAAGGTCTCACCATCGGACTGCACGATTTTCCCGGTGACAGTAACGTCGATATTGGTACGTGCACTGGGAATGACTCGCACCGCGCCCCAGCCCTGACTGGATTGCACCGCATCCGCGAGGGTGACGGCGATGTAGCGGGATTCCGCATGGCGCAATTCCGGGAATACCAGATCGTCCTCTTCCAGTTCTTCCTCCTGGTCGAGGCCCGCATCGAACTGGATGATACCCACATCCAACAGGCGGTTTTCCGCTATGGCAGTATCTTCCACTGTGAGTGGTGTATAGGCGGTGGTGCGCACCTCGGTTGTGGTGCAGCCGGCGAGGACCAGCAGGCCCAGCGTCAGGCTGCACAGGGTGCTGCGTGTGTGCGAGAAAAACATATCACTACTCTCCCTGATGATTCGTCATCTTCATTTCTGAGTCTTTTTATATTTCCGATATTCTTCCCAGAGTTTTTCCCGCAGTTCCGGATCGGATTCGCGAGTGGCAGCTTCGCGAATCTGGCGTGCGACCACATCGTCGTCATCGCCGGTGGGGATATCTGCCGGTACAACCGCTGCGGTATTGGTGTGGTCGAATTCGCCTTTGCGGCCCTTGGTGGGTAGGCCGGGACCGGTTGCCTGTCCGCTGGAGTTGTTTTCCTCCGGGCCGCCGCCGGGTTCACCGCCGCCAGCGGGCGGTGCGGGCGGTAACGCACTTTCTGCGTCCGCGATCAGGTCTTCCAGGGATTCCCCGGGTGGCACTTCATCCTCCGCCGATTCATCCTCGGCGGAAGCGGGACGGTTGCGCACGTAGTCCCGCTCGCGCAGGATCATGCCGTCGTAAGTGGCCATGGTGGATTCGAAGCGTCCCTCCAGTTCCGCCACGCGCTCGGAGGAACTCATCGGCGCTTCATTGGGAGCGCCGCCACCACTGGGAGGGCTGCCGGCGCTGGAAGCAGTGGCTGGCGCACCGCCACCGGATTGGCCGCCGGCGGCAGCGGTGGACTGGCCTCCGCTCTGCCCGCCGCCCTGGGCGCCCGCCGCAGAACTGCTGGACGGCGCGCTGCTGGAGGCACTGCTTGGCGCACCGCTGGCGGAAGCGCTACTGGTGCTGCTGGCCGATGCGCTGCTCGAAGCGCTTGAAGATGAACTGGAGGACGAACTCGAAGAAGAGCTGCTGCTGGCCGTTTCCTGCTCTTCGGAGAAGTCGACCTCATCCGGCGGTTGGCCCTCCTTGTTGGAAGACGGATCCGGTGGCATGCGGGATTCTTCCGGGCGCTGGTCGGACTCGCTGTACACCGGTGTCGACGGGTTTCTGCTGGCGGTGGGTTCGCCGTCACTGCTGCTCTGGGAGCGGGACTGCCGCGCGGATTCCTCCCCACTTTGGGAAGAGGATGTGCTGGACTCCTGGCTGGAGCGGTCGCTGGAGTCGATGCTCGGGAACGAGGTATTCGGCTGTGAGCGGCTACTCGCCGTGGACATGCTCGGGCTGCGGCTACTGCTTGGTGAGCTCGGCGAAGGCATGCTGCTGGCCGTAGATGGGCTCGATTGCGACTGGCTGGAAGACGAGCTGGACGACTGCGACTGGGATTGCGATTGCGATTGCGACGAGCTGGACGATTGCGATTGAGACTGTTGTGGCTGCGCCGGTGGCTGCTGCTGTGTCTGCTGGTTTTTACAGCCACTGATGACCGCAGCCAGTACCACAACAGAGGCCAGGGTTTGCCAGCGCAAATGTTGGGAGTGAATGGATGAATGGTTAAAGCGCTGCGCGATCTTCCGTAATGCCATGGGTCATCTCCTGATGCATTCACGGGCCGCGGCGAAATCGCAGCGGCCCGTTTCCTGTTCTCCGTTCGACAGTTTTTGTCTTTTCAGGTTTGCCCGGCAGAAATCATTTTCTGCCAGTTTTCACTGTACTCGTCAGACTCAAACCAACATCGCTACATCAGTCGAACACGATTGCTTCACTCAAAAACAAATTTCTGCACGATACCGGTGGTTTCCACCGGCTCGCCATTTTCAAACCGCGGGCGGAACTTGGCCTTCTGCAATGCATTGCGCACCCGCGAGCGAATACTGACCTTGTCTTCCGGCTTGGCGCTGATGATGCGGATATTGCGCGCCTTGCCAAACGCGGTCACATCGTAGGAAACCGTAACGTAGGAATTTGCCAGCACCTCGCGATCTTCTTCCAGAAATGGCAGGGTCGGCAGTGCGGCGGGGCGCCCGAAAATTTCCTCGATTTCCCGGTTGGTGGCGCCGTTGTCCCACAGAGCCTGGTAGGCCTCGCCGTAGGTTTCGCGGGCGGAGTGCCACTTATTGAACATCATGTACCAGTCTCCCAGTTCCACCTTGGCCTTGGCGGAGGCCGCCGGCGGTGATGCCGGGTTTTTCTGGTACACATCCATGATCTTGGTGATCGCCGTTTTACCGGAACTGAAGCTGTTCATACGGTAGTGATCGAGCTGTGCACGCCGGTCCGGGCTGAGGTCGCCACCGCCAAAACTGGTATTGATTACCACTGTTTCCTGCGGTTCACCGTCATAGGTGGCGAGGTAATAATTGGTGGCTTTGAGGCCGCGCAATGCATCCACCAGCCGCAGGTCATTGGCACCAAAATTCTGTGAAATGATGTCCACCGCCAGCGCGTAAAGGTTGGTGGCATTGATCAGGTGCTCGAATAGTGTCGTGCCCTGTTCATCAATGTATGCCTGCAGGTGCCAGCTGCTCAGCTGATTGATGATGGGCAGCATGCGCGGGTCTTTTTCCCCGTAATTTTTTGCATGCAGCCAGAACAGGTATTCCTGGTTGTCGTTGGCTTCCTCCCACTGATTCAGGGCGATCTGGCTTTCGATCATGTGCTCGATCATTGGCACCTGATTCAGGGAGTAGAGCCCTTCGTTTACCCGGTTGATCAGCATCGCGCGGCGGAACTGGGTGATGGCTTCCTCGTGTGCGCCACTGCGTTGCAGGGCGGTACCCAGCCCAGTGAGTTGTTCATCAATGCCGGCACCGTAGGCACCGAATTCGGCTTCCATTTCCTCTATGCGATCACGGTAATCATTGGCTGCTTTTGACGGGCGCAGCTGCCGCGTGGGTTTTTCCAGTGGTTTTGAGGCGGCTTCAATATAAGCCGCCGGAGGAGCCTTGGCGTTGTTTACGGCAGAGTCGAGAGCGGAGATTTCTTCCGCCGCAACAGAGCCACACAGCAGAGCTGAGGCTGTAAACATCAAGCCGATAGCAATTGCGTTGCTGGTATCTGTCTGTGTCACGGTTGAACCACTTCCATTCCATGTTGTTCCAGGCCTGCCGGCATCCGCTGGGCGGAGGCACGGTAAGCGCGAATTCCGTCGAATAGCCGGTGTTTATTCAGACGCAGGGCGTCTGCGGCAACCCCGGTTGCGCGGAACTTCTCTCCCTGAAGTGTGGTTCGTTCACTTTCCTGCCGGTTTCCCGGTGTGTTGTCGATATCGACGCTGGGCTTTGGTGCCGAGAGACCTTTTCCGGCTGCACAATCTGCAACCTGGCATCGGTTTCTCTTGCATTTGGCGAGCACCGCCCATGTATTTCTGAGTATAGCCAACGAATTTTCGCGCTTTACTTCCCCGCGTAGGGAAGGGCGCCATTGCGCGATAGCCCGGGAATACGTGTGTTGCAGGTGGGGTGGCGATCGGTTCAGGGTTCATTGAGTCTGGCAGTCGCAAGGATGCGGGAAGGGCGATCTCACAAAAGCCGATGCCAATAATTTCTCCGGGGATGCAACGGGTGTCAGATGTGGGCGCGCGATTGCGCCGGCCGGGCTAGCTTGTGCGGTGGGCCTGGTTATTTGCTTTGCCGAGGTTTTCGCTGTTGAGGATGGAACTCATCCTATTTTGTGGGTGAAACTGTCTGAAATATTGCTCGTTAGCCCGATTTGGTGGTTGGTGTGTTTGGATTGGCTGGGTTTTAAGGTCATAATTCGCGGGTTAGAGCGAAACTGTGCAATCGTCAGTGGGAGAGCTTTGTGAGCATAAAAATACAACCGGAAGCCATCGCCAGCCTGCGGGGATTCGAGATGCCGGAAAGGCTGGGCTTCGGAACCGTCATGGCCCCGGTCATGTTCCGCGCCCGCTACCAGGACGGCCGCTGGAGTGACGGTGAGCTGATACCCTATGGCCCATTGGCACTGGATCCCGCCGCCAAGGTCCTGCACTACGCGCAGTCCTGTTTTGAGGGCCTCAAGGCCTATCGTTGCGGCAGCGGTGTCGGGCTGTTCCGCCCTGAGCGCAATGCCGCGCGCATGGCGCACTCCGCACAGCGCCTGTGTATGCCACCGGTACCTGAAACGCTGTTTATGGATGCGGTGCGTGTCGTGGTGGCGCACTGCGCCGGCCTGGTACCCGGCAACAGCGGCGAATCCCTGTATATCCGCCCCTTCCTCATGGGTACCCAGCCGGATCTGTCGGTCACGGCCAGCCGTGCCTATGAGTTCTATGTCATTGCCAGTCCGTCTGAAGCCTACCACCCCGGCAATATGCGTCTGTGGGTGGAGCGTGAAGACAGCCGCGCCGCGGTCGGTGGCACCGGCGATGCCAAGGTGGGGGGCAATTACGCCGCGTCCCTACTGAGTATTTCCCAGCTCAAGGCGCGGGGGTACGACCAGTCACTGTGGCTCAACCCGGGCAACCGTCGCACCGTTGACGAACTCTCGGGGATGAATTTCTTCGCAGTGATGGACGGCGCGTTGCACACCCCGGCGCTCAATGGCTCGATTCTGGAAGGTGTCACCCGGGAGTCACTGCTGACACTGGCTCGGGACCTGGGGATTGAAGTACACGAACGTGAAATTGATATCGATGACCTGCTGAAACTGGTGGCATCCGGCACCTGCAGTGAAGCCTTTGCCTGTGGCACCGCGGCCATCGTGAGCCCCATCAGTGAGCTGGGAGATAGCGAACAGCGCTACCGCCTGGCGCAGGCGCCGGGACCGGTTGCGACACAGCTGCGCCAGGCGTTACTGGATATCCAGGAGGGGCGGGCGGAAGACCGATTCGGCTGGATGCAAATGGTGCAGGTGGCGAGGTTCTGACATTCATCCGCTCCTTTTCCTGGTGTGCGAAAAAATTCCCGGCGGCTTTTTTCCTGCCCCTGCTGATAATCATGCCCCAAAACTATGGTCGAGTGATTAGGTAGCACTCTTTGAAATGCGGTTGTTTCCAGGGGAAACGGCCGCATTTTTATTTGTGGCTTTTAAACCGGCTTCGTTGACTTGCATGACCGAGGTGTTACAACGTTATGGAACCCGGGAAATCTTGTGGAAAAGACTCTTAAAACGAGTCAGTTGCGATGAGGTGTTCAGGGCTGGTAGCCGCGCGAATCCGTGCGGAAAACGGTAAGCAAGCGTTTGAAAGCGCGCACAAATAATAAGCTGGAACTTTGGGAATAGCCTTTGGCGGTATCCCTCACTTTGACAAGTAGTATCCAGATCAATTTGAGACACAGGAGTCGAATCAGGGCTGTGGCTCCATAAAAGGCTCTCCCCCGCGGCCACAAGCCGTGAGGTTCCTCGCGAGTGAGGAGAATGGGAATGCTGAATCATCTCTACGGCCTGATGGTACAACCCCGCAGGCAGTGGCAAGAAATTGCCGGTCTTTCTGAAAAAGGGCTCAACCGCCAGATCCCTTACGTCATCGTTCTCGCGCTACTGCCGGCGCTCTGTTGGTATTTCGGTACCACGGAAATCGGCTGGAATATTGGCAGTGGCGGGCAAGTGCGCACGCTGACCAGCAATAGTGCACTCTCTCTGGTGGCGGTGTTCTATGTCACCATGATTCTGGCAGTGATTGCCGTGGGTTACTTTATCCACTGGATGGCAAAAACCTACGGGGCCAAAACCAACCCGATGAAGGGGATGGTCATCGCGGGATTCACTGCAACACCGATTTTCATCGCCGGCGCCGCCGGTCTCTACCCGGTCCTGTGGCTGGATATCCTGCTGGCAACGGTGGCGGTCGCTTACGCCGTTTACCTGTTGTATGTGGGTATTCCCATCGTGATGAATGTATCCGAGGAGCGCGGTTTCCTGTTTGCCAGTGCGGTGGTAACGGTATGCCTGGTGATGGTGGTGGTGGTGATGGTATCCACGGTGCTGTTCTGGAGCTTTGTGGCGGCGCCGGTGTTCCAGCACTGAGGTGATCGTAATTTCCGCGACGGACCAGTGAACTGCCGTCGCGATGAGAATGCAACCCGCGTGGAGTTCGCCTCTGCGCGGGTTTTTATTTAGCCTGTTGCCGCGGGCAAGATCTCGGTTGCGTATTTTTTGACTGGTTTTGACCTTCCGGTCGCGTGCTCTTTGGTTAAAACGAGACAGAGTTCCGCTTTATCGGTTGCTGCTTATATGACCATTGGATAGTATCCGGCCGACGGCAATCGACATTTTTTACGCCTCGAAATTGGTACAGTCGTACCAAATAACACTGATGGCCTAACGATAGTCATAAATCGGCGTTCTAAGCAGCGCCGGTGGGGGGTGCCGGTTATGCCACCAATCCGGTCGCGGTCTGAACCGGATGTGCTCGACAAATAACTGTAAAAAAACATTCGAATAAGGAAAGCGGGAGAATCCATGAAAGCACCAGTCAAATTGGGTGTTGCGATAATTGCAGCACTGGCGGCGGCCTGTTCCCAGGACAACGGCAATAGCAACGGGGCACCGGAAGCATCCGCGGCGTCTGCAGATTTCCAGAAGCAACTGCTCAAGCAGCTGATCCAGGCACAGCCCGGTGACGTGATCGAAATTCCGGAAGGCCACTACCAGCTGAACCGCAGCCTGTCCCTGAATGTGGACGGCGTGACCATTCGCGGGGCTGGCATGGACAAAACCATCCTGTCCTTCAAGGACCAGATTCAGGGCGCAGAAGGCCTGTTGGTGAACGCCAGCGACTTCACCCTCGAGGATCTGGCCATCGAAGACACCATCGGCGACGCGCTGAAGGTGAACGAAGGCAAGAACATCATCATCCGCAATATCCGCGTGGAGTGGACCAATGGCCCGTCTACCGAGAACGGCGCCTACGGTATCTACCCGGTGCAGACCGAGAACACCCTGCTGGAAGGCAATGTGGCCATCGGTGCATCCGACGCCGGTATCTATGTGGGCCAGTCCCGCAACGTGATCGTGCGTAACAACCGCGCCGAGTTCAACGTTGCCGGTATCGAGATCGAGAACACCATCGGCGCCGACGTGTACGACAACGTCGCTACCAACAACACCGGCGGTATCCTGGTGTTCAACATGCCGAACCTGCCGCAGCCGGGCCACAGCACCCGCGTGTACAACAACAAGGTGTACAAGAACAACACCGATAACTTCGGCCACGATGGCACTCCGGTAGCCGCCGTACCGGCGGGTTCCGGTGTGGTCATCAACTCCAATGACTATGTGGAAATTTTCAACAACGAAATTTCCGATAACGACACCGCCAACGTGATCGTCAGCAGCTATTTTGCCGCCGGTTACTACAGCGACAAGTCCACCCAGGAAAACTTCGACCCCTACCCGGAAGGTATCTACATCTACAACAACACCTTCACCGGCGGCGGTACCTCTCCGGACCACATGGAACTGAAGGCCCTGAAAATCGCCAAGTTCGGCCTGACCGGCAGCCTGCCCGACGTGATGTGGGACGGTGCCGTGGACAAGAAAAAAATGGTCGACGGCAAGCTGCCGGATGATCTGAAGCTGTGTATCGAAAACGAAGGAGTCGGCATCATCAATGTCGATGTCATGAACAACTACAAGAACATTACTACCGATGTCACTCAGCACCACTGCAGCCTGAAAAAACTGCCGCAGATCGTGCTCGACTTTGATAACAAACAGGAAGCACCTCAGGAAGAGCAACACGCAGTCAATGAGGTAACTGATGCGTAAGATCTATTGGGGCGCGGTGCTGGCCCTGATGCTCGCGGGGTGCGGTGCGCCCCGCGAGGCAGTCACCATTCACGAGCGCAACGCCATCCCGGATAACCTGAGTGACTGGCACGTGGTCGAGGCCATTGACGGCAAGCTGGCGCTCAATGACCGGGTTACCCCTTACGACCTGAACACTGCGCTGTTTACCGACTACGCACACAAGCTGCGCACCGTATGGATGCCGGAAGGTTCCAGCGCCGCATACGGTGAGGACGATTTCGACTATCCGGTGGGGACCATCATCAGCAAAACTTTTTACTATCCGCTCGCTGCGGACGGTAGTGTGCTGAAGACCGATGATTACTCACAGGATTTCGCCGGTAGCGGACTCAACCTGAAAAAGGTCAAGCTGATTGAAACCCGCATGCTGGTCAAGCGGGCGGATGGTTGGCAGGCGCTTCCGTATGTGTGGAACGAAGCCCAGACCGATGCAGTACTGGAAATTGCCGGTGATGCAACCCGCCTGCAGTTGGCGAGTGACGACGGCAGCAGCGAAGGGTTTACCTACGTGGTACCGGATGCCAACCAGTGCTCCGGCTGTCACGCGGATAACCATACCCAGAAAGCCACGCGCCCCATCGGTCCCCGTGCCCGCCACCTGAACAAGGACTACGCCTATCAGGGCGGAACGGAAAACCAGCTGCTCTACTGGCAGCAGGTGGGTTACCTGAGTGGGCTGCCAGAGCTGGCGCAGGTTCCACACAATGTAAGCTATAGCGATACCTCGGTATCCCTGGAAGAGCGCGCGCGTTCCTACCTGGATATCAACTGCGGTCACTGCCATAACCCCAAAGGGGCGGCGGATACCTCAGGTTTGATGCTTTACAGCGCAGAGCACAATATGCGTCGCCTCGGCGTGTGCAAGCCGCCAGTGGCGGCGGGTACAGGTTCTGGCGATCGCCTGTTCGCCATTGTTCCCGGCAGTCCGGACGCATCCATCCTGAACTTCCGGGTGGAATCCACCGATCCGGGTGCGATGATGCCGGAGCTCGGTCGCAGTCTGGTGCACAAAGAGGGAACGGAGCTGCTCAAGGAATGGATTGCCACTATGCCCGGCAACTGCAGCTGATACTCTGTTTTTAAGGCCTTCGGCGGCGGTTCCCTACCGCCGCCAGCTTTCTCTCCCCGACCTCTAATTTTCTATCCTGTCCCGGCAAATTTCTCGCTTTTACTGCACCAGCGATGCCGCGCTTCGGAACGCTGCGGGATAGAACCCCGGATACACCAAATCGAGCAGGCCACTGGTTTCATCGGCATTGCGGCGCTCGTAGTCTTCCAGCAGTGCGACATAGGTGCGATAGCGCGCCTGAATCTTGCGTACGTAATCGTAAGGCTCCTGTCCGCGGGCGTAGCCGAAGCGGGCATTTTTGTAATATTTTTTTTCCGACAGCAGCAGCATGGCGTTTTCCACATTGTCGAACCACACCCTGCGGTCCCAGCCTTTTTCCTCTGCCAGATCCTGTGCATCGTACACGTGCCCCAGCCCGGCGTTGTAGGCGGCGAGGGTAAACCACATCATGTTTTCTGGGCTGATGTCCTTGTCTTCAAATTTCCGGTGCAGCCACTCGAGGTACTTCATGCCCGCACGGACGCTGGTTTCCGGGTCGAACAGATTTTTTTCCCCGACCTGTTTGCCGGTGTCCGGCATGACCTGCATCAATCCGCGCGCGCCAACCCAGGACTTGGCTTTGGGATTGAAGGTGCTCTCCTGGAACATCTGTGCGACGACAAGGCGCCAGTCGAAGTCGAATTCCTCGGCGTATTTTTTGACGTGTTTGTCAAACGGAGAAATGGTGCCGTCGGCATTCAGCTCATTGATCTCCGGACGCGTGCGCTTAGGAGAATCGAAATATTTGGTGTAAAGAGTCTTTTGCAGTTTCTTGGTGCTTTTGTGGTGAAAGAACTTTTCGATTGCTTTGAGTAGCTCCGGATTGCTGTCGCGAACCATCCATGCATAGGTGTTATCGTCCTGTTGCAGGTCTATCAATTCAACAATATTGGTCCGCCAAGCGTTTTCCAGTTTGACAGAAATATCATCGGCAATGGCGAGGTCATATTCTTTGTCGGCAACCCGATCTATGATCTGCTGGATATTCAATTCTTCCGGCGCCAGCTCGATTTTTACGCCTGGAACCTTCTTTTGGAGCTCCATGGCCACATCGTAATGGCTGCTGGACTTGCGCACGAATATCGTGCGTCCCGCCAGATCTTCAAGGCTCGCGATGTTGTCGCCGTCGCGCCCCACCACAACAACCCTTTCATTCATGTAGGGTGGGCCGAACGCCATGCCGCTACTCATTCGTCTCTCGGTAATGGAAATAAGGCTTGCGGCAACGTCTGCCTTGCCGTCTCTGAGCATATTGAGCAGGTCCTCATGGGTAGGGGCCACTACGATTTCGAGCCGGAGTTTCAGCTCCTTGGCAAAGGCTTCGGCGAGTTCAAATTCATATCCCATAATCCGCCCCTTCCACATAAAGTAGGTTCCGGGGTGATTCCTGGTGAGGAATCGGATGTAGCCGCGTTCGCGGATTTTATCCAGGTCTCCAACTGACCTTTCGATGGAGCGGCTCAATTTGCTTTGACGGATAAAGTCATTGACGGCTTTAGCGAGCTCTGGAGAGTCCTTGCGCATTGCCCAGGCCATTTCCCGCTCTTCCGGGAAGACATAGTTCTTTTGCAGATTGTCTTTGAACTGGGATACGAGATCGTAAATCTGCTGCTCAACCACAGTGAAGTCCAGAAGCCCTTCGGCTACCGCGATTACCAGTTCCACATAATTTTTTTCGGATACCTTGAATTCCAGGCCGGGGTACCTTTCAGCATACGCTCGTACGAGCGCCTCGTAAGCCGTGCCTTTGGTGACCTCCAGGGTCTTTCCCTTGAGGTCGGCCACCGCAGTGACGGGTTTAAAATCACTTCTCGAAACCAGGATGAAATGCGTTTTTGCCGTCGGTATTGAGAAATCAACCTGTTGCTTGCGGGATTCAGTTACCACCATGTTATTGGCGATGATGTCTCCCTTTCCCTCTTGTAGCAGCGGTATGAGCTGGTCGAAGCTGTTTGCGTAAAGTACAACGGGCTCCAACCCCAGGTGCTTGGCCAGCCTCTTGGTCTCTTCCAGCTCGATATCCTGTTGTGTCGCTTCACGATGCAGGGAGTCAACGTTGGCGATATCCACCAGTATTCGCAGCTTTCCCCGCTTTTTGATCGCATCCAGGTCGCCAGTTTCGACGTAGTTGTTGTAGGCATTGATCGGGTATTCACCGCTGGTCTCCGGGGGCCATGCGGCTTCAGGGCGCACATCCTCATTGTTTGCGGCACGCAGGCCTGTTTCGTCCGTGTCTTCGGTACTAGTGCCAGCCGTCTCTCCATTAGCGGCGTCGGTTTGCTCCGCGATGTTTTTTTCTGAGGATGGCGACTGCGTATCTCGCTGGCAGGCGACGGTGACCGGAAGCAGAATGATCAGGCAACATAGCAGCCTGCGGAATGCGGGAAAATCCATAGTGCGTCTTCAAAAACTTCCGGTGTAAACCCTTTCAGTTTAGTTGCTCAACGGGCGACCACAGTTCGGATCTGCGCACGCAATCGGTGTGTTTACACGCCGGGAATGAAAAACGCGGAGCGGGGAAGATTAATCCAGGCGGGTGTGGAGAGGTGGGAGTAACTGTAAACGCGCAATAATGGGGCGGTCACGGGAGGGCGCAGGGGGGAAGTGTGTTTCGGATATCGGCAGCGCAGTCATATCAATTGACTGCAGCTACCCATATCGCGGTTTCAGTGCAAAACGCCAGCTTAGGTCGTTTGCATGTTCACCATCTGCTCCGGGGTGTTTTCTCCCGCCCTAGAGGGAATCAGGCCCCTGATCATCATGGTGACGGTCCGCTCCAGCAGCGGAGATTCGATGGAGATGGCGCCGCAGAGCACCTGGAACTCGAGGTTCAGAATGGTGCCGTGCACGATCTGTGCGGCAGCGGCGGGGTCTGCCACTTGCAGCAGGTCGAAGAACTCCACAATCATGCTTTCCGTGGACTGATTGGCCATGCGCACTGCGCGGGTCAGTTGTTCGTTGCGCAGTGCTTCATTCTTGAATGCCATCTCCAGCAGGCGATTGTCGCGACTCGCCGCCTGGGCGCGGATGTGCGAGAGCACAAAGCGAGTCAGTTGCTGGATCAGCTGGCGGCGTCCCTCGGGGGAGGCCAGCTGCTCCGGTGTGAGCTGGCGTGCTGCGGCGAAACTTTCTTCCTGCAGGCCCCGGGTCTGATCAATGTTTTGTTCCACAAAGAATGTGAAGGCGTCACTGATCAGGTCGTTCAGGTCCTTGAAATAGTAGGTGGTTGCGGCGAGAGGCACAGCGGCTTCCTTGGCAACCGCGCGGTGGCGGATTCCACGGATGCCGTCTTTTACAATCAGGCGCAGGGTGGCTTCGAGAATGGCTTTGCGGCGCTGACGGCTGTCGGCGCGCTGGGCTTTGCGCCCCTGATAGACCAGTTCAGACTTTCCATTGTCCAAAGTCATGGTGACGGTAGTTCCTTTGCGGCGGTGAGCGGAGTGCTATCGGCAATCAGGTAATACGAAATCCGGATAAAAATAGCGTGGTAATAAGGGTATGGGCGACATGGCCTGTACACAGTGTTCCGCTCTCAGAGTGCTTTATCTTTGTGGGGGCAGTCTAACGAATGTCGTGGACTCATTACCATGGATAGATTCGACCCATAAGCCACTCTGGAACGGCCGCGCTATTTTATCGATGTGCCGGGCTGTGGCCATCGCGGAATTCATGTTTGTGAGGCAAATCCCATTACATTTCATTACAGGGAGGAATTTGTTGAAGCACGCGACGGAAAACCCGCGATTGGTCAGGCGTGAAAAAAAGTTGGTTTGGATATATGGAGCGAATTGGTCATTAAAATGCCGGCGCTTTGGCCGGCATTTCATGGCGTGAAAACCAATTAAAAAAATAGACGAGCGTGTAATCACTGAATTTTTCCGGTGGTTCTCACCCGCTTGCTGCCGGTCACCACCGTAGCCAGTGCCTTGCGGCGTTTTTCCGCATTGGCATCGATCGCATTTTTTGCCGCAATCAGCAGGCCTGCCACCAGGAATGCACCGGGGGGAAGTACCGCCACCAGAAAGCCGCTGTAATCCTGTCCCAGCACCGGCAGTGCCCAGTCGGCGGCGGCCGGGCCGAGCAGCAGGTCCATATCGCTGAACAGGGTGCCGCGACCGATTATTTCCCGTATCGCACCGATCACGATCAGCACCGCGCTGAAGCCCGCGCCCATCATCAGCCCATCCAGCAGCGACGGCAGTACCGGGTTTTTACTGGCAAACGCATCGGCGCGGCCGAGGATCGCACAGTTGGTCACGATCAGCGGAATGAAAATCCCCAGTACCAGATACAGCTCGTAGGTAAATGCCTTCATCAACAGCTCGGCGCAGGTCACGAAGGTGGCAATGATCATCACCGAGGCGGGCAGGCGCACGGTTTCCGGCATTTGATGCCGCAACAGCGATACCGCCAGGTTGGAGCAGGCCAGTACCGCGGTGGTGGCGAGGCCGAGGCCGATGGCATTGACCACGGAGCCGGTGACGGCGAGCAGCGGACACAGACCCAGCAGCTGGACCAGCGCGGGGTTGTTCTTCCACAGGCCGTTATGGGTGATTTCTGAGTAACTCGGGGTGGCCATCAGTTGTTCTCCCCCTCGGGCGCTGTTGACTGCTCGATTTCCACCGCGCGCTTGGACACCGGCGCGCTGAAAATCGCCTGTTGGTGTTCGGCGACAAAATCCAGCACCCTGCGCACCTGGTTCACCACCGCACGCGGGGTGATGGTGGCGCCGGTGAACTGATCGAAGGCGCCGCCGTCTTTCTGCACCTTCCACATTTCGCGGCCGGGATCGTCGAGGGACTTGCCGTTGAACGACAGTATCCAGTCACTCTTCTTCACGTCCACCTTATCGCCGAGACCGGGGGTCTCCGCGTGGTTGGTGACCCGCACACCGGCGATGCTGCCATCGCGGTTTACGCCCACCAGCATGCGGATCGGGCCGGAGTAACCGTCCGGCGCCACGGTAGGGATGATCACCGCATCGATGGTGCCATCGCCCTGGCGCGCCAGGTTGATATCGCCTCCCTGTTTCAGCCCGAGCATGGCCCAGTACTGTTTGGGGATGGGGTAGGTGTCTACCAGCAGGTCATTGCTGTGGCGGTCGATGGGGATGATCTCCAGTAGGGCCTTGGCGGAGGCTTCGCGCACGGCCCGCTCGATGGGCTCTTTGGTGGTGATCTGGGTGATGGCGAGCGTGCCGGCGGTGACCACTGCGAACAGCGCCAGCACCGCGGCGTTCTTGCCGATGGAGCGCTTCAGCATCACTGCTCCTCCAGGTCGGTAGCCTTGCGTGCGGCTTTGTGGCCGTAGGTGCGCGGCAGCGTGTAGTTGTCGATAAACGGCGCGGCGAAGTTCATCAGCAGTACCGCGAACGCCACCGCATCCGGGTAGGCGCCCCAGGCGCGAATCACAAACACCAGCAGACCGACGCCGGCACCGAAAATGAGCCGCCCCTTGTTGCTGGTACAGCCGCTCACCGGGTCGGTGACGATAAAGAAGGCGCCGAGCATGGTGGCGCCGGAGAACAGGTGCAGCAGGGGCGAGCCCTCACTCAGTGAGCTGCCGCCGTCATAGAACATGATGGAAAGCACTGCCAGGGTGGCGAGCATCGCCGCCGGTGCGTGCCAGGTGATCAGGCGGCGGAACCACAGGAACAGGCCGCCCAGCAGGAAGCCGACGTTGGCCATCTCCCAGCCGAGTCCCGCCAGGGTGCCCTTGTTGAACACCGGCTCCATCTCATACAGCTGGGAAAGGATGGTGGATTGGTTCAGGCGCACGATTTCAAGCGGTGTGGCACGGGTAAAACCGTCCACATTCATATTGCCGAAGACCAGTGCGAAGGTCTCGTCGAGGCCTGGAACGCCCTGGATCAGTTCCGCCGGGCCGGCCCAGCGGGTCATTTCCACCGGGAAGCTGATCAGCAGCACCACGTAACCCACCATGGCGGGGTTGAACGGGTTGTAGCCCATACCGCCATAGAGCTGCTTGGCGAGCACGATGGCGCTGATGCTGCCTACCACCGGAATCCACCAGGGGCAGTAGGGGGGCAGGGCGATACCCAGCAGCACCGCCGTGACCAGTGCGCTGTAGTCCTTCAGGTAGAAGCCCACCGGGCGATTGCGCAGCTTCATTACCGCGGCCTCGCTCGCCAGCGCCGTGATGATACACAGCGCAATGTTGATCAGTACGCCGGGCCCGAAGTAGATGACCAGCGCCAGGATGCCGGGGATGGTGGCGGCGGCCACCTGCAGCATCACCTTGGAGGTGCTCTGGCCCGAGTGGGCGTGGGGGGATGTGATTCGCATCAGGGACATGGTGTTTCTCTTTATTTCCCTCGCCTCAGTCCTGGATTCCGGCCTGTTGCTGTTTTTCCGCCAGCTTTTCCTGCAGCTTGGTCAGTGCAGTTTCAAACGCGGCGGTGTTGGGATCGTCGTCACTGCGGGCCTTTTGCAGCCGCGCCTCGGCCTTTTCCACCCGCGTTTTCAGCGCGTCGATTTCCGCGGCGAGCTTTTCCTCCGGGCTCATGCTGGCGCGGGCGGCGGCCGCGGCCTTGGCTCTTTCGATCGCGGCGCCGGCGGCGGAGGACGAAGCACCGGCCACGGTGAGCTTGTCTTCGGTGATCGATGGCGTCGGCGTGCTTGCTGCCTCTGGTGACTGGTCCCCTGCGGGAGCCGCGGCGGAAAGGCTTTCCGCTTCGGCGAGCTTGTCGCGGGCTTCCTTCAGTTTCAGCTCGGCGGTCTTCAGCTGGGCCTCCAGCTGCGCGCGCTGGTTCTCATCCGCCTCAGCCACCTTCTGCTGCATCCGTTCCACCCGGTGTTCCGCGCTGGTGAGGGTGCGCTGGGCGCGGGCCAGCTGCTGTTCCGGTGAGGCCTGCTTGGCCTTTACCCGCGCCAGAGCCGCGGCGACCACATCGGCCTCCTGCTTGGCTGCCTGCGCTTCCGGGCTGCCGGCATTCTGCTCGCGCAGCTTGCGGGCTTCCTCGGCGGCCTGCTTGCGCTCCAGGCGCTTGGCCTCCTTCTCCTGCTCCGCTCTTTCCATGCGCAGCTTGCGGTATTCGAAACGTTCGCGGGCGCGGTCCGCCTTTTCCTTTTCTTGGCGTGCCTCGCGGATATCCCCCTTGGCGGCGCGGTAGTACTGCACCAGCGGAATACTGGAGGGGCACACATAGGAGCAGGCGCCGCACTCGATGCAGTCGAACAGGTTGTAGGCTTGCAACTTGTCGCGGTCCTCCGCGCGTGCGTACCAATACAGCTGCTGTGGCAGCAGGCTTGCCGGGCATGCTTCGGCGCACAGGCCGCAGCGGATGCAGGCCTGGGCCGGCGGCGCCGGCGGCAGCTCTTTGTTGGTGGGGGCGAGAATACAGTTGGTGGTCTTTACCACCGGCGCGGACTCATCCTCGATGGTGTAACCCATCATCGGCCCACCGATCACGATGCGCTGGAGTTGCTTGCGGTCGATGCCGTGGCATTCGAGGATGTGGCGGATCGGGGTGCCGATCGGCACCTCGATATTGCGCTGGTGAGCCAGGGATTCCCCCACCACGGTGGTGATCCGGCTGATCAACGGCTCGCCAAAGTGAATGGCGCGGTACACCGCACGGGCGGTACCGACGTTCTGGCACACAATGCCCACATTCGCCGGCAGACCCTCGTTCGGCACCTCGCGGCCGGTGAGAATCTGGATCAGCTGTTTCTCGCCACCGGAGGGGTATTTGGTGGGGAACACCACCACGTGAAAGCGGGTGCCCTCGGCGGCCCGCTGCATCGCCTTGATGGCTTCTGGCTTGTTGTCCTCGATACCGATCAGCACCCGCTCCGGCTGGTCCAGCAGGTGAGCGAGTATTTCCACACCGCCGATAATCTCATCGGCGCGCTCGCGCATCAGTATGTCGTCGGCGGTGATATAGGGCTCGCACTCGGTGCCGTTGATGATCAGGGTGTCGATGGTTGCGCCGCCGCGGGGATTCAGTTTCACCGCGGTGGGGAAACCGGCACCGCCCATGCCGGCGATGCCACAGTCGCGAATCTGCTCCAGCAGCTCGTCGCTATCGCGGTTCTGGTAGTCCGCCAGCGGAGTGAGCGCACACCACTCATTGCGGCCATCGGTGCGGATCTGGATACAATCCGCCACCATGCCGGAGGGATGCGGCACCGCCATGGGCTCGATGGCGACCACCTTGCCGGACGAGGGCGCGTGCACCGGGCAGCTCACCGGGCCATCGGCCTCGGCAATCTTCTGCCCCTTCAATACCAGGTCGCCCAGCTTCACCAGCGGGATGGCGGTGGCGCCGATATGCTGGTTCAGGGGCACGATCAAATCTTCCGCCAGCGGAATACTGCCGATGGGCTCACCGGTGGACTGGTGCTTGTTCTCCGGCGGGTGGACACCGCCGTGGAAGTCGTTGATTTTCAACTCGCGGGACAGGTCGCGGGCCTTTTCGCTGGCGATCAGGTGGGCCTCGCGGGCGGCGCGGCGCTCGCTGGCGCTCAGTCGTTCATCTACCTGGCTCATGCTGCACTCCGGTCATCGGCGTGCAGTTCGGGTCTGTCACTGGCAATCAATTGGACACTGTCTCTGGGTTTGCTCGGGTGCCAGCGCTGCAGGGTTACCTCCAGCGGCACCATGTCGATACAGTCCACCGGGCAGGGTTCCACGCACAGGTCGCAGCCGGTGCATTCGTCCACGATCACCGTGTGCATCTGCTTGGCGGCGCCGACGATGGCATCCACCGGGCAGGCCTGGATGCACTTGGTGCAGCCGATGCACTCTGCCTCGCGGATAAACGCCACTTTCTTGACGTCTTCCACCCCGTGCTCCGCATCCAGCGGAATCGCTTCCACATCCAGCAAGTTGGCGAGTTCGTTGATGGTGGCCTGGCCACCGGGAGGACACTTGTTGATGGCCTCGCCATTGGCGATGGCCTCGGCGTAGGGGCGGCAACCCGGGTGGCCGCACTGGCCGCACTGGGTCTGGGGCAGCAGGGCGTCGATCTGGTCGACAATGGGGTCGCCCTCCACCTTGAAGCGCACCGCGGCGAAGCCCAGCAGGGCGCCGAACACCAGCGCCATGCCGCCGAGAATCAGCAGCGGTGTGGAAACATCAGAAAGCCAATCCATCGTCGCCGCTCCTTATACCAGCCCGCTGAAGCCCATAAACGCCAGCGACATGAGCCCCGCCGTCATCATGCCGATGGCCGCGCCCTTGAACGGTTTGGGGACATCCGCCATAGCCAGCCGTTCGCGCATTGCGGAAAACAGGATCAACACCAGCGAAAAACCCACCGCCGCGCCGAAGCCGTACAGGGTGGACTGCACAAAATTGTTTGCCTTCAGGGTGTTCTGCAGCGCCACGCCCAGCACTGCACAGTTGGTGGTAATAAGCGGTAGGAAGACCCCGAGTACCCGGTACAGCAGCGGACTGGTCTTCTCGATAAACATACGCGCGAACTGCACCACCACTGCGATCACCAGGATGAAGGAAATGGTGCGCAGGTACTCCATGCCGAAGGGTTCAAGCAGGTAGGTATTCACCAGATAGGAACAGATGGCCGCCAGTGTCAGTACGAAGGTGGTGGCGCCAGCCATGCCGATGGCCGTCTCCAGCTTGTTGGAAACCCCCATAAACGGGCACAGGCCGAGGAACTGCACCAGCACGTAATTGTTCACCAGGATGGTGGAGAGCAGGATGACGGTGAATTCGGTCATAGACGTTCCGTTTGGGCCACCGCATTGTGGCCCTGGGTACTGAATTGGCGTAGTACAAAAATTGGGCGCCTGTTAATGCAAGACTAGCAACTAGCCGGGTTGGGGCCCTAGTCTGTGATTGGCGACAGGCGGCGCATTGATGGAAATTGGGCCGGTATTATGGGGGAGCGTCAGGGGGGCTTCAACAACGGGAGATGGAGCCACCTTTGGAATTCTGCATGTGAGGAGAAATTTTCGCACCGCAGTTTTGATTAATGCTCTAGCGTGTCGTGGCTGGATTTGCAATAAAGCGTTGCCGCGATACGTTGATCCACTGGGCCTGCCATCTGCGTATAACGAGCTACAGCTTTGTATCCGAGAAATTGTCTCGATAGATATGGTGAACTGTGTGTCATCTCCTGAGCATGGATAAGATAGCTTCGCAGTCAGGATTCTTCATTAACCGAAGGTCATCACCGGGGGGAGCATGGCGCTCAACAACTGGTTAAATAGCCACAAGAGTTATCGCTTTCAATTGCGTTGGGGCCTGATGGGCTGCCTCGCGCTAGTGCTGGTGGCGATCATTACTGGCCCCTACAGTGAACACATTGAATTCCTGCCAGATGAAACCAGAGGCTGGTATTACTGGCAGTTACCCGAGCCATCTACCTGGGCGTTTATCACGGCCTGGGTCGGCTATGCCGCCCATCAGCTGTTTCACTGGTGGATCATCTTTCGCGCGAGACAGGCGCATCACAAAGAAGGTATGGGATACACCAGTGGCCTGCACCCCATCAACGTATTGGCGCTGGTGGGCAATGCCTTTTTCATCGGCCTGCACATACTGCAGACCAAGTTGTTCTACGACGGCCTGGCACAGACGGTTTCGGTGTGGTCATCGCAGTTTTCTGTCATCTTCCTGCTGGTGGTCGTGCTGATCATGGAAAACCCGCGCCGGGGCTTGTTTTTTGGCAAGCGGGTTCCGATCAAGCAGACCGTGGTCACCTGCCTCAAGCGCTATCACGGCTACTACTTTTCCTGGGCGATCCTCTACACCTTCTGGTATCACCCGATTGAATTGACCCCGGGACACCTGCTCGGCTTTTTCTACCTGTTCGCATTATTGCTGCAGGGAAGCCTGATGTTCACCCGCAGTCACCGCAACCGTTACTGGACCGTTTTCCTGGAAAGCTTTGTGCTGATTCACGGAGTGGTGGTCGCTTACCTGTCACCGCTGCAGGGCTGGTCCGCTGTGGCCATGTTCTTCACCGGTTTTCTGAGCATGCTGGTGGTAACCCAGATTCACGGCCTGGGCTTGTCGCAGAGGGTGGTTGGCAGCATCATCATCGGGTATGTGCTGGTATTGCTGGGTCTGATCGGTAGCGGCGTGATGAGTTGGCAGCAGCCACTGCGCATTCCGTTCGGGGAGTATGGTCTGGTGCTGATAGTGAGCCTGCTGTTATGGGGCGCCCTGGCGCTGATCGCCCGTGGGCGAGTTCAATTGCGGACAGAAACGGGCTAAGGACAATCCAGGGGTAGCGGCCGCGGGGCCGGTTAATTCTCAACATCGGAACTTTAGAATGTCTGACAAAACTTACGTACCACCAAAGGTCTGGAAATGGGACAGCGCCAATGGCGGACAGTTTGCCAACATCAACCGTCCCATTGCCGGCCCGACCCACGACAAGGCGCTGCCGGTGGGCAAGCACCCGATGCAGCTCTACTCGCTGGGTACGCCGAATGGAGTGAAAGTGACCATCATGCTCGAGGAGCTATTGGCGCTCGGGCAAAACGGTGCTGAGTACGATGCCCACCTGATCCGTATTACCGAGGGCGATCAGTTCAGCAGTGGTTTTGTGGACATCAACCCCAACTCCAAGATCCCCGCCCTGGTGGACCACAGCAGCACGCCACCGATCCGTGTGTTCGAATCCGGCTCTATCCTGCTGTACCTGGCAGAAAAATTCGGGGCTTTCCTCCCCCACACCCCGGCCCAGCGCACCGAAACGCTGAACTGGCTGTTCTGGCAAATGGGCGCCGCCCCCTTCCTCGGCGGCGGCTTTGGCCACTTCTATGCCTATGCGCCGGAGAAATACGAATACCCCATCAACCGTTACGCGATGGAAGTCAAACGCCAGCTCGACGTACTCGACCGGCAGCTTGCGCAACATCCATATATTGCCGGCAAAGAATACACCATTGCAGATATGGCCATCTGGCCCTGGTACGGTGCGCTGGTAAAAAATCAGGCATACGATGCGGCAGAATTTCTGGAAACCCACAGCTACATCAATGTCAATCGCTGGGTAAATGAAATCGGTGAGCGCCCGGCGGTGATTCGCGGGCGTATGGTAAATCGCACCTGGGGTGAGCCATCGGAGCAATTACACGAGCGGCACGATGCCAGTGATTTTGAATTGCGCACGGAAGCAAAGCTCTCCGGCCAGAAGGATACCTGACCGCAAGCGTCAGTCTTGAATTTAATCCGCGTCCAGTTTGTTTTTATTCAGACGGTCAATAATAAACCGGCGGATTTTTTTCAGGCGTACCAACAAGCCACTGGAATGAAGGAATCGCATCGTGCCATGTGCCACGCTGTTCAACAGCCAGGCGATTTTTGCCCTGGGTGACGAAGCATAATAATTCATCGAGGCATCCTCCCGCCGGTAGGTGCCATAGAGTTCTTTGTAGCTGTAATCGCCCTCACCATAGTCGATCCAGCGAATGCCTTCGTCCTGAAGCCGTTCGATTACCCTGCGGAGTAAATAGGTGCCCGGTGCCAATCGGCTGTGTTTCGGCAGATAGGATGTGGCGAGTAATGAAAAGGTACCGTCCACCACCGGCCCTACGATATAGGCGATGGGCTCGCCTTCGGCCTCCAGCAGATATCCGCGGAAGTTGCCGTTTTCGGCATGGATTCTGAATACACTGTTCCAAATGGGGTCGTCTTTTACCCCTACGCCGATACTCCTTTGATAGCCTGCAGCGCCGATTTTGACGGCCATCTTCAAATATTCAGTTACCTTTTTAGGATCGCGAATTTCCCGTATTTCAACGGCACCATTAAACGCTTCAACCAGTTTGCGGTCTTTGCGGCGAAATCCGCTGCGTGTTTTTGCTGAGTTTGCGGCTATCGGGCGACCGTGGGAATCAAGGAGCTCGGTGAACCAGCGCGCTATTTTTACCGGGAATCCATCGCCAGGCTTAAGGAATCCATTTTCAAACACTCGCCCGACTTCGCTATCCGGAGCGAGGCGAAAAATAGAAATGCAGTCAAAATTTCCGCTAGCCAGTAACTCTTGCAAGTATTTTTTCTGCTGCAGGGCAGTTTCTGTGGTCAGTGCCTCAAGCCCACCCTCGGTAATATTCAGGGTGCGAAGCAGTGGCATCGGAACCTGCCAGTTCCCGATTCTTGCCACCGGGCGCGTAAAAGCAAGGCGGCCTAACAGCATCCCATCAGGCACCCCATCTTTGTTCCATAGCGCTACATAAGGCGTTTTTTCGCCGGGCATCTCTGCGATAAATGGCAGGAAGAAATTGGCTTTTGCGGTGGCGACTCTCGCGGCACCCTTGTGATCTGTGTGCTCCCAGGAATGCAGTAATTTTTTTGCCCCATCCCATGTGAGCTCGACACTTAGGGTGGGTCCTGATTTTATTGGTGTAGGCGTTGATTTCTCTGTTTTGACTGGGTGGGCAGAAGTATGCGCTTCCATTAAGAATCCATTAGTCGATGTGTGTTTATATAAGGTTGGATTTCCGTTAAAGCATATTTTTTGTGGGGTTATTAGGTGGCGTGTTATTTTTTTAACACAGCGAATTTTTAATGAATTCTGGTAGACAATTTTTATTATGAGTAAATATCGATGCCAATATTTTGCTGCGAGTTAAGGGCTATATTTAAATACCCTAAATTAGACTCGATGCAGGTTGTGCATGCATAAAATTGACGCCGCGAAATAAATTTCTCTAACAGAGCGATTGAAGGACCGCTAAAAGGAACGCTAAAAGGAGTGGTTGACGGGTGAATGTCCTGATAATCGGCGTCGCATTGTTGATTGCAGCCTATCTGGCGTTTTCACCGCGCGTGGCAAACTCCTCTGGCTGGAAAGCCACGGTAACACCACTGGCTTCCATCATGGGCAGTGGCTTTCTGGTCAGCGCGCCGTTACTGGCGGGCATTGTCGGAAATCTGGCAGTGCTGTGTATGGCGGTGTTGCTGGTTATTGCCTACGCCGTGGGCAGTGCCATTCGTTTCAATATCCGTCATTTAGAGCCGGTTGAGCACCTGAATGGTCCGGCACAGAAAGTAGCGCTCGCTTCGCGGGTGGTGCTGGCTGGAGCCTATTCCATCTCTGTCACCTATTACCTGCAGTTGCTGGCGGAATTTTTGCTGAATGCCATGGGGATGAAGAGTGAATTCCTGGCCAATAGCATAACCACCACGCTGCTGGTCATCATCGGCGGCGTCGGTATCTGGCGTGGCCTCAGTGAACTGGAGGCGCTGGAAAAGTACGCGGTCAGCCTTAATCTGGGCATGATCGGTGCGCTGCTGGTGGCGCTGTTTGTATATAACCTGCGGCTCTTCCTGGGTGGTGACTGGGCATTGCCGGATGTCGATTCGAGCATCGGGTCCCACGACGTGCGTGTATTGCTCGGGCTGCTGATCGTGGTGCAGGGATTTGAAACTTCTCGCTATCTGGGCAGTGAGCATTCGGCGGAGCAGCGCATTGCCACCATGCGCATTGCGCAGCTGCTCTCTGCCGGCATCTACCTGGTATTCATCGCCCTGGCGACCGTGTTGTTTCACAAAAGGCTCGGGGCCGATGTGACCGCCATCATTGGCATGACGGCGCCGATTGCCGCGGTGTTGCCGATGCTGATATCCATTGCCGCAATTGGCAGCCAGTTCAGTGCTTCGGTCGCAGACTCGGCGGGGGCGGGGGGCTTGATCGAAGATATTTCGCGCCAGAAATTACCGGAGCGCTACGCCTATGTGCTGATCATGGCGGTTACCGTATGCCTGGCCTGGCTTACCAGCGTTCAGGAAATCATCGCCTATGCCTCGCGCGCCTTCGCCCTGTTCTATGCGTTCCAGTGCGCCGCGGCTTTACTGGTTGCCCGACAAACGCAGGGCTTGCCGCGGCGGCGTTGGTATATGCTGTGTTTTACCGTGACTGGCCTGATCTGCCTCGCGGTATTTGTGCTGGGGCTGCCGGCGGAATAACACAGGGGCGCGGCTGGGTGCGTGGGTAGTTACAGCTGCTTCAGCGCTCCGGCCAGGGTTTCCCCGATGCGTGCATTCAGTTTCAGATCGAGCAGGTCATCGGCGCGGGTGCGCCCCAGGTTCAGTGAGGCCAGCGGTTTGCTCCACTCTTTCGCATAGCGGCAAAAGCGGAATCCGGAGTAGACCATCAGGGACGATCCCACGACCAGCAGTGCATCGCTTTCGCGCACGGCTTCCAGTGATTGCTCGACCCGTGCCTTTGGCACATTGTCGCCAAAGAACACCACATCGGGCTTCAGAATCCCCCGGCAATCCGGGCAGTCCACCACCTCAAAGCCGCTGAAATCCACTTCCAGGTCGGCATCCCCATCCGGCGCTGTCTCCGCCGTATAGTGGCGAAACGCGGGGTTCAGATCGTAGCTGCGATCGTGCACGGCTTGCCGCATTGCGCGGTAATCACAGCGCAAACAGCGAATCTCATCCGCGCGACCGTGCAGGTCGATGACCTTTTCACTGCCCGCGCGTTGATGCAGGCGATCCACATTCTGGGTAATCAACAAATGGATATGTCCGCGGCGCTCCAGTTCCGCCAGATAAAAGTGCGCGGGGTTCGGCGCCGAATTGCGGATCACCGGCCAACCGATCAGTGCGCGCCCCCAGTAGCGCTGGCGTGTGGCCGCACTCGCCATGAAATCCCGGTGATCCACCGGCGGCTTGCGCTTCCACTGGCCGTCGCGGTCACGGTAATCGGGAATTCCGGAATCGGTACTCACACCGGCACCGGTCAGCACCGTTAGGCGCGGGTGACGGTGAATAAATTCCGCCAGCTGCTCCGCAGCTTTCTTTGTGGATAACTCAGATTCGACAATGGCGTTTTCTTCTTGCAGGGCAGAGGAGGAAGGCGTGCTAAGACTCATGATTCTGGCCGATTCTGGGCAAATGTCAGGACCGGTATTGTAGCGAGTCTGGCGGTGGGACGTTGTATTGATGTTGTTTAGGGCGTAGGCCGGCGGCGCAGCGGCCGCCAGCGCCGGGACCATCCTCAGTAGGTTTTATATGGCAGGAATTTGCCGGACATCACCATATTCACCCGATCCCCCTTGGGATCTGCCTCCCGCTGGATATCCATGGAAAAGTCGATGGCGCTCATGATGCCATCGCCGAACTCCTCGTGGATCAGCTCCTTGATGGTGGTGCCATACACATTCACCAACTCGTACAGGCGATAAATTAGTGGGTCGGTGGGGACTGCTGTGGGGAGGGATCCCTTGTAGGGGGCAATCTGCAGCCAGGCGACGGCCTCGTCGCTGAGATCGAACAGCTCGCCCACCACGGCGGCCTGCTGTTTGGTAAACGTCATCTGCCCCAGGCAGGCGGCGGTGGTCCACTCTTTCGACAGGCCGATGGCTTCTGCCACCTGGGACCATTTCAGATCCTTCTGCACCTTGACGACGAGAATCATATCGGTGACTTGCTGACGGCTACTGATCATGGATTTTCTCCTTGCATGTTTTATTGGTGGGGGTCAGGTGGTGCTGGAAATCAGGCTCAACAGATAAACAATAACGAGCAGCAGAATGCCGCTCACCGATTGCCAGAAACGCACCGGATAGCGCTCCATCAACGGTGGGCGGGTGGCAATGCGGTACTCGGGGTTCGGGTGGCGCAACTCATAAACAAATTCCGATAGCGCCTCGTGGCGGCGCAGCGGGTTTGGTTGCAGCGCTTTTTTTAGGGTGGCGTCGATCCACGCGGGAATCGCGCGGGACTCACTCAGTACACTGCGGTAACGCAGCTTGTGTTGCGCGGCTACGGTACTGCAGCGGGCTACCTGGGTACCGTAGGGGAACTCACCGGATAACAGGTAATAGGTGAGTACCGCGAGAGAAAAAAGGTCCGAGCGAATGGTACCTTGGTCGCCGAGAAAATATTCCGGCGCGCTGTACAGGGCGGTACCGAGAATCAGCTGACCGTTTTCATCGGCGGTTTCCGCGATGCCGGCTACCCTGGCCGAGCCGAGGTCAATCAGGGTCACAGTGCCGGCGTGGCTGATCATGATATTTTCCGGGCGCAGGTCCTGATGCAGGATTTCTGCCCTGTGCAGGGCCTGCAGGCCACGCGCTACCTGTTCGACTATACCGCGCACGGTTTCCAGGTTGGGTTGGGGGTTGTCGGTCATCCACTGCCGCAGCGTCTGTCCTTCCACCACTTCCATCGCGGTATAGAGAAATCGGCGCGGTCGCCGGCTGACGGCCGCGCGCACCACATGGGCACTGTTGACGCGCCGCGCCACCCACTCCTCCATCAATAGCCGTTGCAGATGGGCGGGATCCTCGGAGAGATCGATGGAAGGTGTTTTCAGGATTGCACGACTGCCACTGGTCTGGTCGCAGGCGAGATAGACGTGGCTGCGGCTGCTCGCGTGAATTTCGCGCTCGATGATATAGCCGTCGAACACGTCGCCGCTTTTCAGGATGGGAGGCAGCGGTAAGGTGCCCGCGTGCTCCAGAGGTTCCAGTACCGGAGCAGGCAAGTTCCTGATTCGCACCAGCTGCACGGTGAGATTGTCGTTACTGCCATTGGCCAGTGCCGCGGCTACCAGGGTTTTGGCGGCCTTGTCGAGGCAGTCTGCATGCTGTTGCAGATGTTCGATCAGTGTCGGTTGCGACAGGAATTCGTGCACCCCATCGGTACTCAGGACAAACAGGTCGCCGGCTTCCAGGGAAACCCGGCGGTAGTCGATGTCCAGTTGTGGCTGCGCACCCAGAGCGCGGCTCAGATAGCTGTTCTGCTCTCCCTGCCACAGGCGGTGGTCGTGGGTGAGCTGTTCCAGTGTGCCGCGGCGCAGACGGTAAATGCGCGAGTCGCCGAGGTGAAACAGGTGTGCCTCGATGCCTTTGATAATCATCGCACTGAAGGTGCAGACGTAGCCCTTGTCCCTGTCAAAGCGGTAGGGACTCTGGTGCGTCTGGCCATGGAGCCAGGCATTGGTGGCCCTGAGTACCTGTTTCGCGGCATGCGCTACGCTCCAGCTGTCGGAGGTACAGTAGTAATCGTCGAGAAAACTCTTTACCGCGGTTTCGCTGGCAACGGCGCTGACCGGACTTGAGCTGATGCCATCGGCAATCGCAAACGCGGCACCCTTCATGGCGAGCTGCGGCTCTTCCGGCAGGCGTGCGCCGCAGCTGTCCTGGTTTTCCGCCTTAAGTCCCGCACTGCTGTGCTGGCCGATGTCCAGAGTGAGTTTATTGTTCATAGAAAAATATCAGCCCCGCGCAGCGGGGCTTTGACACGTTATCAGGCCAGAGCTTCTTTGCCTGCGCTATTGCGCTCGGCAGTCAGTTGGCGCTTGGGTGCGGTTTTATAGTGAGTGCTGTACAGAGTGAGGCCAGTGAATGCGAGGCCGCCGACCAGATTGCCGAGGGCGGTGGGAATTTCATTCCAGATCAGGTAGTCCATCACGGAGAAGTCGCCACCCATCATGATCGCGGTGGGGAACAGGAACATGTTCACCACAGAGTGCTCGAAGGCCATAAAGAAGAACAGCATGATTGGCATCCACATGGCGATGACCTTGCCGCTCACATGGGTGGAAATCATCGCGCCCACTACGCCCATGGATACCATCCAGTTACACAGCATGCCGCGCAGGAAAATGGTAAACCAGCCATCGGCACCGTATTTGGCGTAGCCCAGGGTACGGGCTTCACCTACGGCCGCGAGCTTGGTGCCCACCGCACCGGGGTCGGTGTTGAAGCCCATGGTAAATACAAATGCCATCATCACCGCAACGGTGAGTGCGCCGGCAAAGTTACCGACAAACACCAGGCCCCAGTTGCGCAGTACGCCCTGTACGGTAACCCCGGGGCGCTTGTCGAGTAGTGCCAGCGGGGCGAGTACGAATACCCCGGTCAGCAGGTCGAATCCCATCAGGTAGAGCATGCAGAAGCCCACCGGGAACAGGATGGAACCGATCAGGTGCGAGCCGGTGGCCACCGCCACGGTAACCGCAAAAACCGCAGCCAGCGCCAGAATGGCACCGGCCATATACGCGCGCACCAGGGTGTCGCGGGTGGACATATAGATTTTGGATTCCCCGGCGTCGACCATTTTGGTCACGAATTCTGCTGGAACGAGATAAGCCATAGTGATCACCTTTAATGATGTTCGAGGATCGGGTGTCCATCTGTGCTGAATTGACCCTGTGGCGTCCTGCTGCCTCTGCACACGGGTAAATTCGGGGCATAAAAAAAGCGCCCACACAGACCGGCCGCTGCCGGAAAGTGATGGACGCCTTTATCCAGAGTGTTCTGATTGTGCTGGGCATATTGTGCCCGGTAAGACCCGCACCTGCGCCGAAACGGCAGCGCGGTATCTGTACCTGAAAAAGCAAAAGCAAGCTCGGTGCCAACTTTTTGACCCTCGGTACTTTTGGCGCCACGGGAAGTATGCGTCTGTGAACTAATAGCGGGGTAAAACAATCTCGCGGGCTGGCCTGTGCGCAGTGGACTTGCCTTGACCGCAATCGCGTTTGCGTCGAACTGGTGCAATGTTGCCCGACCGCTCCCGAATGGTGCGCTATGTGAGGAGGCGGGATTTTTGCCGTGTACACATTCGCGAGTGGAATATTTATTGCTGGAACAGTGGGTGACCTTGTTATGCGGAAGCGCAACCATGCCCAGATCCAGCTCGACACACAGCGATGATGCAGAAAAATTCCTGCTGGCGGCCAAGCGCGCAGAAATCCAGGCGCTGGAGCGGCTCGTCGGCAGTTGCGAGCTGGTGACGACGGTTTCCGACCTGGTGCACCAGCTGCAGCGGGAGCGGGGGATCAGCAACATTTACCTGGTATCTACAGGCTTTCGCTTTTCCGCACAGCGTCAGGAGCAGATCCAGAATGGCCGCGATAGTGAGGAGGTATTCCGGCGCCTGTTGCACAACCGCTATCTGCGGTCCGGTCGGGATGAAAGCCCGCGGGATATGCGTCTGCTGAACAGCATCGCCTATTCATTGCACGGGCTGGATGAACTCGCCAACCTCCGGCTCCACGTCGATGCATTCGAAGTGAGTGCACTCGAATCCACCGATGCCTACTGCCGGCTGATTGCCGGATTGCTGTCGGTGGTTTTCGAAGCGGCCGACGTGGCGGACGATCCGGAGGTGACGCGGCTGCTGGTGGCCCTGTTCAACTTTATGCAGGCCAAGGAATTTGCCGGGCAGGAGCGCGCCTGGGGTGCGATCGGCTTTGCCGGCTGCCGCTTTGACAAAAAGCTGCACGGGCGCCTGGCACAGTTGCAGGATTGCCAGCGCGGTAGCCTGGAATTGTTTGTGGAATTTTCCGGTGAAGCGGAGCAGACGCGCTGGCAAACGATTGAGGGTGGCGAGGCATCCCGCGACTTGCAGCGCCTGCGCCAGGTCATTGCCGGACTGAAGGAGGGCGAACCGATTGCGTCAGAAATCAGTGAGGTGTGGTATGACCTCGCCACCGCGCGCATCGATGCCATGCACTGTCTCGAAGATGCCATGGCGGCGCGTCTGTTGCAGGTGAGCCGCAAGCGGGTGGCGGAGGCGCAGTCGGAACTGGGGTATCACTACGCGCAGTTACAGCGCATGAAATCTACCGAGTGGACGCGCCCGCCGGCACTGGCGGTACTGTTTGATCCGGAAGTTCCCGGGCTGTACGGAAGTGCGCCGAGTACCGCGGTGCCGCCGCTGCCGGGGAAAAACCTGGCTCACTCCCTGTACGACCTGATCCGCTCCCAGGTTGCACATATTCACCGGGTGAGTGAGGAGCTGGAGAAGACCCGCCGCGCCCTGACCGAGCGCAAACTGGTGGAGCGTGCCAAGGGGATTCTGATGCGCAGCCTGCGACTGAGCGAAGAGGAAGCCTACCGCAGCATGCAGACCCGCGCGATGGAGATGAATCTGAAACTCGCTGACGTTGCGGAAAAAATCCTGCAAATCGGCGGCCGTGACGGCAGCGCGGGTGGTGGGACTAGCGGTAGTGTGCGACCAGCCGCGGAAACGCTTGCTGAAGAAATCCGCTAATGCCGGGCAATATTGTCACCCCGGCGTATTGTGGCTCGCTCCCTGGCTGAAAGCCTGGTAAGTCAGATACCAGTTCATCAGGGTTCTGGGCGCGGGAGTATTAAAGAATTTCTGCAGGATAAACCCGCTCGCGAAAGCCACGCCCATGGCCAGCGGCAGTGGGATTCTCTGCGCCTGGGTTAGCGTCTGTACTTTCTGCTGCTGCATCAGCGCCACGGCACAGCGCCGCTGCCGTGCCATTTCGAAACCGTAACTTTCAATCTGTCTGTTTAAAGAGCGCAGTGACATCGTCGATCGCCTCTTTCGCCTGTTTGCGGGTTTCCTCAAAGCCGAGCAGCCGGCGCAGCCGGTGGGCCGAAAGCAGCATGGC
The DNA here is from genome assembly GCF_033723955.1 of Microbulbifer pacificus. Taxonomy (NCBI): domain Bacteria; kingdom Pseudomonadati; phylum Pseudomonadota; class Gammaproteobacteria; order Cellvibrionales; family Microbulbiferaceae; genus Microbulbifer; species Microbulbifer pacificus. Next base: position 1,218,449 of record NZ_CP137555.1, on the reverse strand, counting down.
CGCGACAATCAGCAGCTGCGCCAGCAGGAAAATGCCGAAGCCGATATACACGGATTGAAAAAAGTAATAGCCGAGCAGCCCCAGCCCGGCGCACAGGCTCACCACCAAGGCGATGGCGAGGAAAAATACCAGCAACAGCAGCGCGACAATGCGCTTGCCGGCAGCGAGAGTGCGTTGGAATTCCAGATGTACCAGGCGGCTCAGGTTTTCCGTCCACGCTGCGGCCAGTGTCATGGTGGCCTCCGCGCGATCCATCAGCGCGGCGACTTCGGAGTGCAACCCATCTTCAGCAGCAGTGGATGAAAATTTAGCGTCGTCTGCAGGCTTCTCGGAGTATTGTTTGCGGGCGTTGTCTGGACCGGCCATCAGTAGAACCCCAGTGAATGCCAGAGAATCATGCAGCGTTTCCGGCAATGTAACGTGCGCAGAGCCAAACGGCAGGACTTATTAAAAGCCCCACCGGCACTGAATGGCGTTGCAAAACTTACTTGAGAATCTTCGCGATCAGCCATCCGGCAGCAAAGGCACAGCCCACGCTCACCAGAGGGTGTGCCTTGATGGAGTTTTCCGCCCGTTCGGCAACATCTTGTGCGCGTTGTTTACCTTTTTCCATGGATTCGCGAGTGCGTGTTTTCACCTGATCCGCGGTTTCGCGGGCACGGGTTTTGACATGCGCGGCGGTGTCGAGGGCGGCTTCGCCGGCCAGGTTATACGCCTGGTGCAGCTTTTCCCGACCGGAATGGATGCCGGAGTCGCTGTTGGGAGATTTTGCGCTTGCCATGATGCCCTCCTCGGAAATTTCAAGGTGAGCTAAAAGGGTAGGGTCAGTGGGAGGGAATTCGGCCTTTTTTTTGCGCGTCCGGTGCAATCGTTGCCAGCGCCTGCGTGGATAGAATTTTCAGGACTTTAAGTCAGGACCGTAACCAGCCCTGAATATTGTTGACCACGCCGTCGAGCAGGCGCTGGCGGCTTTCACGGCTGATCCAGGCGTTGTGGGGCGTAATGATCAGGTTGGGAATATCACTTGCCAGCAGCGGGTGATCCGCAGGTGGTGGTTCGACGCTGAGTACATCCAGGGCGGCACCGGCGATGGTGCCGCATTTCAATGCTTCCGCCAGCGCTTCTTCATCCACCAGCCCACCGCGGGCAGTGTTGATCAGGAACGCGGAGTCCTTCATGGCGGCGAGGAACTCGCGGTTTACCATTTGCCGGTTCTGCTCGGTGAGTGGGCAGTGCAGGCTGATGACGTCGGACTCGGCGATCAGGGTTTGCAGCGAAACCCGTCCCGGCTGGTGCCCGCCCGTTGCGGACTGTGCGACAAGTACGTGCATACCCAGCGCTTCGCCGAGCAGCGCCACCTTCTGGCCGAGATCACCGTAGCCGATGATGCCGAGGGTTTTTCCCGACAGCTCCATCACCGGGTAATCCAGCCGACAGAAAACTGGCGATTGGCTCCAGCGGCCGCTTTTCACATCCTCGGAATACCGGTGCCAGCGGGTGGCTAGCGCCAGCAGCAGGGCGATGGTGTGCTGGGCGAGGGAGCTGCCGGTGTAGCCGGTGACGTTTTTTACCGGAATGTTCTTCTCTGCCGCGGCGCCCAGGTCGATATTGTTGATGCCGGTGGCGCAGACGCAGATGAGCTTGAGGTTGGGGGCGCTTTCGATAAGTGCGCGGTCCAGCACCACCTTGTTGGTGATGACCACATCGGCGCTGGCGATACGCACCGCAGTTTCATCGGGCGATGTGGTGGCGAAAAAATCCCAGTGATCAAGGGTGCTTTCCAGCGCGGAAGTATCCAGCTCTTCCGGTTTCATGGTGAGCGTATCGAGAAATACTCCGCGCATGGATCAGGTCCTTTCCGTTTACATTACCCGCATGCCGGGCTGGGCACCGGCGTGGGGTTCCAGAATCCACAGGTCCTTGCCGCCGGGGCCGGCGGCCAGCACCATGCCTTCGCTCACGCCGAAACGCATCTTGCGCGGTGCCAGGTTGGCCACCATCACGGTGTGCTTGCCGATCAGGTCTTCCGGCTTGTAGGCGCTCTTGATGCCGGAGAATACCTGTCGGGTTTCACCGCCCAGGTCCAGGGTCAGTTTCAGCAGTTTGCCGGCACCTTCCACGTGTTCCGCATTGGCGATCAGTGCGATGCGCAGGTCAATCTTGGCGAAATCATCGAACTGGATTTCCGCGGCGATGGGATCGTCCGCAAGAGGGCCTGAGGCTGCCGGTTTGGTTTCCGCCTGCAGCTGCGCCAGGGATTCTTTTGCCGCTTCCTGCATCGCGTCTACCTGCTCTTTTTCCACGCGCTGCATCAGCGGTTTGAAGGTGTTGATGGTGTGGCCAGAGAGGGGCGCGGTAGCGCTGTTCCAGTCCAGTTTCACACCGAGGAATTCCTCGGCCTTCAGTGCGGTTTCCGGCAGTACCGGCGCCAGCCAGGTGATCAGGGCGCGGAACATGTTGACGCCCTGGGAACAGATCGCCAGTACTTCCGCTTCCGCGCCTTCTTGTTTCGCCAGCGACCAGGGCGCTTTGTCGGCAATCCAGGCGTTGGCGGCGTCGGCCAGTGCCATGATTTCGCGGATGGCGCGGCTGTATTCACGGGTTTCGAAGTACTCGGTAATGCGCGGGGCCGCTTCCACAAATTGGTTCCACAGCGCTTCGTCGGCAATTTCAGCGGCAAGTGCGCCGCCGGACTTGCTCACGAACTTGGCGGTGCGCGAGGCGATGTTCACCACCTTGCCCACCAGGTCGGAGTTCACCTTGGCGATAAAGTCCTCGAGGTTGAGGTCGAGATCGTCGACACCGGCGGTGAGCTTGGCGGCGAAGTAGTAGCGCAGGTATTCCGGATTCAGGTGGTCCAGGTAATTGCGTGCATTGATGAAGGTGCCGCGGGACTTGGACATCTTCTTGCCGTTGACGGTGAGGAAACCGTGCACGCACACCTTGGTGGGGGTGCGGAACTGCGCAGAGTGCAGCATCGCCGGCCAGAACAGGGCGTGGAAGTTGACGATGTCCTTGCCGATAAAGTGATACACCTCGGCGCTGCTGTCCTTCTTCCAGAATTCCAGCCAGTCGAGGTTGTTGCGGTCGCAGTAATTTTTCAGGCTGGCCATGTAGCCGATGGGCGCATCCAGCCACACATAGAAATACTTGCCGGGCGCATCGGGAATCTCGAAGCCGAAATAGGGCGCATCGCGGGAGATATCCCACTCCTGCAGGCCCTCGTCCAGCCACTCGGCCAGTTTGTTGGCCATTTCGGTCTGCAGGTGACCGGCGCGGGTCCACTCTTTCAGGAAGTCGTTAAACGCGGGCAGGGTAAAGAAGAAGTGCTCGGACTCCTTTTCCACCGGGGTAGCGCCGGAAATGGCGGATACCGGGTTGATCAGCTCTGTGGGGCTGTAGGTGGCGCCGCAGACTTCGCAGTTGTCGCCGTACTGGTCCTCGGCCTTACATTTCGGGCAGGTGCCCTTGATGTAGCGGTCCGCCAGGAACAGTTCTTTTTCCGGGTCATAGGCCTGGGTGATGGTGCGCGAAGCGATGTGGCCATTCTCCCGCAGGCGCTTGTAGATCATCGCCGACAGTTCGCGGTTCTCTTCCGAGTGGGTGGAGTGGTAGTTATCCACACTGATCAGGAAGCCGCCGAAGTCGCGCTCGTGCTCCGCCTGCATATTGGCGATGTGCTGCTCCGGGGTCAGCCCCAGTTGTTCGGCCTTCAGCATGATGGCAGTGCCGTGAGCGTCGTCGGCGCACATGTACAGGCACTGATTGCCGCGGGCGCGCTGGAAACGGGCCCAGATATCGGTCTGGATGTACTCGAGAATATGACCCAGGTGCAGGGAGCCGTTGGCATAGGGCAGGGCACTGGTGACGAGGATGTTTCTGGGCTGATGGTCGGTCTGAGACATCTTGGCTTCCAAAGGCTGCGAGACTTGTCGGTGGACGAGACTTGTCGGTGGAAATTGTTCGGTCGGCGGCTACCCACGTAGAGGCCCGCCGAAAAAGAGCGCGGAATATAGCAGAAATGGGCCCTGCAAGGCACCCGCAGCGCCGCGGGCTAGGCTATTGGTTGTGTGGGTATCGGCCTTGTATTCACTCGGGGGCTTGCCCAAAATGCCGGCCCGAACAGAGCGCCAGTGAGGACTACAGCGTGACCGATCACCACCACCATTGCGATGACCACGAACACAATCATAGGCATGACCACGATCACGACCATGACCACGAGGACATCCCTGAGGACGTGCAGGCGCAGCTCGAGGCGATTGCCGAAGTCATCGGTGCGCTGCAGGACCCGGCCACCGGTCTGCCGCTGGATGCCCTGGATGCGGATATCGAAGTGGGCTTCGAGGACGGCACAGTCTATACGGGGGTGACTCTCGGGTATCCCTGCGCCAGTGAGCGGCAGGCCTGGGAGCAGCGTGTGCGCGCCGCCTGTGTACTGCTACTGGAAGAGGGCGCACTGGCTGGGTCTGAGCTGCAATTTGATCTGTTTTTCGATGTGGGGCGTACAGAAGCCGGTGAGGTACCGGAGTCACTCAAAGCGGTCAAAAACATTATCGCCGTGGCCTCCGGTAAGGGCGGTGTGGGCAAGTCCACCACCGCCGTGAACCTGGCCCTGGCACTGGCTGCGGAGGGCGCCTCTGTGGGCCTGCTGGACGCGGATATCTACGGTCCAAGCCTGCCCACCATGCTCGGTACCGAGGGCGTGCGCCCGGAAGTGAAGGGTGGCAAGTTCTTTGTACCGGTGCCGGCACTGGGACTCAAGACCATGTCCCTCGGCTACCTGCTTACCGAAGATACGCCGGCGGTGTGGCGCGGCCCGATGGCGAGCGGCGCCCTTAACCAGATGCTGACCCAGACCCTGTGGGCCGAGGGTGAAGAGGAGCTGGATTACCTGGTGGTGGACATGCCTCCGGGCACCGGCGACATCCAACTCACCCTGTCGCAGAAAGTGGCGCTCGCGGGGGCGGTGATTGTCACCACGCCTCAGGACCTGGCGCTGGTGGACGCCATCAAGGGCGTGGAGATGTTCCGCAAGGTATCGGTGCCGGTGCTGGGCATTGTGGAAAACATGGCCTTGCACACCTGTTCCAACTGCGGTCATCAGGAACCGGTATTCGGGGCCGGTGGCGGCGAGAAAATGGCGGCCGATTATGACACCCGCCTGCTCGGCCAACTGCCTCTGGCCATGTCCATCCGCCAGCAGGCCGACGGCGGCTTGCCCACGGTGGCGGCGGAACCGGAAGGCGAAGTGGCCGCACTCTACCGCGACATTGCCCGCAAGGCGGCGGCGCAGGTATGGCTGGCGGCCGGAGAGGACGCACTGCCCGAAATTGAAATGGAATAGGCGCTGAATTTGTGATCAGTGCGTTGGTTGTGTCCAGATCCGGTGCGTACAATAACCACCGGATTTCACCAGTATTGATCCATTCAGGTGAAGTAGCGGAGTTCTTGTCGGAAATTCGCTACATGGCTCAGATAGTCGCCGCGCAGGAGGCGGAACTTGAGTTTTCAAATTCGTTTTAACCCGGAAGCGCGCATCGTCAACGCGGTATTTTTTGATCGTGTGGACTTTGCAGAAAAGCTGGCTTCCGCACGCCAGATCGCCGAAAAATTTGGCCATCTGCACCCGCTGCGCTTGCTGGTGGATGTGCGCCGGGCGGATATCGTTCTTACGATAAACGAGCGCCAGAAATTCGGTTCCTTTGCCGCCCATCTCACCGGCCTTCGCCACGGCCGCGTTGCCGTGCTGCACGCGCCAAACTTCAACGCGAACATTATTATCGACAGTACTGCCCAGTCTGAGGGTATGGATGTGCGGGAATTTGTCACCGAGCAGGCTGCACTGGCTTGGCTGGTGGCAGACGCTGAAAGCGCGGGTCGCGACCCTGTTTAGTGTTCACCGCCGCGCGGAGGTACCCGGCTAGGGGTACCTCGTTGTCAGACGGGCCTATAAACAAGCCGGAGCTATAAAACGGGAATAGAAATAGCGGGAAGAAATCAGGCGCGGCGCGCCTGTTCGGCTTGCTGTTTGCGCAATTCCTGCTTGTACTGGCGGCGTGCCTCGGTGACGGCTTTGGCGTCGTGACCCAAATGGTCTTCGCCGCGGGCCTTGGCCAACTGGATCTGTTTTTCGCGCTCGCGGAAACGCGCCTTGTCGGCGTCGGATACCGCCTCAAAGCAGTGGGGGCAGCTGACACCCTGCTCGAACATCGGGGATTGCACTTCTTCCTCGGTCACCGGCATACGGCAGGCATTGCACTGCTGGTAGCTGCCACGCTCCAGGTCATGATTGACCGTTACGCGATCGTCGAATACGAAGCACTCGCCCTTCCACAGGGTTTCATCCTTCGGCACCTCTTCCAGGTATTTCAGGATACCACCCTGCAGGTGGTAGACCTCGTCAAAACCCTGTTCTTTCAGGTAGGCGGTGGACTTCTCGCAGCGAATGCCGCCGGTGCAGAACATGGCCACTTTCTTGTGTTTCTGCGGGTTCAGGTGGTCTTTCACATACTGGGGGAATTCGCGGAAACTGGTGGTATTCGGATTGACCGCGTGTTCGAAGGTGCCCACCTGGTACTCGTAGTCGTTGCGGGTATCGATGAGCAGGACTTCCGGGTCGGAGATCAGCGCGTTCCAGTCCTGTGGTTTGACATAGGTACCCACGGTTTGGCGGGGGTCGATACCTTCCACGCCCATGGTGACGATTTCGCGCTTCAGCTTCACCTTGCTGCGCAGGAACGGCATCTCGGCGGTGAAAGACTCCTTGTAATCCAGCTCGGCCAGGCGTGGGTCAGACTTGAGGTAGGTGAGCAGGGCGTCGATCGCGGCGCGGCTGCCGGCTACAGTGCCGTTAATACCTTCGCGCGCCAGCAGCAGGGTGCCGCGCACTTCGTTGTCGAGCATTACCTGGAGCAGGGGTTCGCGCAGGGATTCGAAATCATCGAGGCTGACAAATTTGTACAGCGCACAGACCACGGTCGTGGAATCAGTCATGAGGGGTTCCTTTTGCAGGCCGGAGCGTAAATCCGGGGCATTGGGCTAAAACATTGGTAAAAATCGCCGCGCATTTTAACAAAAATTTGCCGATGCTGGCGTACACTTTTTCCGCAGTGAAGGGCGGGCCTTGACCAGTGGTTCATAAATTGTCAGATTGGCCGCCATTTTCCACTTTCCTCATTTCCAGCGAGGTTTTTCCATGGCCGACGACTTCACTCCCCAGGACTCTCCACTGAGCCGCGCATACAGCGATGGTAACCACACCGTCAACATCGACATCTACGAAGATGGCGAGGGCGGCTGGTTGCTGGAAATCGTGGACGAACACAACAACACCACCGTATGGGAAGACGTCTTCGAGACCGATGAGGAGGCGCTGCAGGAAGCGCTGGATGCACTGAAGGAAGAGGGGGTGGGGGCATTTATAGGCCCTGCGGAATCCGGCAGCTGGGAAGCGCCCTGATTCTGTCATTTTCGGCAATTCCGCTTGATTTGAATCAACTGAAGCCCCGGTTATTGCATTAGTGTGCGTGACTGGGCGCCGCAAGAGCGATTACAAATAAATACCCCTGTACCACGCAGTTTTTTTATTGCCTGCTAAGGTTATAAATAGAAGGGAATCGCGACAGTGTGACAGCACTACCCCAATCGCGGTGCCGCTACGGGCAGCAGGGAAAGTTGCCCGGGCGGTGCCAACTGTTCGCGGTCTGCAGATGTATTAAATGTGGTTGCTCTGCATGAAAAAATTCCTTCCCCTTCTGGGTTTCCCCCTATTGCTTTTTTCCAGCGTCCTGCTGGCGTTCTCCGGCATTGAGCTCAAATTATCTGATAACCGCGTACTTAATGTGGACCTGGCTGAGGCTCGCCTCATTTCCGAGCTCAAGGGCTACGCCATCATCGCCGGGCGCACCTGTATCGATTGCGACGAAAATACCGCCATTTTCCTGCAGAAGATCGACGGTGAGCCGGTTCCCGTTCGCGATTTGGATGAACCGCCGGAACCGGAGGAGTTTGTGGCGCCGGAAAAGGATCGGCCGGGCGAGACCGCCGCCATGCGCGGGGACCGCTCCCAGGTGGAGATGGACGGCGATGCCGATGGCGTTACGCAGGTGGATCTCTCCGGTGAGAGCTTCAGCTACCCGGGGCGATACCGCGACTACCTGACCAACAAGCTCGTGGAAAAGACCCGGATGTTTTATGGCAGCTGCCATGAGAACTCCCCCGCGCTGCTATGGCTGACGGAGTACCGCACCGACAAGGGTTGGATGAAGGAGGAGTATTTACTGGTGTTTCGCGATGAAGGCGTGGAACACCGCTACAACGAGGGCCGGCAGCCGAGTATTTTCTATATCGAAAACGAGGGCTGCCGCGAACTTCCCGGAGTGGATACCACAACCGAGCCCTGAATTACCGATGGTGCAAAAAAACAAAACCCCGCATTAAGCGGGGTTTTGTTTTTGAAAGCAGTGCTTGGCAAAGCCCTGTGTACTTTCTGTTGTCCGGCTGTCGTTTAGCTTCAGTCCGGGACCTGATTTCCAGGCAAGGTTCTGGCGGGCAACGTTTTCTTAGCGACGTTTTGCTTTAAGAAGCCGTGCCTTACTTTTTTTCCGGGTGCCAGACGATTTTCAGTTGCTTCTTGCCCCAGGCGCGTGCCTTTTTCAGATCCTTCTCCATCCACACGTCGATGCGGTTGGTGTAGCGCTTGTTCATCCGGTCGCGCACGGTGTAGGTGCCCGGCAGGCCTTCGATCTTTACCTTGGCGCCGTTGGTCAGGCCGTGCTTTTCCAGGTCGCGGGATACCGCGATGATCTTGTCTCCCGGGCGCAGGCGGTTGTTCCAGGCGGCGGTCCAGGGATCGTCATCGGTCTGGCCTTCGATGGAGTTGTAGGCCGTGGCGGTGACGGTCATGGATTTCTTCTTGTCTGCAGGTTCTTCCTTCTTGATTGCGGCGAAAGCGTCGCCGCCGACCAGGCCTGCAAGGGAAGCGGCCATTACGATGATGTACTTTTTAAGGCTCTGTCGCATAAGTCTCATTACCTCTGGAAGACCTCTGGAAGCTCTCCGGTCACAGGCGTCGCCTGTTCACCCCCGCCTCCAAGTTGATTTCGTAATAAGTGATCAATGTTTGATCAGGGAGGGCCATATTAAACGGCACTGGATGCGAATCAATCTTTTGCGCAACCGGCGGGATTTTCCCTACAGAGTAATCGGTTATTTTTTGTTCTTAGCCTAATGTGCTTTATTAAATCGTTTTATTGGTAATTTTTATTCTGTTGTTATGGTTTTGTGACAGAGATTGACGCAAAAAAAAGGATTTCAATGGGTATCTGGTTTCCGATCGCAAAATTGCTATGACAGCGATGTCATCTCTGGTTGGTGGAAAAATGCGCTATTTGGGATGCTGTACCTGTGGGTCCGTGGAACAAAATTTTTTTCGTTTTTTTTGCGACCCGTGGTTCAAAAGCGTGAAATATTATCGATGACAGCGTTGTAAGGGGGATGCGGGACCGGTGTTTTCCCTGTTTCACGCAAGACTGTGACTATCACGCCGATAGAAAAGCCCATGTGCTAGGTGTGATATCTCGCTCTTTCGCGCAAACAGGGAGTACGGATTCCTGGCAGGGGGGCGCGATGGAGCCCGGGAACAGGTGGTCCGACAGGGGGCTGAGTAGCGGAGAGGTGGCCGCTCAGATGGCGGTATCGCCCACGGGCTGCTGGGGGCTGACCATTTCGCGCAGTGCGGACAGGTAGCCCATGTCTTCTTCCAGGTCCTCGAAGCCGTGGCGCCGGTCCAGTTCCACCGCCTGCTCCAGCCACTGGATGGCCTCTTCCAGATTGCCCTGCCACTCGCACACCTGGCCGATATTGAAGGCGGTAATGGCGAGGTTCTGCCAGTCGCCCTCCCGGCGCAGATCGCCGATGGCGCTGGCGTAAAGCTGGTAGGCGTTGCGCAGCATGGCCGTGCGTTTGTTGGGGTTGTCCTGCAGTGCCGAGTGCTGGTGATAGGTGTGGGCCATAGCGGAGCGCACCCGCGCGGCAGAGTGCTCGAACGGCAGTCCCGGTGAAGATTCAATATAGGCGAGGACCGCTTGGAACTGGCTGCGGGCCAGCGGGTAGAGATCCGGTCGCTCACCGCCAAGTGCGTTCAGCACAATGCCATAGCGGTAGCGCAGCAGGTTCTGGCTGTGCGGGTCGGCGGCGAGCCCGGCGATGGCCCGTTCGTACAGTGGCAGGGCAGCATCGTAATCGCCGGCCAAGGCATTTTCCTCGGCCTCTGCGATCAGCGGTGCCACGCCCTCGGATTCGTTGGGTTCCGCCCGCGCCAGCGAGGCCGCGCCGAAGTGCACCGCCAGCAGGGTGGCGCCGAGAACCTTGAGCAGGCACCGGGCCGGGTTATTCCGCGGACTCAGCATCGCCAGACATCTCCGGGGGTCGCCGGTGCTCCGGCGACAGGTTAGTGAGTACTGACAGTAAACCCCGAATCTTCGATCTGCGCCAGTAGTGCCTGCAGTGGATGGCGCAAATTTTTGCCGGCAAAGCGTTTGCTCTGGCAGCGGCAAGAATAGCCGGTGGCAAGGATGGCACTGGTGTCGCCGCTCAGTTTAGGTTCCCACGACTGCTGGAAAATCACCCGCGACGTCTCCTTGTTGGCCACCTCGTGACCATAGGTGCCGGCCATGCCACAGCAGCCTGCGGCCTGGGTGCTGAGTTGCATACCCAGCGCGGTAAAGACTTCCTGCCACTGGCGACCGGCACCGGCGGCGTTGGATTGCTCGGTACAGTGAGGCAACAGGGTAAAGCTGCCCGACTGCAGACGGTTGCGATTGGTGGCCAGGTGATCGGTGTGCTGCGCCAGCCACTCCTGCAGCAGCAGAACCTTCGGCGCCTTGTCGCCCATCAGCTTTTTGTATTCGCCGCGATAGGTGAGGGTCATGGACGGATCTATGCCCACCAGCGGTACACCGCTCTCCGCCAGGCTGTTGAGCATGGCGCTGTTGCCGGCGGCGGTCTGTGCGAACTGGCGCAGGAAACCGTGCACGTGCAGGGGCTTGCCGTTGGCTCGAAACGGTGCCACCAGCGGGTAGAAGTCCAGCAGCTTGAGCAGGCGCAGGGTATCGGCCACCACATCCGCGTCGAAGTAGCTGGTGAACGCGTCCTGCACGATCACCACCGCCTTGGCGCGCTGGGCCGGACCCATGGTGCGCAGGCTTTCGCGGCTGGCGTAGGGCACGCCCAGTTCGCGCATCGCCTTGTCCAGGTTGGTGGCCGAGAGGCTGGGGGAGTCCGCGAGGCCCAGGCCTTGCTCCAGCAGCCAGCGCACCGGCTTCAACTTCAGTGGCCAGTTATACAGCTGTGGTACCCGCGCCAAGTGCGGCATTAAAAACTCCAGACCGCCCACGAAATAGTCTTTCACGGGGCGCAGGTAGCGGCTGTAGTAGAGCTCGAGGAATTTGGCACGGAAGGTGGGAACATCCACCTTGATCGGGCACTGGCCGGCGCAGGATTTGCACGCCAGGCAGGCCTGCATGGATTCGTTCACCTCGTGGCTGAAGTCGTATTCGCCGCGGGCCTTGGCCAGGCTGTTCTTGATGCGCCCGGGCAGGCCGAGAATGAAGGACTGCTCGCGGCTCTTGCGCGCTACCGCCTCCGGATCCACCGCGCGGTCCGCCAGCAGGCGCAACCACTCGCGGATCAGGGAGGCGCGGCCTTTCGGGGAGTGAATACGGTTGCGGGTGCCCTTGTAGGAGGGGCACATGGCGTCGTCCGGGTTCCAGTTGAAACAGGCGCCGTTGCCGTTGCAATAGACGCCATCGGAGTAACCATCCCACACCTGCACCGGAATCTGCCGGTCGTACTCGCCACGGGTCGGTACCTGGTCGATCTTGAGCAGGCCGGAAGCGGCGCTGGGGGTGGCGATCTTGCCCGGGTTTAGCTGGTTGCGCGGGTCAAACGCGGCTTTAATTTTCTGCAGCTCCGGATACAGCTCGCCGAAGAATGCCGGTGCAAACTCCGAGCGCACGCCCTTGCCGTGTTCCCCCCACAGCAGGCCGTTGTACTTCTGCGCCAGCTCCACCACTTTCTCGGTGATGATCCTTACCTGTTTGGCCTGCTCCGGGTCTTTCATGTCGATGGCCGGGCGCACATGCAGTACACCGCAGTCCACATGGCCGAACATGCCGTAGGCAAAACCGGCCTCATCCAGCGCGGCGCGGAATTCGGCGATAAAGTCGGCGAGGTTTTCCGGCGGCACCGCGCAGTCTTCCACAAACGGGATAGGGCGCTGCTCGCCCTGGACGTTGCCCAGCAGACCCACCGCGCGCTTGCGCATCCCCCAGATTTTGTTCACCTGGGCGTGACCACGGGCAATGGTGTAGCCGAAACTTTTGCCCGGCTGTCCGCTCAGGCGGTCCACATGGGCGGTGAATTTGGCCAGCGCCGCGTCCAGTTCCTCTTCGGATTCCGCGGTGTACTCCACAAGGTTGATGCCGTTTACCGGGCGCGGTTGTTCTCCATCAGCGGTCTGCGGGAAAAATTCGCTCACGCTGTCCCACACGATATCCCCCATGGCCAGCTGCAGCACCTTGCTGTCCACGGTTTCGATGGAGGTGGGGCCTGCTTTCATCAGGTCGGGGGCGTCTTTCAGTGCGTCCTGGAAGTGGTCGTAGTTGAGATTCACCAGTGCCGCGCACTTGGGGATTTTCAGCAGGTTCAGCTTGGCCTCGGCGATAAACCCGAGGGTGCCCTCGGAGCCGCACAGGATATTGTTCAGGTTGAAGCGGCCGTCCTTCTCTCTGTCCCGGATATGCGCCAGGTCATAGCCGGTGAGGCAGCGGTTCAGTTTGGGAAACTTGGCGTCGATCAGGTCGCGCTTGTCCCGCTCGATACTGTCCACCATACGGTGGATCTTGCCGGCGCGGCTGCTCTGGTGGCTGATTTCACCCAGCTTGGCATCATCGACAGCATGGGATTGCCACAGTGTGCCGCCCATCAGCACGGTTTTCAGTTCCAGCACATGGTCGCGGGTCTTGCCGTACACACACGAGCCCTGGCCGGAGGCATCGGTGTTGATCATGCCGCCAATGGTGGCACGGTTGCTGGTGGACAGCTCCGGGGCGAAGAACAGCCCGTGGGGCTTCAGCGCCGCGTTCAGCTGGTCCTTCACCACCCCGGTCTGCACCCACGCCCAGCCTTCCTCGGGGTTGATCTCGAGGATGCGGTTCATATGCCGGGACATGTCCACCACCAGGCCATCGGTGAGGGACTGGCCGTTGGTGCCGGTGCCACCGCCGCGGGGGGACAGTACCACCTTGTAGAATTCTTCCCGGTCTGCCAGCTCCATCAGCAACTGCAGGTCGTGCACGCCCCGCGGGTAGACCACCGCCTGGGGCAGCACCTGGTAGATGGAGTTGTCCGTCGCGAGCACCGTGCGGCTGGCGTAGCTCGGGCTCATGTCGCCACGGAAGCCCGCCAGTTTGAGTGCTTTGAGGAACTGCAGGTAGAGCGCCTGTACATCGTTGATTTCGCGCAGTGCTGGAATCATTCCGGGGCCCCGGGGGTCTGGTGAATCTTGGTGCATATATAAAGGAGGACTGGCATTTTAGCGGTGGTGGCGGGCCGCGCAACAATTACCGGGTTCCCGCCCCGTGGGTGCGAGGAAATTGCGCAAGCGTGCGCAGCCCGCCCAATGATCCGCAATTCCGGCGCGGGCGTATAACCCGGTAGAAACTCTTCGTTCAGAGTACACTTCGAGCAAAGGATATTCCCGGAGCGGCAGATCATGCGGATACAGCCACGCCAGTCAAAAATCCCAGTGGGCATCAGCCAGTGCGCGATGGGTGAGCCGGTGCGCTACAACGGTGGCCACAAGCTCAGCAAAGTATGTACCCAGCTGCTTAGTCAGTGTTTCGAGTATGTGCCTTTGTGCCCGGAAGTGGCCATCGGCCTCGGGATTCCGCGTAAACCCATCCACCTGCTGGTAGACCGTGCGGGCGAGCCGGTGGACGCGGTGCGGGTCGTGGGGGTGGAGGACTCGACGGTGGATGTGACAGCGCCACTGCGAGATTATGCGGATTCGGTGGTGCCTCAGCTGCAACCGGTGCGCGGCTACATCTTTATGCAGAACTCCCCCAGCTGTGGTCTGCGCGGTGTGCGGCGTTATCTCGACAACGGCCACGGTATCGACAGTGAGGGGGTTGGGCTCTACGCACGGCGCCTGCAGCAGCACTTCCCCCACCTGCCGATGGAAGAGGTGGGGCGGTTGAACAACAGCGAGCTGCGGGAGAATTTCCTCACCCGGGTGTTCGCCTACGATGCCTGGTTTCGCTATGTGGAGCGCGAGGATGTCGACGCTATTGACGCCGCAGTGGAAGCCGAAGCTGAAAAAGTGCCGTCACGCATCGCGCGTATCATCGACTTTTACACCGCCTATAAATATCTGCTGATGGCCCACAACCAGGATGCCACCCGCGAACTGGGGCGGTTGCTGGCGGACGCCAAATCCATGACGGAAGACGAACTGGCATTTGCAGTGCGCGGCCGCATCATGCAGATTCTGTCGCGCCCCGCGAGTCGCAAGGACCGTACCAACGCGCTGATGCACAGCCAGGGGCACCTATCGGAATTCCTGAGCAAGCAGGAGAAGGCCGAGCTGCAGCAGCTGATCGAGGATTACCGACTCGGCCACAAACCGCTGTCTGCGGTCCTGACGATGCTGCGCCACTATCTGCCCCGCAGCCCCAACAGTTTTATCCACAGCCAGGTCCTGCTCGCCGCCGAGCCGGCGGAACTGGGACTGTGCGACTTCCACTGAAAACGTTATGCCCGAGAAAGCCTATCAGCGCGGACTGGTCTGGTTGCGCAACGACCTGCGTATGGACGACAACACCGCGCTCTACCGCGCCGCCAAGGCCTGTAATGCTTTGGCGGTGATATTTATCGCCTGCCCGCAAACCTGGCGCAGTCACGGTGACGGTGACAATGTGGTGGCCATGCGCCTGCGCACGCTGAAAGCTCTGCAGGCGTCCCTGGCGAAAAAACATATCCCGCTGTATTTCCTCGAACTGCGCGGTTTTGCGCAGGTTTCTGCCGCACTGGAGCAGATCTGTCGCAAGCTCAACATCGAGGCGCTGTTCGCCAATGCGGAATATCCGCTCAACGAACAGCGCCGGGATGCAGCGGTGCGCGAAACACTGAGATCGGTCGGTGTGCCGGTGGAGTACTGCACCGACCGCACCCTGATTCCACCGGGCAGCCTCACCACCGGAAGCGGCGAAGGTTTCAAGGTATACACCCCGTTCAAGCGCGCCTTTATTGCCCGCCACGACAACCGCGACCAGGGTTTCGAGCCGCTTCCCGCTCCCCGCTCCCTGGGGGCCGATCACGGCGATCTGTGGCCGGAGTGGATCGCCCTTGAAGGTGAACACAATCTGGTGCGCGCGATTCCCGATACGGTTGGCGATTACGGCGTGGCGCCGGGAGGCGACAGCCGGGTACTGGAGTGGGCGGTGGGCGAGGGTGCGGCAAAAACACTGCTGGAGGAATTCTCCGCGATCGTTGCCGACTACCAGGAGCAGCGGGATTTTCCCGCGGTCCCGGGCACCTCGCGGCTGTCCCCGTATCTGAATTGTGGTGCTCTTTCTGTGCGCCGCTGTGTGCAGATGGCGCTTGCTGAAAATGATGGCCGCTGGGTGGGGAGCAGCGAGGGCGCGAGTTGCTGGTTGAGCGAACTGCTGTGGCGGGAGTTTTACCAGCATCTGGTGGTGAATTTCCCGCGGGTATGCCGCAACCTGCCATTCAAGCCGGAAACCGAACGGGTGCCTTGGTCGCGTCGCACTGAGGATTTCGAGCGCTGGTGTGAAGGGCAGACCGGGGTACCCATTGTCGATGCCGCCATGCGCCAGCTCAATCAGACCGGCTGGATGCACAACCGCCTGCGCATGGTGGTGGCGTCTTTTCTCACCAAAAACCTGTTGACCGACTGGCGCAAGGGCGAGCATTACTTTATGCAGAAACTGGTGGATGCCGATTTCGCCGCTAATAACGGTGGTTGGCAGTGGGCGGCCTCTACCGGCACCGACGCCGCCCCTTACTTCCGTGTGTTTAATCCCTACAGCCAGTCAAAACGGTTCGATCCCGATGGCGCATTCATCCGCGCCTTTGTGCCGGAACTGGAGGGATATTCCGCGAAGGATATTCACTGTCCTCCCAATGATCTATTCAGCGACAGGAGTTATCCCGCCCCCGTTTGCGATGTGACCGAATCGCGCAAACACGCAATCGAAGTATTTGCTAACTTGAAGTCTTAGGGTTCGTCTGATTTATTTTGTAAGTCGTTTGTTCGATATGCCCTTTTAGGAAATTTTCCGATTTTGGGGCAAGCGCTCGTGGTACAGAAATCCTTCTGATGAATGAGTCGCCAATGAATTATAAGAAACTGATCAATTTCACCCTGTTCGTCGCCGGATGGTGGACGGCTTTACTATATGGCAATGCGCTGGCGTTGATTGCGCTGTTTTTGGTGCTGATGGTGCATTTCATCCTGTGGCGCGACGTGCGGGATATTTTTCTGATCCTCGGCTTTATTTTCTGTGGTTTCGGGGTCGAGTGGGCCTTTATGGCCTATGGGGTGCAGGACTACCACTCCAACCTGCCACCGGCCTGGTCGGTCTGTATCTGGGCCATGCTCGCCACCACCATGCGCTACTCCCTGTCGTGGCTGGTCAACAAGCCCCTGTTGGCTGCGCTCGCCGGTTTGCTGGTTGCCCCCGCTTTTTATTTCAACACGGTACAGTTTGGTCTCGCGGGGTGGGGGCGGCCGATGTGGGAGTGCCTTCTGGTCATCGCCCTGGTGTGGTGTGCGCTGGCGGCATTAATCAGCGCTGTACTGGTTCCGGCCATCGAGCAGATGGAAACTGCCGAAAGCAACCTCTCCTGAGTGCGCAATTTCATCGTTGAAGCTGACCTATACTTGCCAGAATTTCTGTCGTGGCAAGGAGGCTGCAGTGTTCCCGACCGAAAAACCATCCGCCAGAATCCCTTCCCTGTTTTTTCTCTGCCCGCTCGCGATTTCCATCGGGCTGAGTAACACTTCAGCGCAGGCGGACGAGCCGATTTACCGCTCATTGATTGTCTTCGGCGACAGCCTTTCCGATAACGGCAATGCCGGCGTGTTCACTAATGACGACCCCCAAGGGATCTATCAACGACAGCCCGCGGTGTCTTACCTTGCTGACATGCTCGGGGTACCCAGGCTGAATTCCTGTTATGGGTTGGGGCCGGTATTTGGCGGTGCCATTCCCTGTGCGCCCGCCGCGGGCACTGCGGAGCAGCAGTTTCAGCAGGTTGCCGGCTCCGTACTTACCAATGGCCCAAACTGGGCCGTCGGCGGCAATCGCACCGCGGATGTGTTACTGGATCTTGTGGGGCCGCAGCGCTTCCGCCAGTTGTTCCCGAATACCACGGTGGCCGACCACAATACGTTGACCACCATTTTGCCGGACTCCAGTCGCTGTGGTGCCGATGGCATCTGTGACCCGGCGGCGGGAGAGAGCCCCTATCTGAGTGCCGCCGAGGTCCAGGCGGCGATCGCGGTGTTCAATGATCCAGCGGCGCTGCAGGCGTTGGTGGACGATCCGAACAACAACATCACGCTTACCGGTGTGCCATTTGGCAGCGGGCAGGGATACCTGCAGGGCAATACCCCGTCCAGAAGCGATCTCTATTTTCTTAATGGCGGCGGCAACAATATTCTCGACGGTGTGCGCGGCGGCAATCTGTCGCCCGCCTCCATGGAGCGTGCCGCCACCTTCCTCTCCACCGCCGGTAGCGAACTGAAGGCCGCCGGTGCGCAATATATCGTCATGGCCAATGCCCCGCGTATCGGGCGCACACCAGCGGTCTACGCCCTCGGCCAGGCGGCGGTTGACTACGCCAACTACGGCACCGAACTTTTCAATGACAGCTTGCGTCAGCAGGTCAATGGCATCGGCAATATCCTATTACTGGACCTGCAGGGCGCCCTGGAGTTGCTGATCGACGATCCTGCCGCTTTCGGATTGGCCGATATCGACCAGAGCGCAACCTGCTATATCAACTGTGCCAACCCTGACCCCGTCTATGGTGCAGCGGGCACCGACCCCAATGCGGATATGCTGGTGTTCTACGACGGCATCCACCCGACGCTCATCGCCCAGCGCATGCTCGCGGACTACTACTACGAGACCATTACCGCTGCGGTCGAATTTGGTGTGCTGCCCGATCTGGGTTACCAGAACACCCGCCAGCACCGCATCAATATCGATCACCACCTGCTCTCACAGCGTTACCGGGATCCCTATACCACGGTATTTTTCGGTGCCAGCGTCGGCCACGCGGAGCTCGGTTTCGGCCCGGCGATCAACGACGAATTTCCGGCGTGGGACGGGTTCTTCGGCATGAGCTTCGCCGGCTTTGAAAACCTGGAGTGGGGGCTCGGTATGTCCTATGGCGGCAGCGAATACGAGCCCGCTGACTTCTTTGCCAAATCCCGCAATTTCAATCTCAGCGCCTTTGCCCGCTGGGATAACGGATTCTGGTTTGCCGATGGCGGTATCGGCTTCTCCGATATTCAGTACGACAAAATCCATCGCACCGTCCGTCTTGGCGAAACCTTTCGTCACCGGCTTGATGGCGATACCGACGGTGAGGGTTATAACGTCTTCCTGCGCGCCGGCTACAATGCCAGCCGCAATCTCGCCAGCCAGATGGGTCCGTTTGTCGCCATCGACTGGAGCGAGATCGACGTCAACGGCTTCCATGAAAATACCGAAAGCGAATACACCTACGCCGGTAATTACGGCTTACGCGAAGATCCCCTCGGCCTGAGGGTGTACGGGCAGGATCGCGAATACCTGCGCTACCGCGCCGGTTTCTTTTTCAACTGCCCCGACACCGCGGAACACCAGTGGTTTGGCGAGGTCTGGCTTGAGAATACGAGCGGCGATGATTTTGCCGATCTCGGAATCGGGGTTAATTCCATCCGCAGTAACTGGGCCCGCCTGCCGTCCTATCGCAGCGACAACACCGGCTTTTTCCAAAACGGTGTCGGCGCCATGGTGGGGGTGAGTATCACGGAAAAACTGCGCCTGGCCGCGGACCTGCTGGTGCGGCCAGACGATACGGTGGGTGGACTGAGCCTGAATTACCGGTTTTGATTGGGGCGGCGCCGCATATTCTGCGGTAAATGCCACAAAATAATCGGTGTGCTGCGAAAACCTTCGCCCTGAAGCGGCATGAATTACCTCGTTGGTTGTTACCTTAGATGTATTAATAACAACCGCGATAGATGGGTTCCGACGATGTACACCGCGCGATTTAGCAAGCAGAGCCAGGCCCTCCATTCCGCTGACGCCGACGTGTGGGCGGTCAGCGACCGAGCCCACACCCTGGCCAACAGAGGGGAAGACGTCATCTTTCTGTGTGTTGGCGACCCCAACTTTGATACCCCGGAGCCCATCCTGGATTTTGCCCGCGCCCGCCTCGGCGTCGGTCGAACCCACTACTCCCCGGCGGCGGGTGAACTCATGCTGCGCCGTGCCATCGCCGACATAGAAAGCAAGGTCAGTCCGCATCCCTGCAGCCCCGACGACGTCGTGGTCTTCCCCGGCGGCACCAACGCCATCTACGCGGTGCTCTCCTGCCTGCTCAACCCCGGCGAGCAGATCGTGATTCCCGAACCCATGTATATCGGCTATGTACCGATCACCAATGCGCTGCAGCTGGATGTCAGGAAAGTCGCCTGCCCGGCAGAGCGGGGCTTTGCATTTGATATCGAATCCATCAAGCAGGCCATTACCGAAGACACTCGCGCGGTCATGATCAATACCCCGGTGAACCCCACCGGCGCCATGGCCACCCCAGAGCAGCTGCGTGAGCTCGCCGCCTATTGCCGCGCGCGCAATATCTGGCTCATCTCCGACGAGATGTACTCCATGATCACCTTTGCCCGGCGTCACACCTCCCTGCGCACCGCGGCGGAACAGCTGGACAATGTGATCGTGATCGACGGTCTGTCCAAATCTCACGCCATGAGCGGCTGGCGCCTTGGCTGGGCGGTTGCCCAGGGCGAGCTGGTAGCGCGCCTGATTGAGTATGCCGGCGCCACCATTTTTGGTGTACCGCAATTTATCCAGGAAGCAGCCGCCTTCGCCCTGGAGTTTGACACCTACTTCGTCAAGCAGATGCGCGATGCCTACGAAAAGCGCCGCGACCTGATTGTCCAGCGCATTGACCGTATACCCGGGCTCAGCTGTTATTCTCCGGATGCGGGTATGTTCGTGATGGTGGATGTTTCCGCAGTGGCGCGCTCTGGTGAGGCCTTTGCCGAAGCGCTGCTGGATGCGGAGCGGGTTTCGGTACTCCCGGGCAAGCCCTTTGGCCCGAGTGCGGTCAACCATGTGCGCCTGACCCTGGCGGCAGATGAGGTTGAACTCTCGCGGGCACTGGATCGCATAGAACGGTTTGTGACGAGCGGTTGTCAGAAAGCGGGGTGAGTGACTTCTGCGGAGGCCAGTTTCCGACGGGGGCGTTTGCCGTTATCCTACGTCGCCATTGACCCGGTTATTTCTTTCAGTCGGCGGCGTCTGCTCAGTGGGGAGTCCCCATTTCGTCGACATTCACTGTTGCTTACTAAGCGTAAATTTAGCGTGAAAATAGATCGTCACAACCTCAAGATTCTCGAAGTTCTGCAAACCAATGCCCGTATCAGCAATCTCAACCTGGCGGATGAGATAGGCCTGTCGGAGAGCGCCTGCCTGGCGCGGGTCAAGAAACTCACCAATGAAAGGTTTATTCGCGAGTTTCACGCAGAGGTAAATCTGGACAAGGTGCGCCACGCGGAGTTCTACGTGAACGTGGCGCTGAAGCGCCAGGATTCCAAAACCAGCGAAAGCTTCCGCCGTGCCATCAGCAAGATCGAGCAGATCGTGTCCTGTGTGAAAATGTCCGGGGAATTCGATTACATGCTGCGGTTTGTGTGCCCGGATGCCGGGGACTTCAACCGCGTCTCCGAGCAGTTGCTGGCGGACGAAGACGCCGCCATTACCCGTATGACATCCCATCTGGTCATTGAGAAAACCAAGCCGTTTACCGGTTATCCCCTGGAACTTTTGTTCCAGGATTAAACCTCAAACCACCAGCGCAATCGTGCGATCGATCAGCCACCAGGCTGAGAGCCCGCCGACGATATAGGCCACGGGTAACGCGGAAGCTACCGTGGCCGTGTGCCCGGTGCGGATCTCCCATTCGTGTACCGGCGGCGTGCGCCGCAGCAGAAGCATCAGTGCGCTCACCGCGAGAATAAACGCGAGCTGTCCAGCCTCGACTCCAAGATTGAATACCGCCAGCGACAGCGGAATCGCGTGTGTGGGGACCCCGATTTCCGATAGCGCCCCCGCAAATCCCAACCCGTGCAACAGCCCGAATCCAAACGCTACCAACCAGGGTTTGCGAATCGCCAGGGTTTTGCGCCCCTCCAGCTTGTGCAGGATTTCCACCGCCACAAACACAATACTGAGCGCGATCACCGCTTCCACCGGGCCCTGGGGTACCGACACCATCCCCAGTACCGCCAGCGCGAGGGTAATACTGTGGGCAAGCGTAAACGCGGTAATGGTGAAAACCAGTTGCCGCCGGCCAGTGACAAGCACCACCAGCGCCAGCACAAACAGCAGGTGGTCGACGCCAAGCAGAATGTGCTCTACACCCAGCGCAAAGTAAGTGCCGGCAATCTCACCGAAGCCGGCGCGATCCGTAACCGTAAGCAGGGGGCTATCAGGCATCAGGCGGCTCACCTGTTCGCGACCATCTAACCAGCTGATACGCACCAGCGCATCGGTCATGGTATTCGTCAGCCCTTCGATCTCGATACTGCTGCCGACAAGAGCCCCCGGGTGCTGGATCTGCCAGCGCTCCACATAATAGCCGCCGGCAAACTGCGCCTTGGGCAGGCCGAGTTTTTCGGTGTTTTCAGAAAATTTCACATTCAGCGACAGGCGCAGATCACCGCGCGCCGGTACCCGCCAGGTGACGTCAAAGGTCTGCGCGGTACTCTGGATGATACTGAGCGACGCCGGGCGCAATTCATGTGCTTGGGTTAGGGCGGGTAACAGCAGTGCGACAACAAGGATCAGGAATTTTTTCATTGCCTGCTAACCTCGGTGGAATGTGCTTCGATGGGCGGTGCTGTGATCTGAACCCGGTAGTTGGCTCGCAGGGTTTCGTACTGGGTTTGCAGAATCTTGTTCTGCTCGTCCAGTTGCCAGTCGCGCAATACATCGGTGCGAATTTCACTGAAATCCGGCTCCCGCTGTGGTTGCCGTGTGGAGATTTTTACCAGGTGTTCGCCGAAGGCGGAGGTGAGGGGGCCGGTCCACTCGTTTTCCGGGAGTTCCAGTAACTGCTGGGAAAAATCCGCGCCAAACTGACGGTCGATTTGCTCGGTGCTGGCTGCATCAAACTGGAACTGCAGTAGGCTGTTGTCGCCGAGCTTGCGCGGGTTGCCGCCAGCGGTGAGTTTGGTCAGGACCAGGCGAGCGTCTTCCGCCACCTGTGGTCGCTTGTCGCTGTCGAGAAAAATCTGTTCAAAACTGTACTGGGCGGGGAGTGTGTACTTCTCGATATTGCGCTGGTGATAATCCCGCAGCACCTGCTCCGAGGGCTCTACGGCGTTCACCAGATCCCTGGCCAGCAGCTCCATTTTCATGCGCATCCGCCGCCTGATCACGGTGTCATTCTTATCCAGCCCCATCTTTACCGCTTCGCGATAGAGGACTTCCTCGCGCACGAAGTCGTCGATCAGCCCCTGCAGTTCTTCCGGCTGCGGTGGGCGCTGCCAGCCGCGCTCAAAGATCCCGGCGAGGTGGCTTACACGGGCTTCGTTGACGACGATGTCTTCGCCATCAGCGACTTGGCTGCCGTCCTGGAAGAGGCTATTGATCGCGAATAGCAATGCCCCGATCAGGGCAAAGTGGGCACTGGGATCTCTGATCCAATGCAGCGTCATGGGTGAACTCCGGCTTATGGTGTTATAGCTGGGGCTGCGGGAAAGTTTCTTATGCCATTGAGCATAGTCCATGAATCGCAGAATGGTGGGTGGCGCAGTGGGAAAGTTTTTGGCTAATGAGGGGGTAGGGGAGTAAAAAGTTGTGGTTATTGACGCGTAAAGCCATCTAAACTCTGTTCTGGATTCATCTGACTGGCAGATAACCACGATTACGAGCAGTGAAATCTAGGGAGAAATGTGATGAAAGCTTCGATGCTCTCAACAGTATGTTTTCTTGTTGGCGGTATGGCCATGAGCGGCCTGGTGGTAGCGGATGCGGTGGAAGACAAGTACAAGTCGAGCTGCTATATCTGCCACGACACCGGAGTGGCCAACGCGCCGAAGTTACACGACGTGGAAGCCTGGAAGCCCCGCCTGGACAAGGGGACGGATGCACTGCTGAATTCCATCAAGAATGGACTTAATGCCATGCCGGCCGGGGGCATGTGCTCCGACTGCAGTGAAGACGACTACAAGGCGCTGATCCAGTTCATGTCCTCGCCCAAGTCATGACCGGTTTGCAGGAGCCTGATCTGCAGACTACGTGGTGACTGGGCTAAATGTCTTTAGAGCAGGTCCTGCAACATAAAGTGTGGTCTACGAGGCGTATTTTGGCTCGTGGCCACCGATAAAATTATGACGTACGATTTTTCCTGAATTTCCGCCAGCGGATTTTACAAATCAAAACTTTGTGTCCCTTCGCGCGGAAACAATCACGCCGGCAACTGTTCCCGACGAAATTCTGTCGGGGTCATTTCGTGTCGACGCTTGAATGCAGCGTTGAACGGGCTGAGGGAGCGATAGCCAATATCCAGCGCTATGGTGAGCACCGGCAAGTGCGCTTCCTTGGGGGATGCCAGGCGCCGGCTGGCTTCGTCAATTCTGTACTGGTTCAGGTATTCGTTGAAATTGCGAAACCCCAGGTACTTATTGATCAGCACCCGTAAAACATGTTCCCTGGCGTCGAGAGTCTCCGACAGCTCGCGGATGGTCAGTCCCGTTTTGCGGTAACCTCCGCTATCCATATGTTTTTGCAGCCGCTCCAGCAGTTCGCGCTGACTGTCATCCAGCGGCTCCGGTATCGGCGGAGCCATATCAATCGAGCTATCCATTTCTTCTTCGGATTCTGTCGCCGGGCGCGGCGGCAGCGATTCATCCAGTGCATTGGGGGCCAGAGCCAGTAGCCAGAGGCATGCACTGAAGGCGAGTACGCTGGCCATCAGTGCGTGCATCGCCGCGATGCCACTGGGTACGGGGAAATAGGAAAACAAAAACTCCGCGCATACCACGACCACCATATAACTGCCGATAGCGATCAGCAGGGCTATGCGCAGTAACCGCCGTTCGGCAACCAGATCGTTTTGCAATTGCCGCAAAAGTGTTGCCAGTCCAGCTCCAATTAACCCCAGTTTGAAGGGCTGCGTCAGCAAATAGAAAAAAGAATGAATATGTAGTTGGCTGGCGAAATCGATCAGCAACTCGACGCCTATCAGCCCCCATCCCCAGGACGGAAACTGTTCACGCTCGCTGCACAGCTGGTGTGTGAATAACCAGAATGCGCCGGGTATCAGCATGGTGGGGAGATCAATCAGCAGCTCCAGATGCGGGTCCACATCTTTCAGCAGCGGGCGCAGCAGATAGAGAAAGGCCCCGAAAATTACGATCAGTATCCAGCGGTTGTCCCGGCGCCGGTGGCCGATCGCAAGTCTCGCTGCCGCCAACAGCAGCAACCCGCAGGCAACGCCGGTAAAAAAACTATGGGTCAATTGATACCTCGCGACATCGGTCTTTTCTGCTGAAGGTTAACGCCAGCGCTCCGCCCAAGCGTCAAGCACCTTGCTGCTGTAAGTGTGCCGGCCATAGCTGCCGTTGTAATAGGCCAGCGCATTGGCCATGTTGCCCTTGGCTTTCTGAATATAGTGCTTGAGGATGGTGCAGCCGTAGCGGAGGTTGGTGTCCATGTTGATCAGATTGTCGTCCGGACGACCGATCTCGTTTTTCCAGAACGGCATCACCTGCATCATGCCCTGGGCGCCCACTCGGGAGACGGCGTAGGGGTCGAAGGCGCTCTCGATCTGGATTACGGCAAGGACAATTTCCGGTTGCAACCCGGCGCGGGTGGCCTCCCGATGGATGGCCTTGAGCACGTGCATGCGCTGCTGTGGATCTTTGATATAGCGCGCCAGCGGCTGGGACTTGGCCATCAACCACACTTCCGCATCGAAGCGGTCGACAAAGGAGTCGGCTTCGGTCACTGCAGTCTTCAGTGCTTCCAATACCTCCGGGTCCACCATCTTTACTTGGGCGGACACAGTAGTGCTGAACAGGCACAGCAGGAGTGTGGCGAGGGTTGTTCTTATCATGAGGTGGGATTTTACGGGAAGGTTTGGAATTTCGGTACTTCGCGAGGAAGCTGGCGGAGTGGCGGCCCTGCTACCGGGTACACCCTTGCGGGACACGCCGTGAACCCATCCATGGGGGCTCGGCTGCGGCCGTCCTGGCCGCAGACGGTCCCGCAAGGGTGCACCCGGTATCAGGCCCTTCGCATCGAGGTGCGTTACTTCGGACAAAGCGAAAAGAGCACTTTGCTGATCGCGAAGGCCAAGTGCTGGGGGGAGGGTTTCGAAAGCGTCGGCGACAGGGACGTCGCCGACGCAGCGTACAGGGATGTATTCACAGCGGTTTCGAAACCCTCCCCCCAGTGCTGGGCCGCCACCGGGCCAGTTAACGGAGTGCAGAGGGTTGCGAGAGTCGCTCTAGATTAGTGAGCGATTTTCGAGAGAAGAATTTCTACGATCTGATCCGCAGAAAACTCTGAATTCTCAGAATCGCGACGGCCCTTGTATTCGATCTTGCCGCTTTCCAGACCGCGGTCGCCGACCACGATGCGGTGCGGAATACCCATCAGCTCCGCATCCGCCAGCATGGCACCCAGGCGCGCCTTCGGTTCGTCCATCAGCAGCACATCGATACCTTTCGCGGTGAGCGCTTCGTAGATGTGCTCACATTTCTGGGTAACCGCTTCGCTCTTCTGCATATTGATCGGCACGATCGCCAGCTGGAACGGCGCGATGGCTTCCGGCCAGATGATGCCCGCATCGTCGTAGTTCTGTTCGATGGCCGCCGCCACAACCCGGGAAACCCCGATGCCGTAACAGCCCATCACCATCACCTGTTCTTTGCCGTTCTCATCCAGAACGGTGGCATTCATCGCCTTGCTGTACTTGTTGCCCAGCTGGAAAATGTGGCCAACCTCGATACCGCGCTTGATTTCAATCACGCCCTGGCCATCCGGGCTCACATCGCCGGCAACCACATTGCGCAGGTCTTCCACGCGGGCAATTGCCACGTCGCGCTCCCAGTTCACACCGGTCAGGTGGTAATCATCCTTGTTGGCACCGCATACGAAGTCCGCCAGATGCGCCGCGGCGCGATCCACGATCACATCGATTTTCATACCCACCGGGCCGAGTGAGCCGATTCCGCAACCGAGTTCCGCGGCAATGCGCGCTTCCGGGGCAAACTGCAGCGGGCTGGCAACGCCTGAAAGCTTCTCCGCTTTCAGTTCATTCAGGTCGTGATCACCGCGCAGCACCAGTGCCACCAGCGGAGCTTCCGCACCTTCTTCCTCGGTCTCGCCCAGTACGATCAGGGTTTTCACCGAAGAATTGGCAGCAATACCGTACGCCTCTTCCAGTGCGGCAATGGTTTTCTGGCCAGGGGTGTGCAGCTCCGCCATCTCTTTGGACGGGGCCGGACGCTCACCGGCGGGCGCCACGGCCTCCGCCAGTTCCACGTTTGCCGCGTAACGGCTCACGGTGGAAAACGCGATATCGTCCTCGCCACTCTGGGCCAGTACGTGGAATTCATGGGAGTGGGAACCGCCGATGGAACCGGTGTCAGCCAGTACCGGACGATAATCCAGGCCGATGCGATCGAAGATGCGGCAGTAGGCATCGTGCATTACATCGTAGGTTTCCTGCAGGGAGTCCGCGTTAAGGTGGAAGGAGTAGGCATCCTTCATGGTGAACTCGCGGGCGCGCATCACGCCGAAGCGCGGGCGAATCTCGTCGCGGAACTTGGTCTGGATCTGGTAGAAGTTCGCCGGCAGCTGCTTGTAACTGCTGACCTCAGTGCGGATCAGGTCGGTGATCACTTCCTCATGGGTCGGGCCCAGGCAGAAGGGGTTGTCGTGACGATCCTGGATGCGCAACAGCTCCGGTCCGTATTGCTGCCAGCGGCCGGATTCTTCCCACAGCTCCGCCGGCTGCACCACTGGCATCAGCACTTCCAGCGCGCCTGCGCGGTCCATTTCTTCGCGCACGATGCGCTCCACCTTGCGCAGCACGCGCAGACCGGTGGGCAGCCAGGTATACAGGCCAGAAGACAGGCGGCGGATCATTCCGGCGCGGAGCATCAACTGGTGGCTGATGACCACTGCGTCATTGGGGGTTTCTTTCTGGGTGGCGATCAGATAGCGGGAGGCGCGCATAGGGCTTTCTTTACTGTCGGTGAATTTGGGAAATTTAGAGGGCGACCATTTTACGCCGCGGGCATACAAACAGAAAACCCCGCAAAAGCGGGGTTTTCGTGGCGGAAAGCGGCGAGAATCAAGACTCGGCCATTTCCTTCAGCTTCTTCAGCGGACGGATTTTTACCTGAATGCTCGCAGGCTTGGCCTTGAACATGGTCTCTTCGCCAGTGAAGGGGTTGATGCCCTTTCGCGCTTTCTTGGCCGCCTTCTTCACGGTGGTGATTTTCAGCAGACCCGGCAGGGCGAATTCGCCCACCGCTTTCTTGGATACGTGGCTCTCGATCACATTGGTCAGCTCGTCCAGAACCGCCTGAACCTGCTTGCGGGACAGCTCGGTGGTCTCGGCAATGTGGTTCAGAATTTGGGTTTTGGTGAACTTTTCTTTGGCTGCAGCCATCTTCTTGGCCGGAGCGGCCTTGGTTGCTGGTTTCTTAGCTACTGCCTTCTTGGCTGGAGCCTTTTTAGCTGCAGTCTTGGCTACAGTTTTGGCTGCAGCTTTCTTGGCGGGGGCTTTCTTAGCTGCGGCGGTCTTGCGTGCGGCCATCGTTAGCTTCCTTCTATATCAGTGTTTTTCCAGTGAAAGTGGTTCGGGAGCTCCGGAAATCGGTCGGATTCTCCAGTACGACAGGGGGTTCCCAAGTACTGAACTGAGTATATCCAGTTTTTATCCGCGCGCATCGGGGAAAATTGGAAAAAAAGTGCATTTTTATAGGGTTTTGGCCGGAATTTAGCCTTTCGGTGCGGGTAGAGCTGGCTTTGTGGCCGCGCGATGCAGGTAACTTCTTCCCTTCGGGGGGCTCATGTATAATCTGCGCCCCTTTGAATGCCGTGAGATTTCGGGTAGAAACCATGCCTATCTACGAATACCAGTGCAAGGCCTGTGGCCATCAGTTGGAAGCCCTGCAGCGTATGAGCGATGCGCCGCTGACAGACTGCCCTGCCTGCAATCAGGCGGAACTGAGCAAGAAAATTTCCGCGGCCGGATTCCGGCTCAAAGGCGGTGGCTGGTACGAGACCGATTTCAAGACCGGCAGCAAGAAGAACCTGGCGGGGGACGCCGCCAAACCGAACAAGGACAAGCCGGCAGCCAGTGCGGGCACATCCACCTCCGGCACTGCCAAAGCAAGCTGATTCAACACTACTGACTAAGGGAATAAGACTCCATGCGCACCGATTATTGTGGCGCCCTGCGATCCGCCGATATTGACCGCGAAGTAACCCTGTGTGGCTGGGTAGACCGCCGCCGCGATCACGGTGGGGTGATCTTCATCGACCTGCGCGACCGCGATGGTATCGCTCAGGTGGTGTTTGATCCGGATACCGCCGAACACTTCAAAATGGCGGACCGCGTGCGCAGCGAGTACGTTCTCAAGGTTACCGGCCGTGTGCGCGCGCGCGCGCCGGAAGCGGTCAACCCGAATATGGTGACCGGTGAGATCGAGGTGTACGGTCTGCAGCTGGAAATCCTCAACTCTGCGGAAACCCCGCCTTTCCAGCTGGACGAGCACACCGCTGTCGGCGAGGACGTGCGCCTGAAATACCGCTACCTGGACCTGCGCCGCAATGAAATGCAGCGCAACCTGCGGTTCCGCTCCAAGATCACCAATGCCATCCGCAATTACCTGGATGGCGAGGGTTTCCTGGATATCGAAACCCCGATCCTGACCCGCGCCACACCCGAAGGTGCCCGTGACTACCTGGTGCCGAGCCGTACCCACGCTGGCAAATTCTTCGCGCTGCCGCAGTCCCCGCAACTGTTCAAGCAGCTGCTGATGGTGTCCGGCTACGACCGCTACTACCAGATCGCCAAGTGCTTCCGCGACGAAGACCTGCGTGCAGACCGCCAGCCGGAATTCACCCAGATCGATATCGAGACAAGTTTCCTCGATGAAAACGCCATCATGTCCATCACCGAGGGCATGATCCGCAAGCTGTTCAAAGAGCTGAAAGGTGTGGAGCTGGGCGAGTTCCCGCGCATGCCGTTCAGCGAAGCGATCGCCAAGTTTGGCTCCGACAAGCCGGACCTGCGCATTCCGCTGGAGCTGGTGGACATCAAGGACCTGATGACCGAGGTCGACTTCAAGGTGTTCTCCGCCCCGGCGAACGACCCCAAGGGCCGTGTCACCGCGCTGAAAGTGCCGGGCGGCAACGACAAGTTGACCCGCAAGCAGATCGACGACTACACCAAGTTCGTCAGTATTTACGGTGCCAAGGGCCTCGCCTATATCAAGGTCAACGACAAGTCCGACCTGGAAAACGGCCTGCAATCGCCGATCGTCAAATTCCTGCCCAACGAGGTGCGCGCAGCCATCCTCGACCGCCTGCATGCGGAGAACGGCGACCTGATCTTCTTCGGCGCCGACAAGGGCAAAATCGTGACCGAGGCGCTCGGCGCCCTGCGCTGCAAATTGGGCGAAGACCTGAACCTGTACGTCGCCGAGTGGGCGCCGCTGTGGGTGGTGGACTTCCCCATGTTCGAAGAGAACGACGATGGCAGCATTACCGCGTTGCACCACCCGTTCACCTCGCCGTCCTGTCCTGCGGACGAGCTGGAGAAGAACCCGCTGGAAGCGCTGTCCCGCGCCTACGATATGGTACTGAACGGCACCGAGCTGGGTGGTGGTTCTATCCGTATCCACAACCAGGAGATGCAGCAGATCGTATTCCGTGCACTGGGCATCAGTGCGGAAGAGCAGCGTGAGAAGTTCGGCTTCCTGCTGGATGCGCTGAAATACGGTGCGCCGCCCCACGGTGGTCTGGCCTTCGGTCTCGATCGCCTGGTGATGCTGATGACCAACAGCGATTCCATCCGCGACGTCATCGCTTTCCCGAAAACCCAGAGCGCGGCCTGTGTGATGACCGATGCACCGGGCGCAGTAGATGCCAAACAACTGCGCGAGCTGAGCATTCGCCTGCGCAGCAAAGAGGAGCAGGTGGGTTAAGCCCACCCGGCTTCTGGTCCAGGCTTCCGGCCGCCACCGGAAGCCTTTTTCATTTTTAAGCTATGGATTTCGGAGCCAAATCGGGGGAGTTGACGATGGCGGGACACAGTAAATGGGCCAATATCAAGCACCGCAAGGCCGCACAGGATGCCAAGCGGGGCAAGATTTTCACCAAGATCATTCGCGAGCTGACCGTCGCCGCCAAGGCCGGCGGAAACCCGGATGACAACCCCACCCTGCGTGCCACCATCGACAAGGCCCTGGGCGCGAACATGAAGCGCGACACCATCGACAAGGCGATTGCCCGCGGTGCCGGCGCCAATGACGGCGACAACTACGAATCCGTGACCTACGAAGGTTACGGCGTTGGCGGTGTCGCGGTGCTGGTGGAGTGCCTCACCGACAACCGCAACCGCACCGTCAGCGAGGTGCGCCACGCGTTCACCAAGCGCGGCGGCAACCTGGGAACCGATGGCTCCGTGGCCTATCTCTTTTCCCGCAAGGGCCAGATGTTCTACGAGTCCGGCGTGGATGAGGATGCACTGATGGAAGCCGCGCTGGAGGCCGGTGCCGAGGATATCGTTACCAGCGACGACGGCAGTATCGAAGTGACCACCGAGTTTACCGATTACATGTCGGTAAAAGAGGCGCTTTCCGCAGCGGGATTTGCCCCAGGCGGCGCGGAGATCGCAATGATCCCGTCTACCACCGTAGCCCTCGACAAGGAGGGCGCAGAGAAGGTGATGGCACTGGTGGACATGCTGGAAGATCTGGACGATGTGCAGAACGTCTATACCAATGCAGATATCCCGGAAGAGGTAATGGCGGAGCTGGACTGAGTCCTCGGCTTCGTCTTTCGTTAAAAGTGCCCCGCATGTCGGGGCATTTTTGTATCTCGACATCGAGACTCCCCATTCGCCTTGACGCCCCGCGATCACCTTGGGACACTTCCCGCCAGAATTGTATAAATGTACAGGGGGCTGGCAGCCGTGACCCGAATCCTGGGGATAGATCCCGGCTCGCGCAAGACCGGCTACGGCCTGATCGATGTGGAGCGCTCGAACGCACGCTATGTGGCCAGTGGTGTAATCCGCATACCGGATGCCCCGCTGCCGGAGCGCCTCAAGCTCATTTTCGATGCGGTCAGTCAGATCGCCCAGCAGTATCAACCGCAGCAGATGGCCATCGAAAACGTATTCATGTCCAAGAGTGCTGGCTCGGCTCTGAAGCTGGGGCAGGCGCGAGGGGCGGCCATCGTCGCCGCCACCAATGCGGATCTGCCAGTGTCGGAGTACGAGGCACGCAAGGTGAAGCAGGCTGTGGTGGGCAACGGTGCGGCGGACAAGCTGCAGGTGCAGCACATGGTGAAAACCCTGCTGAAACTGCCGGCGTCACCACAGGAAGACGCCGCGGATGCGCTTGCAGTGGCGCTTTGCCACATGCACACCATGCAGACGCTGATTCAGGCCTCCACAGGCTCGCGCGCCAGATTCCGGCGCGGGCGGTTGAGTGTTACCTGACTGGTCTGAAAGACGCCTATCCCGGAACCTTGAATAAAATCTGGAACAACAATGATCGGAAGACTCACCGGTAAACTGGCTGCGGTTCAGCCACCGCAACTTTTGCTAGACGTCCAGGGCGTTGGCTACGAAGTGCTCGCCCCCATGACCACCATCTTTGAACTGCCTCAGTTGGGCGGCAATGTACAGCTGCACACCCACCTGGCGGTATCGGAAACCTCCCAGCAGCTATTCGGTTTTATCCGCGAATCCGATCGCCAGCTGTTTCGTATCCTGATCAAGGTCAACGGTGTCGGTCCGAAAATGGCGCTGGCGATTCTCTCCGGTCTCGACGGCGCCGCGCTGGCACGCTGCGTGGCCGACGACAATGTCGGTGCGCTGGTGAAAGTGCCCGGTGTGGGTAAAAAGACAGCCGAACGCCTGATCATCGAACTGCGCGGCAAGCTCACCCCGCAGGCCGGCGACCTTGGGGACATCCCGCTGTTGGCGGTGAATGCCGAACCCAAAATGGACCACGCTGGCGAAGCCGAAAGTGCTCTGGTCGCCCTGGGCTACAAACCCACCGACGCCAGCAAAATGGTCGCCCGTGCGGCCAAGGATCAGCCCGACGCCGACAGTGCCACCCTGATCCGACACGCCCTTAAGAGCATGGCTCCGGCCTGATTATCTGAGCCTGAATTTTTGAGCCTGAATTTTTGAGAATGCCCCGTGATTGAAGCCGATCGACTCATCGCCCCTGAACCCATCGGCCCCTCCGGCCAGGAAGAGCAGTACGACCGCGCCGTGCGCCCCAAATCCCTGTCCGATTACGTCGGCCAGCCGGTGGTGCGCGAGCAGATGGAAATTTTTATCCAGGCGGCAAAGTTGCGTAACGAAGCGCTGGACCACACTCTGGTATTCGGGCCGCCCGGTCTCGGTAAGACCACGTTGGCCAACATCATCGCCGCCGAAATGGGGGTGGCGATCAAGACCACATCCGGTCCGGTACTGGAAAAAGCCGGCGATCTCGCGGCCATCATGACCAACCTGGAACCCGGTGATGTGCTGTTTATCGACGAGATCCACCGCCTGAGCCCCCATGTGGAGGAGGTGCTGTATCCGGCGATGGAGGACTACCAGCTCGATATCATGATCGGTGAAGGGCCGGCTGCACGTTCGATCAAACTCGACCTGCCGCCGTTTACCCTGGTGGGCGCGACTACGCGTGCGGGCCTGCTCACCTCGCCGCTGCGGGATCGCTTTGGCATTGTGCAGCGACTCGAGTTCTACAATATCGACGACCTCACCAGCATCGTTGCCCGGTCTGCCCGCCTGATGGGCGTGGAGATGGATGAGGGCGGGGCCCGCGAAGTGGCTTGCCGTGCTCGCGGTACCCCGCGTATCGCCAACCGCCTGTTGCGTCGGGTGCGCGACTATGCGGAAGTGAAAGGCAACGGTCATGTGTGTGCTGAAACTGCCGATCGCGCGCTCAATATGCTCAATGTGGACGCGCGCGGTTTCGATCAGCTCGATCGCCGCATGCTGCTCACCATGATCGAGAAGTTTGATGGCGGCCCGGTGGGAGTAGATAGTCTCGCTGCTGCCATCAGCGAAGAGCGCGATACCATCGAAGATGTGCTCGAACCCTATCTGATCCAGCAGGGCTATATCACCCGCACCCCCCGCGGGCGGGTAGTGACCGCGCTGGCGTATGAACATTTCGGTATTCCCAAGCCTGACCGGGCCTGACGAACCGGTCGTCATCCTGTAGCATGGTGTCCATCGTTGGTCGCCGCCGGCACTTCTAATGAGTTTACGGCGGCTCCAAAACCGCAGAAGACAAGAAAAACCGAGTTCGCGGTCGGCGATTTAAGGACAATTTGTGTCAGAACCCTTTCAAATTCCCATTCGTGTCTACATCGAAGATACCGATGCTGGCGGCATCGTGTATTACGTAAATTATCTAAAGTATATGGAGCGCGCCCGCACAGAATTGGTCCGCGCTCTCGGCTATGATAAGCCCGCAATGCCACAGCAGGGCCTGTTACTGGTCGTCCATTCAGCGCAGGTTCAGTATAAAAAGTCTGCAATATTAGACGACCAATTGCAGGCCAGTGCCGCCATCGGCAAGCTGGGGCGTGCCGCCGTTACCTTTGAACAGAAAATCTGGCGCGGCGATGAAATTATTTGCGAGGGTGTGGTCAAAGTGGCCTGCGTCGACGACGCCAGCCGCAAACCGTGCGCTCTACCCGAATCCATCTATCAAGCATTGAAGGCAGTGAGTTAACAACATGAATGCCGGTGAACAACTTTCTCTGTGGGGGCTGATTTCCAGCGCCAGTCTGCTGGTACAGCTGGTAATGCTGATGCTGCTCATGGCCTCAGTCGTCTCCTGGGTGATGATCATCCAGCGCGGTACCTACCTGTCCCGCGCGCGCAAGGCCATGATCAATTTTGAGCGCCGGTTCTGGTCCGGTTCGGACCTGAACCAGCTGTTTCGCGATGGCAATGCCGCGGCGGAAAAGGGCAAGATCGACGGTGTCGAATCCCTGTTTCGCGCGGGTTTCACCGAATTCACCCGTCTGCGCCAGCAGGGCAAGAGCAGCCCGGCGGCGGTAATGGAAGGTACCGAGCGCGCGATGCGCGTGGCCATGTCCCGGGAGCAGGAGAAGGTGGAAATGAACCTGCCGTTCCTTGCCACCGTGGGTTCCGTCAGTCCCTACATCGGTCTGTTCGGCACCGTGTGGGGCATCATGAACTCCTTCCGCGGACTTGCCACCATGCACCAGGCGACCATCGCCACCGTAGCGCCGGGTATCTCCGAGGCACTGGTGGCTACCGCGATGGGGCTGTTTGCCGCCATTCCTGCGGTGATGGCCTACAACCGCTACTCCGCCAAGGCAGAGTGGCTGCTGTCCAGCTATGAGACCTTCGCGGAGGAGTTCTCCTCCATCCTGCACCGCAAAGTGCACGCCGCCAGCTAAGGCGCCATCAGCGAAGCTGTGCCAAGAGTCGAACCATGAGCAATTTTCGCAAAGCCCCCAAGCGCAAGCTGGTCTCCGAGATCAACGTAGTGCCCTACATCGACGTGATGTTGGTGCTGCTGATCGTCTTCATGGTGACCGCGCCGCTGCTGATGCAGGGGGTCAAGGTCGATCTGCCGGACGCTCCGTCCGCGCCGATCGAGGATACCGATGACGAGCCGCTGATCGTTTCCGTGCGTGCGGATGGCACCTATTACCTCAACCTGGGTGAGGATGAAAAGGTCGCCAAACCACTGCCGGAGATCAAGGAAACCGTGGCCAAGGTACTGCGCCAGAAGCCGAAAACTCCGGTGCTGGTGTGGGGGGATACCGACGCGAAGTACGGCCTGATCGTGGGTGTAATGACACACCTGCAGCAGGCGGGTGCGCCGAGCGTGGGTCTCGTCACCGAACCGCCTTCAGAATGATCCGGGGCGTTCCAGTATGAATGGCTCGTACGGCCCGGCTATCGTTATAAGTGTTGCCCTGCACGCGCTGTTGATCGCGGTGCTGACTTTTGGGTGGGTGGGGGAGCACAAGAAAGAGCTCAAGCCCATGCCTAAATTCGTGCAGGCGAAACTGGTAACGCTCGAATCCAAGTCCAATAAGCCAAAGGCGCCGCCGAAGGTGGATTTGATCAAGCAACGCCAGCAACAGCAGGAGCGGGAGCGCCAGCAGAAGGGGGCGGAAGACCAGAAACGCAAGGCTGCTGCTGAACGCAAGAAAAAGGAAGAGGCGGACAAAAAGCGCAAGGCTGACGAGGCGCGCAAGAAACAAGAAGCGGCAGACAAGGCCCGCAAGGAAAAGGAGCGCAAGGAAAAGGAGCGCAAGGAAAAAGAGCGCAAGGAAAAACTGGAACAGGAGCGCAAGAGCGCTTTTGAGGAGGCCCTCGAGGATGAAGAGGAAATCCAGGATGCCAGCGACGACGCTACTGCGGTCATGTCGGTGGCCCAGGCTATCCAGCAGCGTATCCAGGCTGTGTGGAGCCGTCCGCCCAGTGCCCGCAACGGCATGGTGGTGGAAGTTCAGATCAATTTCGTGCCAACCGGCCGGGTGGTGGCGGCGACCATTACCCAGGGCAGTGGCAATGCTGCGGTGGACAGATCGGTGTTGACCGCAATCAAGAAGGTGGAAGTATTCCCGGAAGTGGCCGATGTGGCCCGCGAGGAACCGTCGCTGTTTGAGCGGCAGATCCGAACTACCAAACTCATTTTCAGACCCGAAGACCTGCGCCAATGATGAAAAAGAACGTTTCACTGATGTTAGCGACACTGGTCAGCTGTGTGCTGGCACTGTCCGCCCGGGCACAGCTGGTGGTGGAAATTACCAGCGGCAACCAGGATCCAACCCCGATAGCGGTATCCCCGTTTGACTGGTCCGGAACCGGTGTGCTGGCGGAAGATGTGTCCGAGATCATCTCCGCCGACCTGCGCCGCAGCGGCCTGTTCGCACCAGTACCCAGGGAGGACATGCTGTCCTTCCCGAAAACGCCGGAAGAGGTCAGCTTCCGCGACTGGCGTGTGCTGGGTACCGAGTATGTGGTAACCGGGCGTATGCAACCCCAGGCGGGTGGTTACCTGTTGAGTTTTGATCTGGTGAACATCTTCGGCCAGAGCAAGATGTTTACCAAGCAGGTTACCGGTGGGCCGCAGCAGCTGCGGGATATCGCCCACCGCGCCGCGGATGAAATCTACGAGGCCATTACCGGTATTCGTGGGGCCTTCGGTACCCAGATGATCTATGTGCAGGAAACCCAGCGCGGTGGACAGCCCAGCTATGCACTGATGTTGTCAGACATTGACGGCGCGCGCGCGCGCCAGATCCGCCGCTTCAGCGCGCCGGTAATGTCACCGAGCTGGTCGCCCAACGGGCAGGAAGTGGCTTACGTGTCATTCGAGACCGGGCGCCCGGCGATCTTCCGTGAGAATTTGCGCACCGGTGCGCGTCAGCAGCTGACCAACTTCAAGGGGCTGAACAGCTCCCCGACCTGGTCGCCCGACGGGACCAAGCTGGCCATGGTGCTGTCAAAAGATGGCAACCCGGAGATCTATGTGCTCGATTTGCGCAGTGGTCAGTTCACCCGGATGACCCGTCACTTCTCCATTGATACCGAACCGAACTGGATGCCGGACGGAAAGTCGCTGGTTTTCACTTCCGACAGGGGAGGTAAGCCACAAATTTATCAATTGACTCTTGCCACGGGTCAAGTAGACCGCTTAACCTTCGACGGCGATTACAACGCACGTCCGCGGGTCTCTCCCGATGGCAAAACGCTGGTTATGGTGCATCGTAGCAGCGGGGTTTTCACCATCGCTACGATGGATATCGTTTCCGGCAGAATGCGTGTCCTCACGGAGACGCGCCTGGACGAATCCCCAAGTATTGCGCCCAACGGCGCGATGCTGATGTACGCCACCAAGCGGGGGAGCAAGGGTATTCTGGCAGCGGTGTCGCTGGATGCCGGAGTCAAATACAGTCTGCCTTCGCAACAGGGAAATGTCCGCGAACCGGCGTGGTCGCCTTACTTTGATTGATGCAGTACCCACAGTGAGCCTTATGTTCTTGCTGTGGGTGTGAAGTCAAACAAATAAGAAGTAGGTAAAGCCCGGTAAAGTTACCGGGTGGTAAATCTGACAAGATTTTTCGATAACACTTAAAGCGGAGTTGTTTATGTTCAAATCAGTAAAAACCGGCCTGGGTCTGGCTTGCGTACTGGCTGTAATGGCCGGTTGTTCCAGCACCGATACCCAAGACTCTGGCAACGCCATGGTCGACCAAACCCCTCCTCCCGTTGTTGAGGATACTACTACTCAGGCTCCGGTTGCTCTGGACAATGTCGTTTACTTCGACTTCGACCAGTCCCTGCTGAAGCCTTCCACTCGCGAGCTGCTGATCAAGCACGCTGACCGTATGCGCGGCGCCACCGGCACCGTACGTCTGGAAGGCCACGCTGATGAGCTGGGTACCCGTGAGTACAACCTGGCCCTGGGTGAGCGTCGTGCCAACGCCGTTCGCGACTTCCTGGTACTGCAAGGCGTAAACGCCGCTAACCTGGAAGTGATCAGCTACGGTGAAGAGCGTCCGGCTCAGGAAGGCTCCAGCGAAAGCGCCCGCGCTATGAACCGTCGTGTGGTTATCAACTAATCTGAAAGCATGCACTTGTCTTTTCTGATTAGAAATATCGCGGTTACCGCAGCCTTTATGGCTGCGGTATCGACCTCGTATGCGCAGGCTCCGGTGGTGGATCTGTCCAGCGGCAGTACCACAAACCGGGGCATTGCAACTCCGCCGCCCTCGAGCTATCCCCAGCTAGCCAGCCGTGTGGATAGCTCATCCGGCCGCCTGCAGGCAAACCCGCAGGCGGACGCCTACTACCAGATGCAGATTCTGCAGCAGGAAGTTCAGGAATTGAGAGGCGCTGTGGAGGAGTTGAGGCATGAAGTCAAGCGGCTGCGCCAACAGCGCACCGAGGACTACATGGATCTCGACCGCAGGATTTCCAAACTGAGCGGCACTGCCCCCGCGACCGGTGCTCCCGAGTCCGGAGTTACCGACGCCGAAGGTGCTGGTGTGGGCGTTCAGCCCCAAACACCGGCAAACGGTGGCGCCGCGGCAGCCAGCGAAAACGAGAAGGATCGCTACCAGGCGAGCTTTGACCTTGCACGCAACGGCGATTACGCTGGTGCCAGCAAGGCATTCAAGAGCCTCCTGGAGGATTTCCCGAACGGCCAATATGCACCCAACGCCAGCTACTGGCTGGGTGAGATAGCGCTGGTGCAGGGCAATGTGGAAGAGGCGCGCACCTGGTTCGTGTCGTTGCTTGATAACTACCCCAATTCCAACAAGGTCTGGGACGGGCGTTATAAGTTAGGCACGGTTTACCACCAGTTGGGCGATAACGCTAAGGCCAAGGAATTGCTGCAGCAGGTGGCATCCAGCGGCGAACGCGCCTCAGGACTTGCAAAACAGTACCTGAAGGAAAATTTTTAACGAGTACCGAGCAACTCTCTTCGTCCTGAGCAACCATCGGCCCATAACGATGGTGAGCGTGAGGGGAAGGTTTGGCGCTGGCGGTGTCAGGAATGGTACCGCCGGGAGCCGGCAGTCGGTGCTGGTTTTGTGATCAAAAAGAATCTATGATCCCGCGCCCGGGTGGTTAGCTCCACCCGGGCGTTTTTATATGTGCCGTGTGCTGCTTTAATTCTGGAGTGGCTGCGGGACTGAGTGCGAGATATTCACAGCGCGGGATACGGATTGCGAATGACCACCGAGGCAAAGACAGATCTGACTGAAGTTGACCTGACTGCGGAGTCTCTCCGTATCAGCGAGCTTTTTTACTCTCTGCAGGGCGAAGCGCGGGACTCCGGCTTGCCCACCGTATTTGTGCGTCTCACCGGTTGCCCGCTGCGCTGTACCTACTGCGACTCAGAGTACGCTTTTTATGGCGGCGAGCGCATGACGCTGGCCGATATCTTGCAAAAGGTGCAAAGCTATCCCGCCCGCCATGTCTGTGTCACCGGTGGCGAACCACTGGCTCAGCCCAATTGCCTGCCGCTGCTGACCGCACTGTGTGATGCGGGATATCGGGTGTCACTGGAAACCAGCGGCGCCATGCCAGTGGATGCAGTGGATCCACGCGTGTCCAAGGTGGTGGATCTCAAAACTCCCGCGTCTGGTGAACAGTCGCGCAACCGTCTCGAGAACATTCCGCTGCTGGGGCCCGAAGACCAGGTCAAGTTTGTGATCTGCGATCGCGGCGACTACGACTGGGCCAGGTTTACCCTGGATCAGTATCGCCTGTCCGAGCGGGTGGGAGAGGTGCTGTTTTCGCCCAGCTACGAGCAGTTGAACCCGCGCCAGTTGGCGGAGTGGATCCTGGAGGACGGTCTGCCGGTGCGGATGCAGATCCAGCTGCACAAATTACTGTGGGGCGATGTCCCCGGCGTGTGATGCCGAGAGCGTTACCGATTCGCGCCGGAAAAATGCCCACAAGAATTCGGATGGAACTATGAGTAAGAAGAAAGCGGTCGTTCTCCTGTCTGGCGGTCTCGATTCCGCCACGGTTCTGGCCATGGCCAGTCACGACGGCTATGAATGCTACGCCCTCGGCTTTGATTACGGTCAGCGCCACAGTGCGGAGCTGACGGCCGCGCAGCGGGTGGCGGCGGACCTCGGGGCCGAGGAGCACAAGGTGGTGAAGCTGGACTTGCGGGTCATTGGCGGCTCCGCGCTCACCGATGACAGCATTGCGGTACCCGAAGAAGAAACCAGCGGTATCCCTATTACCTATGTACCGGCGCGCAATACCGTGTTTCTGTCCATTGCTCTGGGATGGGCTGAAGTACTGGGGGCACAGGATATTTTTGTGGGCGTGAATGCGGTTGACTATTCTGGTTACCCGGACTGCCGCCCGGAGTACATTGATGCCTTTGAAAAGATGGCCAATCTGGCGACCCGCGCGGGGGTGGAAGGCAGGAAACTGACGATTCACGCACCGCTGATGAAAATGAGCAAGGCGGATATCGTAAAGCGCGGTACGGAACTCGGTGTGGACTACAGTCTTACTGTCAGCTGTTATCAGGCGCAGCCCAACGGCGCCGCCTGTGGGCGTTGCGATAGTTGTCGTCTGCGCGCAGCGGGCTTTGCGGAAGCCGGCTTGAGTGATCCGACGATTTACGCGTGATGAGGGCTTTGGGACCGTGCGGAATCCCACACCTAAGCCCTTAAAATCGTTAGAAATTTTTTTGTAATCGGGGCTTGTGTTTTCGATTTAGATCCGTAAGATACGCAGCTCCTCAAGGCGAGGGGGATTAAGGGTCGTTAGCTCAGTTGGTAGAGCAGTTGGCTTTTAACCAATTGGTCGCTGGTTCGAATCCAGCACGACCCACCATTTCTCCCCGCCAAATAGCGAATTCGCTCTCTACCAGGCAGTTCGTTATCTGTTTCGGTCAGGTAATCCAATCGGATATCGGGCTGCACAAAGGGTCGTTAGCTCAGTTGGTAGAGCAGTTGGCTTTTAACCAATTGGTCGCTGGTTCGAATCCAGCACGACCCACCATTTCTTCTCTATTCCCCAAATTCGAAAT
Source organism: Microbulbifer pacificus (assembly GCF_033723955.1). Classification (NCBI taxonomy): domain Bacteria; kingdom Pseudomonadati; phylum Pseudomonadota; class Gammaproteobacteria; order Cellvibrionales; family Microbulbiferaceae; genus Microbulbifer; species Microbulbifer pacificus. The sequence continues at coordinate 1,177,288 of NZ_CP137555.1, read as the reverse complement.
TGAATTCCTGCAAAATTCTGCGGGTAATCCAGCGCTTGTCTGCGTCGTTCTCTTACTTCTTTCACTCTAGAATTTCTGCTGAAGAAGCAAACACCGGGGTGCGGGTCTAAATTCAGCGAAATTTCTGCATACCGGTATAATGCCGGCCTTTCCGTGTGACAGAGATCCATCACAGCATGACAGACAGCAGCGAAAAAATTGCCACCAGCAGTCCCGCGCCAAATGCCATTGATGCCCGCGAATTTGTACAGGAGCACCTGATACACCCCGGCATGCATGAGTACAGCCCGGAAGAGCTGGAACAGTGGCGCGAGCGTATCAAGCGCCTGTTGAAAGAGCAGAACGCGGTGCTGGTTGCACATTACTACACCGATCCGCTGATTCAGCAGCTGGCGGAAGAGACCGGCGGCTGTGTGTCTGACTCGCTAGAAATGGCGCGTTTCGGTGCCCAGCACCAGGCGGATACCCTGATTGTCGCCGGGGTAAAGTTCATGGGTGAGACCGCCAAGATCCTGACGCCGCACAAGCGGGTGCTGATGCCGACGCTGGAAGCCACCTGTTCGCTGGATCTCGGTTGCCCGATCGATGAGTTTTCCGCGTTCTGCGACCAGCATCCCGACCGCACCGTCGTGGTTTATGCCAATACTTCGGCCGCGGTTAAGGCGCGCGCAGACTGGGTGGTAACCTCCAGCATTGCGCTGGATGTGGTGGACTACCTGGATTCCCAGGGGGAAAAAATCCTGTGGGCACCGGACAAGCACCTGGGCAGTTATGTACAGAAGCAGACCGGTGCCGACGTGTTGTTGTGGGACGGCGCCTGTATCGTGCACGAGGAGTTCAAGGCGAAGGGCGTTGCCGATCTGAAGGCGCTGTATCCCGATGCGCTGGTACTGGTACACCCGGAGTCACCCGCGGCGGTCGTGGAGCTGGCCGATGTGGTGGGCTCCACTTCCCAGATCATCAATGCCGCCAAAACCCGCCCCAACAAGCAGTTTATCGTCGCCACTGACCAGGGCATTTTCTACAAGATGCAGCAGCAGTGTCCGGACAAGGAACTGATCATTGCGCCCACCGCTGGTTCCGGTGCTACCTGCCGCAGCTGTGCCAATTGCCCGTGGATGGCGATGAACTCGCTGGAAAATCTGTGCGGGGTACTGGAGCGCGGCGACAATGAAATTATTGTCGACCCGGAACTGGGCAAGCGCGCGATGATGCCGTTGCAGCGGATGCTGGATTTCCGTAAACCGTTGGACTGAGCAGTTCCCGGTTACAAAAAGAGCGGCAATTGCCGCTCTTTTTTTTGCTTGTGACTAGTGGGAATCAGCTCTCCGTCAAAGTTCCTTGGCCTTTTCCTGCATCTTGATCACATCTTTCATGCGCTGTTCCAGGATCGCGTGGGTCTGGTAGTCGTTTTTCGCCAGGCGTACACCGTGACGCAGATGTTGCAGCGCCTTGTCGAATACGCCGTTCAGGATGTAATACTCGGCGCGGGCCTCGTGGACGCCGACGATATCACCGGCGAGGCCGTGGGTTTCTGCCAGCAGGTACCACACGGCAGGATCCTTGCGGCGCACCCGACTGTGCTTGGAGAGGATACGCTCGGCCGCCAAATAGTTGCCCGCTTTAAAGTGGGCGTTGGCCAGTCCCATGATCAGCGCGTGATTTTTCGGGTTGCTCTCCACTGCTTTTTCCAGGCGCCGGGTGGCGCTGGTGTAATCGTGGCGGGCCAGGTCGATATCGGCGCGGGCGAGGATAAAGGCGTCCTTGTCCGGATCCTTGTCCAGCAGCGGCTGCAGGCTGTCCAGCGCTTCATCGGCTTTGCCGGCGGCGGTTTGGGCCAGTACCAGGCCGTAGCGCGCGGCGTCTTCGTTGTCGTTAACCCCGAGCAGTTCCGCCTGGAAGCGCTTCACCGCCTGTTGCGGTGTGGCCTCGGCGGCAACGCGAATACGGGCGCGCATCAGGTGGTACTCACGGCTGTCCCGCAGCGGGACCTTATCCATGCGGTTGGCACGCAGCTTGGCATCGGCAATCCGCTTTTCGGTCACCGGGTGTGTGAGCAGGAATTCCGGCGGGCGGCGGTAGTAGCGGGTGGCCTTGAGCATCTGCTCGAACATTTCACCGGCGGCCTGGGGATCCATGCCGGCCTTGGCCAGGGTCTCGATGCCCACGCGGTCTGCTTCTTGCTCGTTCTGGCGGGAGAAGCGTAGCTGGTTGTCGAGGGCGGCGGCCTGGGTGGCGGTCATTGCGGCAATGCCGGCGTCACCGCCGGCGGTGGCGGCGAGCACCAGTGCACCGAGCATCCCGGCCAGAGTGGGCAGGGTGCTGTTGCGCTGGGCCTCCAGCGAGCGTGCGTAGTGGCGCTGGCTCAAGTGCGCGAGTTCGTGGGTAAGCACGGAGGCGAACTGGTCTTCATTTTCGGCAAACAGGAACAGACCAGTGTGTACCCCCACCACGCCACCGGGCACCGCAAACGCGTTCATGGTGTCGTTTTTGACCACCACCACGTCCAGGGCCTTATCTTCCAGCGGGCTGTATTCGGCGAGGACTTTGAGGGAGTTTTCGACGTACTGCTGCAGCAGGGCGTCGCTGGAAGTGCGCACCTGGCTGCGGAACATGCGCAGCCACATCTCGCCCAGTTCATTCTCCCGCGCGCGGGAGACCAGGCCGCTACTGGTGTCGCCAAGCTGTGGCAGCTGAATCTGGTGGTCATCCTGCGCGATGGCGGCAATGGGGGCGGCTCCAAGCAGCAGGCCGGCGGCAATGCCGGCCGCGCCCTGGCGCAGGCTCTGCCAGCGCCGATTCGGGCGCTGATTGCACCCTGAAGCTCGCCTGAAAGTAGTGGAATGCTCGGTCATATCGTTTACTGCGTCTGCCGGGTTGCCTGTGGCTAACACTATACGTAACCCTGTGGGACTGTCGAGGTTTTGAACAGTACCCGGGTCAAAGGTTCTGTTACATGACCCTTTGACCTGTGCTCGCCGTTATAATTCGCGCATTTACGGATCTTTACCGCTAATCCATGACCGAAATAGCCACGCAAGCCACTTTAGCCCCGGATTCTGCATGGGAGTTTGCTTTAAAGGTAGATGCCCGGGGGTTGCCGTGCCCGCAGCCGCTGCTGGCCATGCGCCGCGCGCTGAAATCGCTGGCGCCGGGTTCGCTGTTACATCTGGTGGCCACGGACCCCGCGTCCAGCGAGGATATTCGCAGCTTTTGCCGCCTGAGTGGTGTACCTTTGCTGCGTGCCGAGTGCCGGGATGACGAGTTTCATTACTGGCTAGCCGCTATCTGAGGCGTTCGTGTGCCGATGGGGAATCCGCCACGCCGCCGCCCGTTAAATTTCACACATCACTGTCAGGTAACTTCGTTCTATGTTTGCGATTGTCAGGGGTTGGGTAAATCGCTATTTCAGCCAGGAAGAGGTGGTGCTGCTGGTACTGCTATTGCTGGTAGCCATGGTTGTGCTGGCGACCCTGGGGGGCGTGCTGGCACCGGTGCTGGCGGCACTGGTCATTGCTTTTTTGCTGCAGGGGATGGTGCAGCGGCTGGAGTCCTGGAAGGTGCCCCACTGGCTGGCCGTCTCGATTGCCTGTCTGGTGCTGGTAGGCGCTATCGCTGGCCTGATGTTCGTGGTCATGCCCATCATCTGGCGCCAGACGGTGCGGCTGTTCGCTGAGTTGCCAAACATGATCGACCGGGGGCAGGAGCTGCTGTTGCTGTTACCGGAGCAGTATCCGCGTCTGGTTACCGCCCAGCAGATCGACGAAATCTTTAATACCGTTGGCAGCGAGCTTGGCAATTTTGGCCAGACGGTGCTGACTTTTTCCCTTACCAATATTCCGGTGCTTGCCGCGGTTCTCATCTATCTGGTGGTGGTGCCAATCCTGGTGTTTTTCTTTCTGAAAGACTCCAGCAAACTGCTGGGCTGGTGCGCCGCCTTCCTGCCACACCAGCGCCCCATGTTGCGCCAGATCTGGCACGAGATGAACGACCAGGTGGCCAACTATGTGCGCGGCAAGGTGATCGAGATCGCCATCGTGGCGGTGGTCAGCTATATCGCCTTCCTGCTGCTGGGTGTCAATTACGCGCTGTTGCTGGCAGTGGCGGTGGGGTTGTCGGTGCTCATTCCCTACATTGGTGCGGCGGTGGTCACCATCCCGGTGGCGGCCATCGGGCTGTTCCAATGGGGTTGGAGCAGCGAGTTTTTCTGGCTGATGTTTGCCTACGGCATCATCCAGCTGCTGGACGGCAACGTCCTGGTGCCTATCCTGTTTTCTGAGGCAGTTAACCTGCACCCGGTAGCGATCATTCTGGCGGTGCTGGTATTCGGCGGTATCTGGGGTTTCTGGGGCGTGTTTTTCGCCATCCCGCTGGCGACCCTGGCGAAGGCGATCATGAACGCCTGGCCCACGGCGGATCACCAGGCGGCGTGGCAGGCGCGCGAACTGCTGGCTACCGCTGACGACTCCGACATCGCCGTCAAATAACGCACTGGCCCCGGCGGTTGTGGAATTCTCCCGCCCGGGGCACTAATATCCCGCGCTTCATTTCAGGCCCCACCGCCGCACTGTGCGGTCAAGCCGCAGAACTAGCCATAGGAAAGACCCATGAGCCTTGCTGACAAAGTACTGGCAGTGAACAACGATTTGCCGATCCGCACCGACAAGCCTGTGCATAGCGGGAAGGTCCGCTCCGTGTACTGGCTGACCGAGGCGGACAGCCGCCGCCTGATCGAAGAGAAGGGCTACCCGGTAGCTGCAGATGCACCGCTGGCGGTGATGGTTATCTCCGACCGCATCTCCGCGTTTGACTGCATCTGGACCGGTGAGGGTGGTCTGCTGGGCGTGCCGGGCAAGGGTGCTGCCCTGAATGCGATTTCCAACCACTGGTTCAAACTGTTCAAAGAACAGGGCCTGGCGGAAAGCCATATCCTGGATATCCCGCACCCGGGCGTGTGGATCGTACAGAAAGCCAGTCCGGTGAAGATCGAGGCGATTGTGCGCCAGTACATTACCGGGTCCATGTGGCGCGCCTACAGCAAGGGCGAGCGCGAGTTCTGTGGGATCGAGATTCCGGGCGGGCTGCAGAAGGACCAGAAGTTGCCAGAGCTGCTGGTCACCCCATCCACCAAGGGCATTCTCAAAGGCATCCCCGGTGTTCCGGAAGCGGACGATGTGAACATTACCCGCAAGAACATCGAAGACAACTTCGCGGCGTTTAATTTCCGCAGCAAGGGCGATATCGACCTGTACGAAAAGCTGCTGAAAGAGGGCTTTGAGGTTATCTCTGCAGAGCTTGCGAAGCTGGATCAGATCTTCGTAGATACCAAGTTCGAGTTTGGTTACGTGACCGATGCGGACGGCAACGAAAAGTTGATCTACATGGATGAGGTGGGTACTCCGGACTCTTCCCGTATTTGGGATGGCGAGGCCTATCGCAATGGCAAGATTGTGGAAAACTCCAAAGAGGGCTTCCGCCAGGCATTGCTGAACTACTTCCCGGACCCGGATATCCTGCTGAACAAGGATCGCATGGATGAGCGCGAGGCGCTGGCACGCGACAACGTGCTGCCCGAATCCATGCTGATGGACCTGTCCCGGACTTATGTGGGTATTGCTGAAAAAATCATTGGCGAGAAACTGGCGATCTCCGACAACCCGAAAACGGAAATCATTCAGGTGCTCCGTGACGAGTACGGCTTGATCGACTGATTGGCCCCCAATAAAAAACCGGCGCTTGCGCCGGTTTTTTTATGCGTGAATGGCCGACGCCTAATCTGCAACTTCGATACGCGGAGGACTCCAGGTGCCCTTTCCGGGAGGGAGTACCGAGGGGGGATCTGTTTTTGGCCAGTACAGGCGCATGGCCAGATAGATTGGTCCGTCCGGCGCGGGTAACCAGTTGGATTCAAGATCCGCACCGGGCGAGTCCTTCTGAATGTAGATGGTTACCGAGCCATCATCGTTTTTCTTCATGCCTGGCAGCATGGGCGAATTGATCAGGTATCGGTTGATCGGGTTTTTGATCAGCAATTGGCTTTTGCCGTCGTACATGGTCACAGACCAGAAGGCATTGACCGGTGGCAGTGCGCCCTTGGCAAAGGTGAGCGTATATTTGTACTTGCTGCCATCCAGTGGTGCACCTTTGCCATCGCTCCGGGTCATCGGGTAAGTGGCTTCCTCGGCATCGTTACCATAAATTCCCGCACTGGCTGCTGCCGCGCGCAGCAGCCAGTCGCCATGGTAAAAGGCGCGATCGCCAAAGGCCGCGGCGATATTCCAGCCGTTTATTTTGGCGCCAATGCTATCCACTGCCATGGCGATTTTCTGCTGCGCCTGACTGATGCCTTCTGCAATAGCTTTGCGCTGTTCCTCAGGCAGGTCATTGATGGAAAATTTTTTGTCAGGGCCTAAGCCGATGCGCGCCAGTTGTTCGCGAATGTCCCTGTCATCAGGATTCGGCGGTATTAGCTGAAGTACAAAATCCAGGTACGTAAAAAAATCGGACTGCATGGATTGTTTGTCGATTTTGGGGAAATCAATTTTCTCGGCGGCGGGTGGTGCCTGCTTGCCCAGAAAGGCCGACAGCGGCTGTGCCTTGTATTGGGCCTGGATCTCCCGCACGTTCTGGATATCTTTCGGGTTGAACAGTTGGGTACGGAATATGGCCTGTGAAAAATCCGAGCCGGCAACAAATACCTGGTTGATGCCCGGCGGCTTTTCTCCCTGCCAGCCCGGGCCCGCGATCATATAGTTGCCCGCGCCATTACCGGTGGCACGGCTGCCGATGTAGCCGTAATTGAACGTGTTGCCATCCACCAGCTGGATCGAGTAGTAGCGCTTGTTGTCGATTGCCGGCACGGATATGACCATGGGTTCGGCCCGTAAATCCATCCACAGCATGGAGTAGGGCGTGTCACTGTTGGGAGTGACCACGGCCGTATCTTTGTATGTGAACACATTGGCGGCATTGCTGAGTGTATTGAATGGGGCTTTGTACTGGCCGGAATCCTTGTCGATGGTGAACTCATACATGACGGCATAGTCCATGACGAGTGGCAGTCCGTAGATATAACCTTTCTCCGCAATCTGTTTGGTCTCCTCTGCTGTAGGCCAGGGTTGCGCACAAAGTGACTGGCTGACTAACCCGACCCAAAATGCCGCGAGTAAAAATATTGCCCGCGTGGGCCGTATCCAGTTTGCTGATGCCATAGGGGAGTCCCCTGAAACTGCTTTAGGTTGGGAAGTCGGCAAAGTGTAGTGTGTCGAGCGACCATGCCCACAGATTGGCCGTGCCACAATTCGCCATAATTGATCTCGGCCTTGCCCGGATTGCTCCCCACTGCCGCCCACTTACAGCTGTTTAATGCCTCTATTGATGAAAACTCTGGAGGCACCAGTGAACCGTCCCTTTTTCCATGCACCGCGCATTCACCGCGACCTGTTGATTCTTCCCGCCGATGAATACTACCGCCGTCGCTACCGCAAAAATCGCACCGGTAGCTGGTTGCTGCTGCTGGTGACCACGATTGCCGTGCTTCTGGCAGCGGTGGGCGCCAAAGCCCAGGAGACGGATATTGACGTCAGCCCGGCACAGGGGGCGGAGTTTGAGAGCGTGGGTATCAATGACTCCGCTAGTGGCGACCTGCTGTTTCAGACTTCGGAAAAAGGTCGCTACATTCCCGCCATTCACCTCGGCACTGAAGTGGAAATCAAAGTGCGCGGCTTGGTGGCCGAAGTGGAAATTCACCAGACTTTTTCCAATGCTTCGGACAAGTGGCAGGAGGCGGTCTATGTACTGCCGCTGCCAGGAAACGCGGCAGTAAACGGCATGGAAATTGTGGTTGGTGAGCGGCGTATTGTCGGTGAGGTACGCGAGCGCCAGCAGGCGCGAAAGATCTATAAAGAGGCGCGCGAGGCGGGCAAGCGTGCGGCACTGCTGGAACAGCAGCGCCCAAACCTGTTTACCAGCCGTGTCGCCAATATCGCACCGGGTGAAAAGATTGTGGTGGAAGTGCGCTACCTGCAGACCCTGCGTTTTGATACCGGCCAATTCAGCCTGCGCCTGCCCAGCACGCTGACACCGCGCTATATGCCGGGCATTCCGGTCGCTGCGCAGCAGCAGGTAAATCTCAACGCCCACGGCTGGTCGTTCCCCACCGATCAGGTGCCAGATGCAGACCAGATTTCTCCGGTGATGCTGCCGGTGAGCGAGCTGGCGGAGCAGGGCAGTCATCAGATGAAGGTCCAGATTGATCTCGGCATGGGCTTGCCGCTCGCGGATATTTACAGCCCGTATCACGAAATCGATTTCCGCAGCGAGAGCGACCATCGCTACACCATCCGCCTGAAGCAGGGCAGCGTGCCCATGGATCGGGATTTTGCACTTTACTGGCGACCACAAGCTTCAGCGATGCCGGCGGCGGCGATGTTTGCCGAGCAGTCGGCGAAGGATTCCACCCAGCATCTGCAGTTGTTGCTGTTGCCGCCCCAGGGCAGTACCAGTGCGCGCAAACTTGCGCGGGAAGTGGTGTACGTGGTGGATACGTCCGGCTCCATGGGCGGCTACTCCATTCGCCAGGCGAAGGAAAGCCTGTTGCTGGCGCTGTCGCGCCTCACTGTGGCGGATCGTTTCAACGTGATCGAATTTAACAGTGACTACCACACCCTTTATCCGCGCCCACTTGCGGCGACTCCGGATAATATCCTGCGCGCAAGGGACTGGGTGGAATCCCTGGATGCCCGCGGCGGCACCGAGATGGCGCCAGCCCTGAAAGAAGCACTGTCCCAGCAATTGAACGACGAACCCGGCGAGCTGGTGCGCCAGGTAATTTTTATCACCGACGGTGCGGTAGGCAATGAAAGCGCGTTGTTTGAGTTGATTCGCCAGCGCCTCGGCGAGGTGCGCCTGTTTACTGTGGGTATCGGATCCGCACCCAACAGTTTCTTTATGACCAAAGCCGCGCAATACGGCCGTGGCAGTTTTGTGCACATCGGAGATCTCGACGAGGTGCAGGCAAAAATGGGCGCGCTGTTCGAAAAGCTGGAGAGCCCACTGGTGACCGACCTGCAGGTGCAGTGGCCCCGCGGAGTAAAAGTGGAAGGCTATCCGCAACGCCTGCCAGACCTGTATCGCGGTGAGCCGGTACAGCTGGTGGCGCGGTTTGAAGATGGTGCACTGGGTAGCAGCGGCATGGGGGAAATCAGGATTAGCGGCCGCCTCGCGGGGCAGCGTTTTACCCGCAACCTGTCGCTGTCGCAATTGACTGTGGATAACTCTGGCAATGGCATCGGCAGTCTGTGGGCCAGAGAGAAGATTAGTGCGCTCAGGGACGAACAGCGTGAACGCGGACAGCTGCGCGACATGGAAGCCGAAGATCCACTGCGTGAGCAAATTCTTAAGCTGGCGCTGGACTATCAACTGGCCAGCCCCTACACCAGCTTTGTCGCGGTGGAGCAGACACCGGCGCGCCCGGCGTCCGAGTCACTCAAATCCAGTCCAGTGCCGAATGCGGTAGCGCACGGCCAGGTCCAGCAACCGTTCACTTACCCCGCTACCGCCAATGGCATATATGGCCAGTGGCTTCTGGCGGCACTTCTTTTCGGTCTGGGCGGGCTGCTGCGGGTATGGCGTGTGTATATCGAGCGCAATTTGCGCCGGGTACTGCGCCGTCTGTTACCCGATCTGCGCAATCACAGGGCGCAGGGTGGATTGGGACAGGAGCAAGTGCAGTGATTCCTCTCGGCAAAAGTGTGCGCTGGGTATCCACACTGCTGATTTGTGCCGGACTCTGGCAGCTGGGTGGTGGCACTTGGATACTGCTCAAGGCTGAGCTGGCGCAGTACCTGATCAGTGACTCCTGGCAGCGCCAGCTCAGCAGCGGCGAGATTCACAAACCCTGGCCCTGGGCGGATACCTGGCCGGTGGCACAGCTGAAGCTCGGCAACGACAAACCACTGGTGGTATTGCAGGGCACCAGCGGCCAAGCCCTGGCCTTCGGGCCGGGGATGTATGAAACCGCTGCCACGTCACCGGGAGCCAGCGCCGGCGCACCGGTGACCGTCATCGCCGCGCACCGGGATACCCATTTCCGCGGGCTCAATCGCCTGCGCCCGGGAATGCCGGTGCAACTGCAGGGGAGCGATGGCCGATGGCACAGTTTCCGGGTGCAGGGCGCGCAGGTGGTCGACAGCCGCAGTGGCGCTTTACCGGCGTTTGCGCGCACCGGCACTGTTCCTGGCCTGATTCTGGTGACCTGCTATCCGTTTGATGCAGTGGATGCCGGTGGTCCGCTGCGCTATCTGGTTTATGCGGAATATTCGGAGCAGCCGACAACCGTGCAGCTGTGAGGCGGTCGCCGGCATCGGGGATTGCCGATCCTTTGGATTGCAGCGTCAAATTTGGGGAATTGCCGTAGCTGGATGCGACTGTCCGTCGAAACCCGGTGGACTTGGTACGGGCGTGACCGGGATGAGATTCTTGGACTCTATTTTGTAATAAAATTTCTCGCATTCACGGCAAAATCATCCGCTGAAGCCGCGTTGTGAAAACTATTTGTTTTGGAATTTGGTTTTATTTGTTACTAATTGTCCTATCTGGTAAATCGTTTGTAGTAATACTACAATCGCCTCCGCTTGCTAATGCAGGTCTGTTAATTGAGGACAGTTACAGCATGCTAGGTGCTGTAAGCGGTCCAATTTCTGCTTAACTGGCCTCGTAGCACTATCGAATTCAATGCCGAATTCAGTCGAGCCGGCCAAAAACCGGCGGTATTCAGGTCGCTCAGTCCCTCCTTGGTCACTACAGTGCTGAAACACTGATCAGTGAACGCTGCTTTTCCGCCATTTGTGGCGGTGAATTGGCGCATGAGGAGCCAGATGTGGGAGTGAACTCCCGCGCATAAGGTACTGTTGCGCGTCAAAATTCTGACCATAAAAAACACCGACTCGACGTCGTACTTTCGCCGAGGAGCATTTGATGCACGAAGAAACCGACATTCAGGAAACGCAGGAATGGCTTGACGCGCTGCAGGCGGTCATCCGCCACAGCGGCAAGGAGCGCGCTGCGTTCCTGATCAAGCAGCTGTCTGACCGCGCCACCAATATTGGCGTACAGCTGCCGGCGGCCATTACCACCCCGTACCGCAACACCATTCCGGTGCAGGCGGAAAAACGCATGCCCGGCGACCTGTTCATGGAGCGTCGTATCCGCTCCCTGATCCGCTGGAACGCGCTGGCCATGGTGGTGCGCGCCAACTCCAACAGCGACAGCCTGGGCGGCCACATCGCGAGCTTCTCCTCCGCGGCCACCCTGTACGACGTTGCCTTCAACTACTTCTTCCGCGGCAACGAGGGTGAAGAGCGCGGCGACCTGATTTTCTTCCAGGGCCACAGCGCGCCGGGCATCTACGCCCGCTCCTACCTGGAGGGTCGCTTCGATGAGGACAAGCTGGACAACTTCCGTCGCGAAGTGAACGGCCAGGGCCTGTCTTCCTACCCGCACCCGTGGCTGATGCCGGACTACTGGCAGTTCCCCACCGTATCCATGGGCCTCGGCCCGATCCAGGCGATCTACCAGGCGCACATCATGCGCTACCTGTCCGCCCGTGGCCTGTCTCCGCGCGGCGATCGCAAGGTGTGGGCATTCCTGGGTGATGGCGAGTGTGACGAGCCAGAATCCCTGGGTGCAATCGCCCTGGCTGGCCGCGAGAACCTGGAAAACCTGGTGTTCGTGGTCAACTGTAACCTGCAGCGTCTGGATGGCCCGGTGCGCGGCAACGGCAAGATCGTGCAGGAGCTGGAAGGCGTATTCCGCGGTGCCGGCTGGAACGTGATCAAGGTCCTGTGGGGCCGTCTGTGGGATCCGCTGTTCGAGAAAGACGACAAGGGTCTGCTGCAGAAGGTCATGGACGAGACCGTCGATGGCGAGATGCAGAACTTCAAGGCCAACGGCGGCGCCTACACCCGCGAGCATTTCTTCGGCAAATACCCCGAGCTGGAAGAGATGGTCAAGGACATGTCCGACGACGAGATCATGAAGCTGAACCGCGGCGGCCACGACCCGTACAAGGTCTATGCAGCCTACGCCGAAGCCATGGCGAGCAAGGGCAAGCCCACCGTGATCCTGGCGCAGACCGTGAAAGGTTACGGCCTGGGTTCCGCCGGCGAAGCGGCGATGGATACCCACAACGTCAAGAAGATGGACACCGAGGCGCTGAAGCGTTTCCGCGACCGCTTTGCGATCCCGCTGACCGACAAGGAAATCGAAGAGGTTCCCTACTACCGTCCGTCCCCCGACAGCCCGGAAATGAAGTACATGGCCGAGCGTCGCAAGGCGCTGGGCGGTCCGGTTCCGTCTCGCAGCGTGGACGTGGCGAAGCTGGAAATCCCGGAACTGGATGCCTTCAGTGCCATCACCAAGGGCTCCGGCGATCGCGAAATCTCCACCACCATGGCGTTTGTACGTCTGCTGTCGGTGCTGGTGAAAGACAAGAACATGGGCCAGAACGTGGCGCCGATCGTGCCCGACGAAGCCCGTACCTTCGGTATGGAAGGTCTGTTCCGTCAGCTGGGTATCTACTCTTCCCAGGGCCAGAAATACACTCCGGTCGATCACGGCCAGATCATGTATTACAAGGAAGACAAGAAAGGCCAGGTGCTGGAAGAGGGTATCAACGAAGCCGGTGCCATGTCCGCGTGGATGGCTCTGGCTACTGCCTACAGCAACCACGGCGTGCCCATGGTGCCGTTCTACATCTACTACTCCATGTTCGGCTTCCAGCGCATTGGCGATCTGGCCTGGGCGGCAGGCGACATGCAGGCGCGCGGCTTCCTGGTAGGTGCCACCGCCGGCCGTACCACCCTTAACGGTGAAGGCCTGCAGCACCAGGACGGTCACAGCCACGTGATCTCCGCCACCATCCCGAACTGTAAGAGCTACGACCCGGCCTACGGTTACGATCTGGCGGTAATCATCCGTCACGGCCTGAAAGAGATGTACGAAGAGCAGAAGAACCTCTTCTACTACGTCACCATCGAGAACGAAAACTACCTGCAGCCGGAAATGCCGCAGGGTGTGGAAGAGGGCATCATCCGTGGTATCTACAAGCTGGAAGGCAACTCCCGCAAGGCTGGCAAAGGCAAGGCGGCGAGCAAGCATGTACAGCTCGTGGGCGCCGGTTCCATCCTGCGCGAAGTACTCGCCGCCGCGGACATCCTCGCCACCCAATTCGGTGTGACTTCCGACGTGTGGAACCTGACCTCCGCCACCGAAGCGGCCCGCGAGGCCCAGGACGTGGCGCGCTGGAACATGCTGCACCCGACCGAAGCACCGCGCACCGCGTGGATCAGCGATCAGTTTGCCGGCAACGAGAACCCGGTGGTGATTTCCACCGACTACATCCGCGCTTACGTAGAGCCGCTGCGCGAGTTCATCGATGGCGACATGATTGCGCTCGGCACCGACGGCTACGGCCGCTCCGACAGCCGTGAGCAGCTGCGCCGCTTCTTCGAAGTGGATCGCAACTATGTGGCCATCGCCGCGCTGACCGGCCTGGCGAAGCAGGGTGTGATCGATGCCAGTGAAGTGGCGGACGCCATCAAGAAACTGAACATCGATGCGGAAAAAGTTAATCCGCGCCTCGTTTAAGGTCCGCTGAAAAGGAAACTAGAGATATGGCAAAACAAGTCATTAAAGTGCCCGATCTCGGCGGCGCCGATCAGGTCGATGTAATTGAAATTGCCGTTGCTGTGGGGGACACAGTGGCGGAAGAGGATGCGCTGATTGTCGTCGAAGGCGACAAGGCCTCCATGGACATACCCGCGCCGCTGGCCGGCAAGATCCTGAGCATCTCCGTCAAGGTGGGTGACAAAATCTCCGAAGGCGATGTCATCGGCGAGATTGAGGTTGCCGGCGATTCCGCGCAAGCGGAGGAAGCGGCACCGGTCGCCGAAGCGGCCGCTGCTCCGGCACCGGTTGCGGCGCCCGCGCCGGCCCCTGCTGCTGCGCCCGCAGGCGCGGCGGTGGAGCAGGACATCGTGGTACCGGACCTCGGCGGCGCCGAGTCTGTGGATGTGATCGAACTCTCCGTTGCCGCCGGCGACGAAGTGGGCGAGGGCGACTCCCTGATCGTGGTGGAAGGCGACAAGGCCTCCATGGATGTTCCCTCACCGGCAGCGGGCACCATCGTGTCCCTGTCCGTGAAGGTGGGCGACAAGGTTTCCACTGGCGACGTGATCGGTGTGATGAAGGCCCAGGCCGCTGGTGCTGCAGCACCGGCGCCTGCAGCGGCCCACGCTCCCGCGGTGGCACCGGCAGCTGCCGAGGTGGCTGTGGCGGCCTCCCAGGAACCGCCGGCGGCACCGCAGAAAGATCCTCACCTGGAGCGGGATCACTCCCCGGCTGCGGAAGTTTACGCCGGCCCCGCCGTGCGCAAGCTGGCGCGCGAGCTGGGTGTGACCCTGAACAAGGTCAAACCCTCCGGCCCGCGCAACCGTGTCACCAAGGATGACCTGCACGCCTATATCAAGGAGCAGGTGAAGAAGGCGGAAAGCGGTGCGGTAGCTGGTGTTGGTGGCGGCATTGGCATCGCGCCGATGCCGGAGATCGACTTCAGCCAGTTCGGCGCGGTGCGCACCGAGCCGATGAGCAAGATCCACAAGATCACCGCGGCCAACATGTCGCGCAACTGGCTGAACGTGCCCCACGTTACCCAGTTCGACGACGCGGATATCACCGAGCTGGAAGAATTCCGCAAGTCCATGAAAGCGGAAGCGGAAAAGCGCGGGGTGAAACTCACCCCCGTGCCATTCCTGCTGAAAGCGGCGGCGGCAGCACTGCGCGAAGTACCGAGCTTCAACGTATCCCTGCACAACGATGGCGAGCACATCGTGCACAAGGATTACGTACACATTGGTATGGCGGTAGATACCCCGAAAGGTCTGATGGTCCCGGTGATCCGCGACGTGGACAAGAAGGGGCTCTACGAGCTGGCAGAAGAAGCCACCGCAATGGCGATTGCGGCGCGCGATGGCAAGCTGAAACCCCGCGATATGCAGGGTGCCTGCTTCACCATCTCCAGCCTCGGCGCCATCGGTGGCACTGGCTTTACCCCGATCGTGAATGCGCCGGAAGTGGGTATCCTCGGCGTTTCCAGGCTGGCGGTGCGCCCGGAGTGGAACGGCAAGGAATTCGTACCGCGGCAGATGCTGCCGCTGGCGCTGTCCTACGATCACCGCGCGGTGAACGGCGGTGATGCGGGGCGTTTCCTGACCTACCTGTCTGCAATGCTCGCCGACGTGCGTCGACTGCTGCTGTAATCGACGGCACCGTGCCTACTCAAGAACGCCGGTGGGGAAACCCGCCGGCGTTTTTTTATGCGTGCAATTTGGCGGTTTCCGACGCCTCAACGTCATAGGTTGACGCCGTATCTCCCGCGGCTGTCGCGTAATGTTTGCTGCAGTTGAATCCCGCGCTTTTAATTCTGGTTAAAAGCTGTACAGCGTCGTCGAACACGTCCTGATGACTAAACTGAAAATACAACAGGCGGGTCCCGGGATAGGACACTCCGGGCATGCCGAAGTGGTGCAATGCGAATCGCGAGGTAGTCGAGTCATGAATCGCTCAGGGATCGCAGTGGTGGCAATGAGTGTCACCCTGTGCTTACAAGGTTGTATATTCGTACCCTTCGAAAATGAACACAGTTACGACCCGTTCTTCTTCAATCCGGACGACAAAAGCCAGACCGCAGATTTCGTTGAGGTGGGGAACTACCTTCCCAATACCTCTGCGCCGCCTGCGGCCAGTCGCCAGTGTTCGACAGATGTTGAAAACGCCAGGGTGGGCTCTGCCTGCTGGTTTTTCCCGGTGATGCGGGTCTACTAATTCCCGCAAATAACTCCGGATTTCATTACGACCTTCCTGTTCGGCAGGTCGCAGTATCAAGGTCCCATGGCCAGGAGGCTCCATGCGCACACCCGTGATGACTCTCTCCCTGTTGGCGGCAGCCACACTTTCCACTTCGTTTCTTGCCGCCTGTGGAACCAGTAGCGTGCGCGATCAGGTGGTCTACCCTAACAGTGCGCCCATTCCCCGCGCGCAGGAAGAGCAGAAAACCAATTACGGCGGCTGTCCCGGCGATGCCGAGGAGCTGGCACCGGGCTCCATCTGCCCGGCCTCGGCCCAGTGCTACGAAATTGCCGGCGGACGCCGCTGTATCGTTTACGAGAAGTAAGCCTGCGGAAAACTGCCGGGATTGGGCAGGGAAGCCCATTGGTGTTCACAGAGGATGTGCGATGAAATTGCGCCTGTTTGCCCTGTTCGCTACTGCTCTCTTTGCCGGTTGTGCCGGCACTGCAAGCAACATGGACAATGTCACAAGCCTGGACGGATTCTGGTGTGACCTCACCGGTAGTCCTGCCACCTACTATCAGGGACGGCTGCCCGAAAACCTGACGCCGCTGTATCCCCGCAATTGCTTTGCCGGCGACTCGCAAATCCCAACGGCCAGCGCCTGCCTCACCGGCGATACCGTCTGTTATCAACTGGATACCGGTAACTGGTGTACCGCGGGCGTCACACCCCAGTGCCCCGCCGGCAGCGCGCCGTTGACCATGGATGCGCCATGCCCCGAGGGCGGTCGTTGCTGGTTGTTCAGCGAAGGCCTTCGCTGTTACTCAATTGACGCCTAGTTCATACCTTAGGAGACCAGGGTAGCCAGATACTGACCTGAAGGCCGCCGTCGCTGCGGTTATGCAAGCGAATCTGGCCGCCGTGGGCATCGGCGATTTCCCGGCACAGGGCGAGCCCGAGTCCAACCCCCTGCGGTTTGGTGGAATAAAAGGGGAGCAGCGCCTGTTGCAGCACCCTGTCGCTCATGCCGGCGCCGCGGTCGGCAACCGTAAGCAATTGCCCGTGCGCGTCGGTTTCGATGCGCAGGGTTATGTCCTTTTGCTCGCTGCCGGATTCCGCGGCATTTTTCAGCAAGTTCAGCAGTGCCTGTTCTATCTGCGCCGCATCGAAATATCCGGGGCGAGAAGGCAGCTCGCCCTGCAGGGTAAAAGGCTGTAGCGGCTGCAGTCTCGCGACCAATCTGCTCCATGCGACCTCTTCACAGGCCGGCGCCGGCAATTTGGCGAAGCGTGCGTAGCCCTGGGTAAATTCCGTGAGGTGACGACAGCGATCGGCGATAACGTCGAAAACACCGGCCAGCTGTTGCGCGTGCAGGTTATCGGGCAGCATTTTTTCCGACAGTAATTTGCCACTGTGCGCCATGGACGAAATCGGTGCGAGGGAATTGTTGAGCTCGTGGCTGATCAGGCGGATTACCTTTTTCCACACCTGCACTTCCGCCCGCGTTAGTTCCCTGGTCATTTCCCGCAACAGAATAAGGCGGTGTCGCTGGGAGTTGAGGACAAAGGTGCTGTTGCTGATATGCAGTGTCTGGCTGCTCTCTCCATCGAGATAGCTGATGAGTCCTTCACGCTGCTGCTCTATGGCCTGGGCAATCTCCGGCGGGCAGTGCGGAAACACCTGTTGCAGCAGGTGGCCCTGCAGGGCTTTGCCGCCGTGGAGCAGGTGGCGGGCGCTAGTGTTGGCATAGATGATGTGTTCACCCTGATCCACCAGCAGCAGCGCCAGTGGTGAACTCTGGATTACGGTATCCAGCAATAATTCCCGCTGGTGAATGTGCGCGCGTTCCCGTCTCAGTATTTCGCCCACTTCGTTATACAGGCGTGCGAGATGGCCCAGTTGATCATTGCGGTTCAGTGCGAGGGATATGGAAAAGTCGCCGTCGCGAAAATTGAGCAGGCCGCCCTCCAGGCTTTGCAGTGCGCGATTCAGATTACGGGTGAGGGGGCGCAATAGCGCGAACGCCAGTATAAGCGCGAACAGCAGGCCGGCGCTCCAGGCGAGAGCGGGCTCGGCGCCGAGCGTTAATAATCCGAAGGGAATACCGGTACCCAGTGCCACCGCGATCAGTACTGTGGCGAAGAGTTTTCCTTCCAGCGAAACCCGGGAGCGGGCGATACGAGGCATCAATAGGGAATTCCGTATTTGTCCAGCCGCCGGTACAGGGCCTGGCGGCTGAGGCCCAGTTCGCGCGCGGCCTGGGCGATGATGCCGTTGCAGTTGGCCAGTGTCTGTTCCAGTAATTCCCGGCTGGGTTCGAAACTGTGCTCGGGGATTTTCGATTGCGTATCTTCCGGCAGTGCCAGGGTCGCCTCCTCAATGGTATCGCCCCTGGTGAGTACCGCAGCGCGCTGCATGACATTCTGCAGTTCGCGTACATTGCCGGGCCAACTGTAGCGCATCAGGCGTTGCTGTGCGGGGGGCGAAAGCTGCTTGCCGCTGGCGGTGAGAAACGCGCGCGCGAGCGGCAGGATATCTTCCGGCCTTTCCCATAGCGGTGGCAGTTTCAGTTCAATCACATTCAGACGGTAGAACAGGTCCTGGCGGAAGCTGCCATCGCTGATCATCTGCGGCAGGTCGCTGTTGGTGGCGCTGATAACGCGCACGCGAACCTTGCGGGTCTGGCTGCTGCCGAGGCGCTGGAATTCCCCCGTCTGCAATACGCGAAGCAATTTCACCTGGCCGCTGGCAGACAGCTCACCGATTTCATCGAGAAACAGGGTGCCGCCGTCGGCGGCCTCGAATCGGCCCTGACGCATTTTGTTGCCCGCGCCGGTATAGGCCCCGGCTTCGGCGCCGAACAACTCCGCTTCCATCAGCTCTTCCGGCAGTGCGCCGACGTTGACCTTGATGTAGGGACCATCTTTGACGCTGGAGTTGGCCTGGATAACGTCGGCAATCTTTTCCTTGCCGGCACCGTTGGGGCCGGTAATCAGTACCGGTACATCGGAGTGCGCTACTTGAGTGGCCATTTCCAACAAGGATTGGATCTGCTGGCTGCGGTAGACGATACCCTGCAGGTCAAATTGCTGTTGCAGTTGTTCCCGCGCCTGTTGCGCGCGGCGCTGGGACTGGCGTTGCTGTTGTTGCAATTCGTGCAGTTCCAGCAGGTTTTTGATCGTGGCGATGAGCTTGTTGTCGTCCCAGGGTTTTCCGACATAGTCGGCGGCACCGGCCTTGACCAGCTCCACGGCCATTTCCAGTTGGGTCCAGGCGGTAAGCAGGATGACCGGAATGTCTGGCTGTAACTCGCGCAGGGCGAAAAACAGAGCTCGCCCTTCTTCTCCGGAGGTGGTGTCGGCGGTGAAGTTCATGTCCTGGATGACAAGACTGATGTCCGGGTTTTCCCGCAGCAGTTGCAGGCCGGCCTGGGGAGTTATGGCACTCAGGGTTTCGATATCGTGGAGGGACAACAGCAGGGAAAGGGCAGAGATGATGCCGGTGTTGTCATCTATGACAAGAACTTTATCCATAATTCCATTTCGGGCTGCAGGAGAGAACGGGCGCGGGCGCCCGTTCCGGTAGGGGAGATAGTGTACCCTGCTTTATACACTGCGTGTGGCGGTTGCCGGTGAGATATTGGCCGCGCGCAACGCCGGGATCAGGGATGCTGCCAGACTTACCACGAGCAGAGCCACTGCGCAGGAGACGGTAATCATCAGTGGCAGTACTGGCTGGTCGAATTCCCTCACCAGGAGACCGTTGAAAATCTGTGCGGCAGCGGTTCCCAGGGCAATACCGGTGGCCGCGATCATCAGGTTTTCCAGCAGGAAGTAGCGACAGATGGCGGTGCGGGTGGCGCCCAATGCGCGACGCACGCCGATCTGCTTCTGGCGCTGGGTAATCCAGAATACGGTTAGTCCCACGATGCCCAGGGCAACGATAAAAGTCAGCAGAATGACGACGCCGCTCAGTACCTTGACCATCGTGTTGTCACCGGCGTAGTACTGAGCTTTTTCCTCTTCGATCGTGTGCGAGTTGATGACGCGGTTGCCATCGCGCTCGGCCAGCTTTTCCTCGACCAACTTCTGCACCTTGTCGCGCTGCCCAGGTTCGGCGCGCACGATATAGTGGAACCAGCGGTCGGTGATGGCCGGATAAAACGCACCGCGACCGGCCACGGAGGAGTTGGGCCAAGGTCCCAGGTTGCGCTCTACGATGCCGACAATCTTGATCGGATGGTCGTCACCGCCGTTGAAAAACACTTTGCCCAGCACATTGCCATTGCTCTCGGGAAATAGGTCATCGGCAAATTTCTGGGTCACCACGGCGATTGTCGGGCGATCGTTGCTGCTGGGGCTGATTTTCATCACCTCTTCGGGGTAAAACCCGCGGCCGGCGACCAGCTTCATACCCAGTGCATCGATGAAGTGTTCATCCATGGTGTAGTAGTTGGCACCCGTCGCGCCGGTTTCCTTGTTCGGTTCGGAATAGAAACCACTGGCAGAGCCGCTGCCGGAAAGCGGTACTGCATTAGATACGGAAGCGCTTGCCACACCCGGTAGGGACCGGATCATGTCCATATCCTGGCGGAAGGCGCCGTACATGTCGTAGTCCTTCGGGATCGCCATGAAATTGAAAGTGACAATGTCATTTTCGGCGATACCGGTGGGCCGCGACATGCGTTCGGTGCGTTCGTTCATGACCACTAGCGCATTGCTGACGATGGCGAGCGTGAGCCCCAGCTGTAGTGCAATCAGCAGTGCGGAGACTTTGTGGCGCCACAGCGCCGATAAAATGGGTCGCAGTTCCAACATGGTATTTTCCTTTCTGCTTGCGCTGATTTACTGGGTTTTCAGGTAAATGGACGGATTGGTGCGGCTGATACGCCAAGCCGGGTAGAAACCGGCAAGCAGGCTGGAAATCACTGCGAGCCCAATCGCTGCCAGCATCATGGTCCAGTCCATGGAGGCAACGCGATCCATATAACCCATCTGCAGCTGTCGAATCAGCGCCAGACCGGCGAGTGTCAGCAGGATGCCACCTAACCCGCCGAGCAGGCCGACACAACTGCTTTCCACCAGATGCTGACTGAACACCGCGTTGCGGCTGGCACCGAGCGCGCGACGCACACCGGCTTCCGGTGCCTTGCGCAGGAATTTTGCCAGCAGCAGCGCAACCGCGTTCACCAGGCACACCAGCAGGAAGGCCAGTGACAGCCAGTTGAGCATACGGTCATCACCGTCTACTACCTCGTTCAGCACCAACCATTCGGACGGTTTGCTGAGGCCGAATTTCAGCGGGCGCGGGAAGCGTCCCTGTTCTTTCTGTTCGCGAATGTAGCCGGTGAGGAAATCCCGATAGGCTTCGATCTGCTGAGGCGTATCTAGCTGTACCCAGTACTGCAGCCATACCATGTCGCTGTTCAGGCGATCTTCATAGCTGTTGATCTCTTCGGACTTCCAGCCATTGGTGTTGCCCCAGGGGTAAATCTCAAACGTGCGGTGCAGGCCGAACGGCAGGAACACTTCGGCGGATTCGTTGAAGTGGCCGTTATTCAGGTCGTGTACCTTGGGACTGGGCTGCCAGTGCTCGGTAACCCCCACCACCGTGAAGGGCACACCGTTAAAGTTGACGGTGCGTCCGACGCTGTTTTCGCCACCGAACAGTTTGTCGTTGGTTTCCTTTGACAGCACCAGTTGTTGAACCGGGCCCTGGTCCGCTTCGGCTGACCAGGTACCTCCGTAAATGAACGGAACACCGAACAGGGCGAAGAAATCGCTGCTGGTGACCCTGGCATCGGCGGTAAATGGACGGATATCGGAATCTTCCAGAGAAATGGGCCCCCCCCACCGGTGCATGGCAACCTGGTGTGTTGGAATGTCCGAGCGCAGCAGGTTCACTGAATCCTGATAAGTAAGCTGCCAGGGCATTTCACTGGGGTTATCCGACGCTTCGTGGGGATCCCAGCCGTCCAGCTGCACGGCATACAGCACGTCGTCTTTGGCGGCGAGTGCATTGCGCGACATCATGTAGTTGAGGGTCAGAGTGGTCATGGCTGCGCCGACACCGACAGCGATGGCCGCGACCATCAGTGCGCTCAGCACCGGTGTGCGGCGCAGGCTGCGTATTGCGAGCGAAACGTAATATCCAAACATGGTCGTCTCCTCAGGCGATGGCCGCTTGTTCTTGCGGTGTGGCCTGACGCAGGTCGGAAACCTGACCGTCCACGATCTGGATGTTGCGCTGAGCACGACGGGCCAGATCGGGGTCGTGGGTCACCATGATGATGGTGGTGCCCCACTCGTTGATGAATTCCAGCAGTTCCATGACCTGACGGGCCATCAGTGAGTCGAGGTTGCCGGTGGGTTCGTCCGCGAGCAGGAAGCGGGGTTCGCCGGCAAGTGCCCGGGCAATGGCCACACGCTGCTGCTGACCACCGGAGAGCTGTGCCGGCAGGTGTTTGGCGCGCGCGGAGAGGCCAACCTGTTCCAGCGACTTTTCAATGCGGCGGCGGCGCTCCTTGGCATTGAAGCCGCGATAGCGCAGGGGCACATCGATATTGTCGAACAGGTTGAGATCGGGAATCAGGTTGAAGCCCTGGAAAATAAAGCCGATTTTTTCATTGCGCAGATGTGAGCGCTCGCGGTCGGAAAGACCGCCCACTTCCTGTCCGTCCAGCAGGTATTCACCACCGGTGGGGGTTTCCAGCAGACCGGCAATATTCAGAAAGGTGGTTTTACCGGAACCGCTGGGGCCGGTGACAGAAACGAACTCTCCCTCGTTGACCACCAGGCTGAAATCCCTGAGCGCGTGGGTCTCGATGGTATCGGTGCGGTAACTTTTGCGAATGTTGTGCATTTTCAACATGATGGATGTCCTTGTCTTAACGTGAGAGCTTGTTGGTTTTATTTACAGATTTGATTCAGTCTTTCAGCGCAACCAGTTGCGCATTTTCCAGAGCGTCGGCGGAGGAGGTGATGATCTTGTCGCCCTCGTTGAGGCCCGAAACAATTTCCACCTGATTGAGCCCCAGCGCACCGATGGTGATGGGCACCTTCACGGCCTGGTGCTGGTCGTTCAGTTTCCATGCAAAGCGGCCGCCGGTCTGATCGAGGAAGGCGCCGCGTTTGACGAGGATCACATCCGCGCGGTTTTCCAGCAGCACGCGCGCGGTGAGGCGCAGGTTCTGGCGCAGGTTGTTAGGCTGGTTGCTGGTGAAGCGAACGCGGGCAATCACCTGGTTGTCGATGACCTCCGGCGCAATCGCGGTGATTTCCCCGGGAAGCTTCTTGCCGGCCATATTGATTTCAACCGCCATCGCCAGGCCCAGGTCATCCGCATAGTTTTCTGGCACCGCGGCTTCCAGTTCGAAACTGGTGAGGTCCACCACCGTGAGCAGCGGTGTGTTGGCGGCCACCGCAGAGCGCTGGGTTGCCGCGAGACTGCCAATAGTGCCGTCGACCGGGGACACAATGCGCAGGTCGTCGACCTTGCGCTGCAGCTCTTCCATCTGCAGTTTCTGTTGCGACACCTGCAGTTCCAGGGTCTGGGTTTCAAAGGCCAGGGCTTCGTCTTCAAGCTGCGCGTTTTGTACCGCCTGCTTGTACTCCAGCTCGGCGCGGGCGAGGTCGTCCGATGCCTTTTCGAAATCCAGCTGGGAGATGATCTGTTTCTCTTGTGACAGCTGTGCGCGCTTCAGCTCGCGCTGCGCGGCGGTGAGGTCGACCTTGGCGAGGTCGGCTTTCTGGGTGTTCTCGAGGCGCTGGCGCTTCGCCTGGATCTTCTGGCGGGCCAACTCGACGCTCAGCTTGTTGAACAGCGCACTTTCCTGCGCGAGCTGGTTCTGCAGCTCGGGGCTGTCCACTTCCGCCAGCAGCTGTCCACGTGTGACCGCGTCGCCCGCCTTGACCGTGAACTTCACAATCCCCTGGGCCGGGCTGAACAGGGTCGGGCTGTTGGCTGCGACTACCTTGCCCTGCACCACCAGGTCCCGCACCAGATCCCCGCGCTGTACCTCGGCAATGTTGATACGCGACAGCGACAGGCTCCCATCCACAGCGTTGGAGCTCTGCCAGCTCACCAGCCCCCAAACCACGAATGCCGCCGCGCCGAGGCCAAGGCCTGCGCGTTTCAGCACACGCGGGTTCTTCCACGGGCTTTGCGGTGTGAGCTGGACGTCCTGCCCGGAGGTATCTCTGATCATGTTGTTCCCAAGTACGTCGAATCGGTTTGTCTTGTTCTGCGTCTGTGACGCGGGTAATTCGCGCCGCGGATGCACAGTGAAGTTTTTGGATGCAGCAGCCTTATCGCAATCGCCGTGCCAAGCCGGAAAATCCTCCTAACTGATTGAAAAATATAGAAAATAAAATTTTTGTGCATTTCCGGTGGGGCGGGGGAGTGTCCGGAAAATGTGTCCGCTGAACGCTGTCCGGACGGGCGGACAGGAGTGACATTTGGCGACACAGGATTCGTAGCGCGGGTGGTAAAAATGAAGATCTCGATACCGGGTGCCGCTATGCAAGACCGTCTGCGGCCTGGATGGCCGCAGCCGAGCCCCGATGGATGGGTTGAGGGGGGGCGCCTAGCTCGTGTCTCGCAAAGGAATACCCGGTAGCGGCACCGCCACGAAAACTGGATCAATGCACTGAGCGTTCTTTAGCCAGAAACCCCAAGATGCTAGAATCCGCGCCCCCTTTTCCGGGCTAAGAACAAGACTCTCCAGACAGGCTCTTCTGACAATGCAGTTCTCCAATACCCTGTTGTCGTCCACCAGAAACGACTGGTTCGGCAATATCCGCCGCGACGTGCTCGCCGGCCTCGTGGTCGCCCTGGCTCTCATTCCCGAGGCCATCGCCTTCTCCATCATTGCCGGCGTCGATCCACGTGTAGGCCTCTACGCCTCCTTCTGTATCGCCGTGGTCATCGCCTTTATCGGCGGCCGCCCTGGCATGATCTCTGCCGCCACCGGCGCGATGGCGCTGCTCATGGTGACCCTGGTCAAGGAGCACGGCCTGCAATACCTGCTCGCCGCCACGCTGCTCACCGGCGTACTGCAGATCATCGCCGGCTACCTGAAACTTGGCAGCCTGATGAGCTTTGTATCGAGGGCGGTTGTCACCGGGTTCGTAAATGCCCTGGCCATCCTTATTTTTATGGCCCAGCTCCCCGAACTGATCGATGTCACCTGGCATGTCTACGCGATGACCGCGGCAGGCCTCGGCATCATCTACCTGTTTCCCTATATGCCGGTGGTAGGCAAGCTGCTGCCCTCACCGCTGGTTTGTATCCTCACCTGTACCGCAGTGTCTGTGGCTCTTGGGCTGGATATCCGCACCGTGGGTGACATGGGCGATCTGCCGGACACGCTGCCGGTATTCCTGTGGCCGGAAGTTCCGCTTAACCTCGAAACCCTGAAAATCATCTTCCCGTATTCCGCCGGCCTCGCCGTGGTGGGCCTGCTGGAATCCCTGATGACGGCAACTATCGTCGACGATCTGACCGATACCAGCAGCGACAAAAACCGCGAGTGCAAGGGGCAGGGTATTGCGAATATCGGTGCGGGTTTGTTGGGCGGTATGGCGGGTTGCGCGATGATCGGCCAGTCTGTGATCAACGTGAAATCCGGTGGTCGCGGCCGCCTGTCGACGCTGGTGGCAGGTGTGGGGCTGCTGACACTGGTGGTTTTCCTGAGCGATTATGTGGCCGTGATTCCGATGGCCGCACTGGTGGCGGTGATGATCATGGTGTCTATCGGTACCTTCAACTGGGGCTCGGTGCGCGACCTGAAGCGACTGCCGCTGTCGACCAATCTGGTGATGTTGTCCACAGTGATTGTGGTAGTGTTTACCCACAACCTGGCGTTTGGGGTTTTCGTGGGGGTGCTGCTGGCATCGCTGTTCTTCGCCAACAAGGTGAGCCACTTTATGTACGTGAGCTCGGAGCTGGATGAGGAGAAGAATTGCCGGACCTATAAAGTTGCGGGGCAGGTGTTCTTCAATTCCGCGGACAAGTTCGTTGCGGCGTTTGATTTCAAGGAAGCGCTGGATAAGGTGGTGATTGACCTGAGCCGGGCGCACTTCTGGGATGTGTCGGCGGTGTACTCGCTGGATAAGGCGGTGCTGAAGTTCCGTCGTGAGGGTGCAGAAGTAGAGTTGATCGGCCTGAATGAGGCCAGTGCGACGATTGTGGACCGCTTTGGGGTGCACGATAAGCCTGAAGAAATTGAGAAGGTGCTGGGGGGGCATTGAGGAACGGTGCTTCGTCAGTGAATTAGGTGGCGGCAGCGCACCGGGACTTGGGTTTCAAAACCGCTGTGTATACATCCCTGTACGCTGCGTCGGCGACGTCCATGTCGCCGACGCTTTTGAAACCCAAGTCCCGCCACCCTGCCTTAGATTTTGATTTCTGAGCCCTGTTCTTTAGGTGCTCCGGATTTGAAATTTTTAGCGAGTGATGAAGAGAAAATAATAATGACCGAACAGAAAGATCCCCTTGTGCTCTCCTGCATCGACGGCTCCCGCTACAGCGGCGCCGTCTGTGATTACGCCGCGTGGATTGCCAGCCGCACAGGCGCACCGGTGAAGCTTCTTCACAATATCGAACGTGTTTCCACACCCGCAGTAGCGGATCTTTCCGGCAGCATTGGTCTCGGCAGTCAGGAAGAGTTGCTGGAAGAGCTGGCCAACCTGGAGCAGCAGCGTTCGAAGCTGTTGTTGGAACAGGGCCGGCAGATGCTTGAGAGGGCCAAAGAGCGGGCAGCGGATGCCGGGGCGGAGCGGGTGTTGACGTGTCAGCGCCACGGTTCCCTGGTGGAGTCGCTGGTGGAACTGGAGGATCATATCCGGGTTCTGGTGCTGGGAATTCGCGGTGAGGAACACGAACAGCAAAACCGGGGCCTGGGCGCACAGCTGGAGTCGATTGTGCGCTCGCTACACAAACCGATTCTGGTGGTGAACCGGGAGTTCAAGGCGCCGCGCTCGATCATGCTCGCCTACGATGGCAGTGAAGCTGCGCGCAAGGCGCTGGATATGGTGGCGAGTAGCCCGGTGTTTAAGGGCATTGAGTGTCACCTGGTACACGTTGGCGAGGGTGCTCAGTCGGTGCTGATGGAAGGGGCGGAAGCGTTGAGCCACGGTGGTATTTCGGTAATCAGTGCAAACCTGCAGGGTAAAACCGTGGATGCACTGATTGCCTATCAGCAGCAGCACGACATCGACCTGACGGTAATGGGGGCGTTCAGCCACAGTAAGTTGCGGGATCTGTTGCTGGGTAGTGTGACGGCGAAGATGTTGCTGGGGACCAAGCAGCCGTTGTTATTGCTGCGCTGATTGGAAGTTGCTTGGCTGATTGAAAGTTGCATGCGATTTTCTGAAATCCCGGAGCCGGGTGCTCCGGGCCAATGAAATTAGAAAAAATTAACTGGCAAGTTTGTTTTCTGCGATGGCTGAATTTGCAGCCTGCTCCACGGTCATGCCCGCTTTCTTGTGGGGGGTGGGCTTTCCTTCCGCATCCAGGGCCACAAAGACGATACGATCCACCCGCACAATCAGGTCCCGGGTCTGCTTGTTGCGCATTTCGCAGTGCACCGTCAGCGATGTACGGCCGATATCCACTACCTCAAACCCGAATTCCACAATGTCCCCGCACACAGCGGAACTGACAAAATCAATTTCCGACATCATCTTGGTAACGATGTTTGCGGTACCCATCTGGCATCCCGCGAAAATGGCCGCCTCCTCATCTATCCACGCCAGTGCCTGGCCGCCGAACAGACGTTGGGCCGGATTCAGGTCGCCGGGTTTTACGAAATGACGTGAGTAGTACTTCATGAGTGATACCTCGCTGGTTACCCTTTGTTTGGGACTGGAAAATGCCGCATTCCATAGCGGCCCCACTACATGAATTGCATTAAGCATGCCAAGGATTTGTGAATATTTAGATGTGAAGGGGAAGGCGGGGATCGGAAGTAAAAGTGCCAGTTACCCGGCGTCACACCGTCACCTGGCTTGTTTAAAAGGCGACCATTGAGCTGGTTGCAGTCAGAGATGTACAAATTATGTGCGGCGCGCACTTAATGGGGGCAGGCACTACTGCCTGAGCTTGGCTAAACTGGCCGCAATACCAGATATTCTGGCCGCGAAATTCCCGTATCGTGACCTGCCACTCTGGGAGTTGCCTCCAAACGCCATTAGAATGTGCGGCTTTAATGGCCGGTCAGTCGGCCATCTATGGGTACCACTGAAAAACTACTGCGCGTGCGCCTGGCGGCGTCCGGCGGTGCTCGCAATCCTCACGTACTTCAGTACGCTCCGGTTGCTCCGCTCCGGCGGCCACCACCAGCCACCCGCTCGCTACGTTTTTCAGCGGTCCCCCCAACGAAGAATCACCCAACGGAGAGAGCCCGGCATGATCATCCAGCCGAAAGTTCGCGGATTCATCTGTACCAACGCCCACCCGCAGGGCTGCGCTGCCAATGTGCGCGAGCAGATCGAATACATCAAATCTCAGCCCGCCATCGAAAACGGTCCCAAGAATGTTCTCGTGGTAGGTGCTTCCACCGGTTACGGCCTCGCCTCCCGCATCACCGCCGCTTTCGGCTGTGGTGCCAACACCCTCGGTGTATTTTTCGAAAAACCGCCGACCGATAAGCGCACTGCGTCTGCCGGTTACTACAATTCCGCCGCCTTCGAAGAAGAGGCCCACAAAGCCGGCCTGTATGCCAAAAGCATCAACGGCGACGCCTTCTCTGACGAAATCAAAGCCCAGGCCATCGACTTCATCAAAAAAGACCTCGGCAAAATTGACCTGGTGATATACAGCCTCGCGTCTCCGCGTCGTACCGACCCCAAAACCGGTGAACTGTACAGCTCCGTGTTGAAGCCCATCGGCAAGTCCTACACCGCGAAAAACCTCAACACCGACAAGCTGGAAATTTCTGACATCAGTGTTGATCCAGCGAACGAAGAAGAGATCGCGGCCACCGTCAAAGTGATGGGCGGTGAAGACTGGGAACTGTGGATGCAGGCCTTGAACGACGCCGGTGTACTGGCGGACGACTGCAAAACCGTTGCCTACACCTACATCGGCGAAAAACTTACCTGGCCGATCTACGGTCACGCCACCATCGGCAAGGCCAAGGAAGACCTGGACCGCGCTGCCAAGGCCATCAGCGACAGCGGCAGTGCGAGCGCCAACGTTGCCGTTCTGAAAGCCCTGGTCACCCAGTCCAGCTCCGCGATTCCGGTAATGCCGCTGTACATTTCTCTTGTCTACAAGGTGATGAAGGAAGAGGGCACCCACGAGGGCTGTATCGAACAGCTGTACCGCCTCTACACCGAAGGCCTGTACACCGATGCCCCGCGTCTCGACGACGTCAATCGCTTCCGTATGGATGACAAGGAGTTGCGCGCGGAAACCCAGGCCAAGATTGAAAAACTGTGGCCGGAAGTGACCGAGGAAAACCTGTTTGAGCTGACCGATTACAAAGGTTATGCGGACGACTTCCTCAAGCTGTTCGGTTTTGGTGTAAAGGGTATCGACTACGATGCCGACACCAGCCCGCTGGTGGAAGCAGACTTCAAATAAAAATCTACTGCGCGTGCGCCTGACGGCGTCCGGCGGTGCTCGGCTGCTCATGTATCACATATACATTCCGCGGCCTGCGCTCCGGCGGCCACCGTCAGCCACCCGCTCGCTACGATTTTTTCCGATACTTGTTATTGTTAAAAAAATCGCAGGAATGAAACGCCGGGTATTTGCCCGGCGTTTCCGTTTTATACTTGTGAACTTTTGATTCCGCAGGAGACGTTTCATGGAAACCCGCAAGCTCGGAAAAACCGATCTCGAGGTGAGCAAGATCTGCCTCGGCACCATGACCTTTGGTGAGCAGAATTCGGAAGCTGAAGCCTTCGAGCAGTTGGATTACGCGGTTGCCCACGGGGTGAATTTCATCGACTGCGCGGAAATGTATCCGGTGCCGCCGAAGCCTGAAACTTACGGTCGCACCGAGGAAATTATCGGCAACTGGCTGGAGAAGCGCGGCAACCGGGAAGCACTGGTGCTCGCCACTAAAGTGACCGGGCGCGGTGACGGTAACCCCGGGGTCAGCCATATTCGCGGCGGCCCCCGTCTCGACCGCACACAGATCCTGAAGGCCTGCGACGACTCTCTCGCGCGCCTCAAAACCGACTACATCGATCTGTATCAGGTGCACTGGCCAGAGCGGCAGTCCAACTTTTTCGGCAAGTTGGGTTACCTGCATGGCGAAGACGACGGTGTGGATATCAGTGAAACCCTGGGCGCGCTGCAGGAGCTGGTGGTGGCGGGCAAGGTGCGCCACATTGGCCTCTCCAACGAGACCCCGTGGGGGATGCACCGCTACCTGCGTCTCGCCGCCCACGGCAGCAAACCGCGCGTTGTCTCTATCCAGAACCCGTACAGCCTGCTGAACCGCACCTTCGAGGTGGGACTGGCGGAAATGGCGATTCGCGAACAGTGTGGTCTGCTTGCCTATTCCCCACTGGCCTTCGGCACCCTGAGCGGTAAATACCTGAATGGCGCCAGACCCGCGGGCGCGCGCCTGACCCTGTTCGAGCGCTTCCAGCGCTATACCGGTGAGCGCGCAGCTTCCGCCACTGAACAGTACGTGAAGTTGGCGGGGGAGTTTGGCCTCGACCCGGCACAGATGGCACTGGCCTTTGTCACTGAGCAACCGTTCGTGACGTCCAACATCATCGGCGCCACCACCATGGCGCAGCTCAGGTCCAACATCGCCAGCAGCGAGCTGCGGCTGAGTGAAGACCAGCTGGAGGCCATCGAGGTTATCCACCGCCAGAACCCCAGCCCGGCGCCTTGATCCGGGGCCGCGGCGCATAATCTGTGTCCTCTGGCGCGAAGCCCTGCCGCCGCTGTCTATACTGCAGGGTAGTGTTTCGCGCCGAGCCGGGTCGACCCTTCGGTGCAGCTGGCCATCGGAACAAGGGAAATTTTCATGCAGACCGGTCATCACACCCTCAACGATCTATTTGCCCAGTTGGGCCTCAGCTCCGACGACAACGCCATTGAGGACTTTCTCGCCCGCCATCACCTGGTGGGCGAGGAAACTCTGGCCCGAGCGCAGTTCTGGAGCGAGAGCCAGCGCAAATTCCTGCGCGATGCGATTCTGGAAGATTCGGACTGGTGCGAGGTGGTGGACGAGCTGGATGCCCTGTTGCGGCACTGAGCCCGGGTAACACTGCGGAAATTCGCGCGGCGGTCCTGTCGACGGGAGCGATTTGCTGCACCGGACAGGGTGGTTACCGGTGGGGAGTACCCTAGGAAGGACCTGCGCGGCTATAATGCGCCGTTTTCTTCCGGGGGCTGTGGCCACCTGGTGCTAACTCCCCGACGTCTGCTGTCCGCAATTTATGGAAAAACCCCGTTTTCGTGCCGCTCTGCTGCACCCGCGCTACTGGCTGACCTGGCTGCTGTTTGGCCTCTGGTTCCTGGTGGCACAACTGCCCTACAACTGGCAGATGGCACTCGGCCGCGCCCTCGGCCGGCTGATGCTGCGCTTTGCCAGCACCCGGCGGCATATCGCCGAGCGCAATCTGGCGCTCTGCTTCCCCGAACTCTCCGCCCTCAAGCGTGAGCAGCTGCTGCGGCGCAACTTCGCCTCCAATGGTGTCGCGCTGATGGAAACCGGCATGGCCTGGTTCCGTTCCAGCCGCTGGCTGCGCCGGCGCTTCACCATCGAGGGGTTGGAGTACCTGCAGGAGCCCCACAGCCGTGGTCAGGGTGTGGTAATGATGGCGATGCATTTCACCACCCTGGAAATCGGCGCCGCCTTCATGGCCATGAGCCATCCGGTGGATGGCATGTATCGACCGCACAAGAACCCGGTGTATGACTACATGCAGCGCAAGGGGCGTGAGCGTCACGGGGAGGACTCCGAGGTGTACCAGCGCAAGGACGTGCGCGGCATGTTGCGGGCGCTGCAGAAGGGGCGTGCAGTGTGGTACGCCCCGGATCAGGATTACGGCATCAAGCAGGGTGTGTTCGCGCCGCTGTTTGGTATTCCCGCCGCCACTGTAACTGGCACCTCGCGCTTCGCCCGTGTCGGCCGCGCTCAGGTGGTGCCCTACACGGTCACGCGCCTCGAAGGCAAGGGCTTCTATCAGGTCCGGGTTTTCCCACCGATCGCCGAAATTCCGTCCGGCGACGAACTGAAAGATGCGGTGCTGGTCAATCAGTTCGTGGAAGCGCGCATGCGCGAGAACCCGGCCCAGTACATGTGGGTACACCGCCGTTTCAAGACCCGCCCGGAGGGCGAGGAAGCGTTTTATCCCAAGCGGAAAAAGCGGCGCAAGAAGCGCAAAATTTAATCAGTTTCGACCGGGTTCCCTGCCGCGCAATGGGATGATTTTTTGCGCTGGCATCGAACTGGCACGGTCAGTAACATACCGCATTCATTTTTTGGTGGTACAGACCGGCTTCAGGCCGGTTGGAGAAGGAGTTGCAATGATTTCCGGCAGTATGGTGGCGCTTGCCACACCCATGTATGCAGACGGCAGCCTGGATTGGGACAAACTGCGCGAGCTGGTGGAATGGCACATCGAGCAGGGCACCCGTGCACTGGTCGCTGTGGGCACCACCGGTGAATCCGCCACTCTCGATGTGCACGAACACCTCGAAGTCATCCGCCGGGTGGTGGATCAGGTTGCCGGGCGTATTCCGGTCATTGCCGGTACCGGGGCCAACTCCACCACTGAAGCCATCGAACTCACCGCCACCGCGGCCAAGTGTGGCGCGGATGCCTGCCTGCTGGTGACCCCGTATTACAACAAGCCCACCCAGGAGGGCCTGTACCAGCACTACAAGGCTGTGGCCAAGGCCGTAGATATCCCGCAGATCCTCTACAATGTGCCCGGGCGCACCGCGGTCGACATGCTGCCCGACACCGTGCGCCGCCTGTCTTCCATTGCTAACATCGTCGGCATCAAGGAAGCCACTGGCAACCTGGAGCGCGCGCGCCAGATCCTTGAGCTGGTGCCCGAGGACTTTGCGCTGTATTCCGGCGACGACGCCACTGCGGTGGAACTGATGTTGCTTGGTGGCCACGGCAATATCAGCGTGACTGCGAACGTGGCACCGGCAGCAGTGGCGCAGATGTGCGAGGCGGCACTGGCCGGTGACGCGGAAACCGCCCGCGCGATCAATCAGCGCATCGAAATATTGCACAAAATGCTGTTTGTGGAGTCCAACCCGATACCGGTGAAATGGGCGCTGAAAGAAATGGGTCGCATCGACAGCGGTATCCGCCTTCCGCTGACCGTTCTGTCCCCCGAACACCACAGTGTGGTGCGCGAAGCACTGCGCAGTGCTGGCGTGCTCTGACAGACAGCTCTTACTGAAAGAATTTACGCGGTATTCGGGCGACTGCCCACGGCCAACAGGCCACTACCGCACCAGGACAATTGCGATCGGGACTGATTCGACAAGGTACGAATAATGACAAAATTTACCGCCGGAGCCCTGCTGTGCGCTGCGGTTACCACCCTGGGTGGCTGTGGCATCTTTGGCAAGGACGGTTACTTCCGCGACCGCGGAGACGACTACCAGATGGCTGACAGCCTGCCGCCGCTGCAGATGCCGGCGGGTGTTACCGCCAAGCACCAGGAAGAACTTTACGAAGTGCCGCAGATCAGCGGCGAAGTGGAGCGCGGCGCATTCCAGGTCCCGCGGCCGCAGGCGCTGTCTGTGAACGTGGGTCTCGATCGGGTGAAAATCCAGAAGCTGGGCAACCGCCGCTGGGTGCTTGTAAACCAGCCGCCAGACGAAGTCTGGCCGCAGCTGCACTACTTCCTGCGCACAGCCGGCCTGCAGCTGGCCACGTCCGACGCCGGTGCCGGCACCATGGAAACCACCTGGCTGACCTTCGGTGAAAACCCGGATACCAAAGACAAGTACCGCCTGCAGGTGGAGTCCGGCGTGCAGCCGGATACTACCGAGATCCATGTGCGCCACTATGCCGCTGCGCTGGATGCGCCGGCGAGCGGCCCGGTGGAGTGGCCGGCCCAGTCCAGCAATCCCGAGCGCGAGGGCTGGATGATCGACGAGATGTCCAACGCGCTGGCGGCGGACAATAGCGGCGCCGCTGCATCCCTGGTGGCCCAGGCCATCGGCGGTGGCAAGGTCAAAGTGCAGGTGATGGAGCCGGCGGGCAAAGAGCCGTTTATCGCGCTCGACCTGGGTATGAACCGCGCCTGGGCCACCGTCGCCCACGCACTCAATACCGGCGCTTATCGCCTGCACAAGGAGGATGCCGAGATCGGCGTCTTCTATGTCACCTTTGACACCGATCGCGAGCTGTCGGAAGAGGACAGTGGCTGGTTCTCCAGCTGGCGCTCGGGCAAGGACGACGACAAGCAGGCCAAGGCGGCAGATGCCTACAGCCTGCAGCAGGTGCTGGCGAATATCGATACCAGCAGCACCGCGGAACCGCGCCTGTTTGCCAACCAACAGGGCCTTGGTGGCGCGCCCAACAGCAATATCCCGGGATATCTGGTGGTACTGCGGGGCGAGGGTGACGCCATCGAGGTGCGTGTTCGCAATACCCGTGGCGAGCCACTCAGCCGCAACAAGGCATCCGAGCTGTTGATGGCCATTCGTCAGAACCTCATCTGACGCTGGTACCGGAAAATTATGGCGATCAGATTTGCCTCCCTGGGTAGTGGCAGCAAGGGCAATGGCACTCTGGTCGCCTCCGGCGACCACTGTCTGCTGGTGGACTGCGGTTTCACCATCAAGGAGACCGAGCGGCGTATGATGCGGCTCGGCCTTTCCCCTGCGGAGCTCTCCGCGATTCTCGTCACCCACGAACACAGCGACCATATGGCCGGCGTCGGCCCGCTGGCGCGCAAGTACCGGCTGCCGGTGTATCTCACCCCCGGCACGCTGCGCGCGCGGGATTTTGGCGCGCTGCCGACGGTACAGCTGATCGAAGGCCACCAGCCTTTCGTGGTGGGGGATATCCAGGTCACCCCCGTGGCCGTGCCCCACGACGCCCGCGAGGCGGCACAATTCGTATTCCGCAGCCGCGGTAGCAGCCTCGGCCTGCTCACGGATCTCGGTACCATCACGCCCCATGTGGAGTCCCACTACGGCGACTGCGATGCACTGGTGCTGGAAGCCAATCACGACCCGATGATGCTGGCGCAAGGACCCTATCCGCCCTCGCTGAAGCGGCGGGTTGGCGGTGCCTATGGGCACCTCAGTAACCAGCAGGCGGCGGGTTTCCTGCAGCGCATCGGCAGTCAGCGCTTGCAGCACCTTGTGGTTGCCCATATCAGCGAAAAGAACAACAGCCTGGAGCTGGCGCGCGCGGCGCTCGCCGATGCCGCGGCCCAGGCCGCCAACTGCATCTTTGCCTGCCAGCAGGAAGGGTTTGACTGGCTGCAGATCGAAAAGGCAGAGTAGACCTTTATTCCGGCGCCACGGGACCTCGGGGCGCTTGCCAATTGCAACCTCGAAAATGGAGTTTCCACCAGTGGCAGTACACGATTACCTCTCCCGTACCGACAGCGGCACTTTATATGGCAAGCCCGGGCTGGATTTGCTGGTGGTGGAGACCGGCCTGTGCCGCGCGGTGATTTCCCTGCAGGGGGCCCAAGTACTGGAATTTACCGCGACCGGTCGCGCCCCGCTGCTGTGGCTGAGCCCGGTCACCTCGTTCGAACCCGGCGCGGCTGTGCGTGGCGGCGTGCCCCTGTGCCTGCCGTGGTTCGGCGAAAACCGGAAAGACCCCTCCAAGCCCAAGCACGGTCTGGTGCGCACACAGTTGTGGGAGCTTGCGGGCAGTGACGTGCGGGCCGATGGCGTCGTCGAGCTGGAGCTGCGTTTTCAGCACCCCGGCGATGCGCTGTTCGCGGCGAGCTTCGACTGCGCCCTGAAAATCGGCCTCGGCGACTCCCTCACCTTTGACCTCGCGCTCACCAACACGGCGGAAAGCGCGGCGGAATACAGCTGGGCGCTGCACAGCTATTTCGCGGTGGACGACGTCAACGCGGTGGAAGTGGACGGGCTCGACGGCGGCGAATTTCTCGACAAGACCCGCGGCTTTGCCCGCGATCGCCTCGAGGGTGTGCAGACCTTTGCCGGTGAAGTGGACCGCGTGTTCGAGCAAGCCGGCGCCCGCCAGGTTATCCACACTCCCAACCCGATCGTCGCCGAGAGCGACAACTGCCACACGGTCATCACCTGGAATCCGGGTGCGGAGCTCGCCGCCACCATCGGCGATATCGGAGCGCACTACCGCGGATTCGTATGTGTGGAACACGGTAATGCCTTTGCCGACAGCTGGCAGCTTGAAGCGGGCGAAACCGCCAATGCCCGCCTGAAGCTCAGTCGCTGAAACTTGCTCCGTGAACCAACGCCACTGAATCACACCGAGGCAGGAGGCCCCATGCAAACCGGACTGATACACGCTTACCTGCTGGACGGACGCGGCGCCGGTCGTCGGCTGCAGTGGCCGGAGGTACTGCAGTGGACCCCGGAGCAGGGGCGCCTGTGGCTGCATTTCGACTACACCGATGCGGATACCCGCGCGTGGATCGGTGGCGCCGCCAATCTCGATCCGCTGGTGGCGGATGCCCTGCTGACGGAAGAAACCCGCCCGCGTACCACCAGCATTGGGGATGGCCTGCTGATCGCGCTGCGCGGGGTCAACCTGAACCCGGAATCCAAGCCCGAAGACATGGTCTCCATCCGCCTGTGGGCGGAGGAGACGCGGGTCATCAGCACCCGTCGGCGGCGCCTGCTGTCAATCAATGACCTCTGTACCCAGCTGGATAATGGGCGCGGGCCGACCTCGTCCGCGGGACTGGTGGTGGCGATCGCGGACCTGCTGGTGTGGCGCATGAGCGACACTGTGGATAACTTCGAGGACGTAATCGACGAACTGGAAGACCGGGTGGTGGGCGGTGCCAGCGCCAATCTGCGCCTGGATCTGGCGATGCTGCGCAAGCAGACCATCACCTTGCGGCGTTACCTGTCGCCGCAACGGGAGGCGCTGGCGCGCTTTCTGGGGGAAAAACTCGAGTGGATCAGTGAGGCGGACCGGCTGCAGTTGCGCGAAGTGAGCGATCGCCTGTTGCGCCACATCGAGGATATCGATGCGGTGCGCGAGCGCGCCGCGGTGACCCAGGAGGAGTTGATGAGCCGTATCTCCGAGCAGCTCAACAGCCGTATGTACGTGCTGTCGATCATCGCCGCGATTTTCCTGCCCCTGGGCTTCCTCACCGGCTTGCTGGGCATCAATGTCGGGGGGATCCCCGGTGCGGAGAACCCTCACGCATTCCTGATCTTCTGTGTGTTACTGGTGGTGACAGTGGCGATACAGCTGGTGGTTTTCCGCTGGAAGCGGTGGTTGTAACCGCTTCCCGACCGCGAAGCCGCGGTCAGGCAAACACCGATACCGTCTGCCGCGTAAGCGCCATCAGAACACCGCTGGCATTCCACAGGCTCGCCTGAATCACCGCATAGCCGTCTTCTGCCTGCTCCACTTCCGCCAGGTATTGCCACCAGTCACTGTTGTCCGCGTGTGCGGAGTCCGTGGTTGCCTGGATGGCGGCCGGCATCAACTCGATCGTCCAGGTCAGGGAGCTGGCGGGGGCAACGGTCTTCAGCATGGGCAGGACTGCTGGCGGCCAGGCATCGATCAGTGCCAGTAAATGTGCGGTGCTCACGGGTCCCGCGGATTCGCGGAAGCGAACCCAGCCGCCGATACAGCCTTCGCTGTGGCCGCTAAAGGGCAGGGCGCCGGCGCCAATGCGGTATTCAAAGTGGCGGGTAAATTCCGGTACCACGCCCTCGATATAGGGCAGTGCCTCGCAGGTTTCCGGTGCGGGAAACTCGGGCGCAGCTTCGGTAGCCACCGCAATCGAAGAGGTACGGGGTTTGCCGAAACTCGCCAGTGCGGCGGTAACCACCTGTTCGCCTGTCTGTTCGCCTTTTCCCTGCTGGCTGGCGTGGGCTTCGATCTGCACCACTGAGCGGCCCGCGCGCAGTACCTGTGCGCGGGTCTGCAGCGTGCCCGCTTCCGCGGGAGCCACGAAAGAGATGGTCAGTGAGCGCAGCGGGGTGTCCGCCGCTGCGCCCTGGGAAGCCTGTTCCAGCTCCGCCTCGATGGACTGATACAACATTGCCGCAACCAGGCCACCAAATGTGGCGCGTCCCTGGGTCCAGCCCGTCGGGATGGTTGCCGGTTCGCCATTGCGCACCGCTTTGAGGATACTGCTGAAATTCATTACTGCGGGGCCTTCTCTGGTTCCGTTTTGTTAGGTGCGATCAGCTAAAGCTGTGCTCGAGATCCGGGAAGGTGCCGTTTTTTACATCTTCAGCGTATTTACGCAGGGCACCGGGAATATCACCGGCTTCCACGAGGAAGTTCTTGGAGAACTTCGGCGGCTTTTCGGTGAGGCCGAGAATGTCATTGATCACCAGTACCTGGGCGTCGGTATGGGGGCCGGCGCCGATGCCGATGGTAGGCATGGAAACCGCATCGGTAATGCGCTTGCCCAGTTCCGACGGCACACACTCCAGTACCAGCAGAT
Source organism: Microbulbifer pacificus (assembly GCF_033723955.1). Classification (NCBI taxonomy): domain Bacteria; kingdom Pseudomonadati; phylum Pseudomonadota; class Gammaproteobacteria; order Cellvibrionales; family Microbulbiferaceae; genus Microbulbifer; species Microbulbifer pacificus. The sequence continues at coordinate 1,138,847 of NZ_CP137555.1, read as the reverse complement.
CGGCACCGGCCTCATCCATCTGTACGGCGTCGTTCAGGATTTCTCCAGCGTGGTCGTCATCGCGCCCTTGGACGCGGAATCCCCCCAGTTTGTGCACGGATTGTGGGGTCAGCCCCAGGTGCGCGCACACCGGGATACCGCGCTCGGTCAGCATCTTCACCGTGGGCGCGAGCCAGGCGCCGCCCTCGATCTTCACCATGTGCGCACCCGCCTGCATGATGCGAGTGGCGTTGGTGAGTGCCTGCTCCGGGGTGGCGTAGGTCATGAAGGGCAGGTCGCCCATGATCAGGGATTTCTTGTTGCCACGGGCCACCGCTTCCACGTGGTAGATCATCTGTTCCATGGTCACCGGGATAGTGCTGTCGTAGCCCAGCACCGTCATGCCCAGTGAATCGCCGATCAGCACGGTTTCCACCCCTGTCTTCTGCGCCATTGCAGCCATGGGCGCATCGTAGAGGGCGACGCAAATGAACTTTTCTCCATCCGCCTTCATCTTGCGCAGGGTCTGGACCGTAATGGGTTTTATCAGCTCGCTGGGGGCGTAGGGCATGTTGATGACTCGCTAATGTTGGGGCATGGGCCCCATTACAAGTAGGGTACTGAACCCGGTAATTCGAACGGCGTTGGTAAGTGGAAACTTACCGGCCGGGATTGTAGTAATGGCGGCCGCTCTTGATTTCGAGCAGGTATTCCACCAGTTGCTGATAGTCCCGCTGCTGGTCGACGATGTCGATCTCGGCGCAGTTCACGATCAGCAGCGGCGCCTGGTCGTAGTAGTGGAAGAAATTGGTGTAGGCCTCGTTGAGGGTCGCCAGGTATTCGTTGCTGATACTGCGCTCGGCGGCAATGCCGCGCTTGTGGATACGCTGCAGCAGCACTTCGAGCGGTGCCTGCAGGTAGATCACCAGATCCGGCTTGGGGGCCTCGAGGGTCAGGTGCTGGTAGACCTGGTGGTAGAGCTGCAGTTCATCGCTGTCGAGGGTGACTTCCGCAAACAGGTGATCCTTTTCGATCAGGAAGTCCGCCACCCGCACCGGTTTGAACAGGTCGTCCTGGCGCAGCGCCTGAATCTGCTGTGAGCGCTGCAGCAGGAAGTGCAGCTGCGTGGGCAGGGCGGCGCTTTTGGGATCGCGGTAGAAGCGCTCGAGGAAAGGGTTGTCTTCCGGCAGCTCCAGCAGCGTGTCGTAGTTGAAGGTGGCTGCGAGCTTTTTTGCCAGTGTGGTCTTGCCAACGCCGATATTGCCTTCGACGGCGATAAAGCGGGGCAGGTTACGGCCCTGGAGGTTAAGTTCCTGGGCCAGGTTCTCTGCGCTGTAGTCTTCGGAAGGCTTCTTTTCGGATACGGAGGATTTTGTCACCGGGGTTGCTCCTTCTTTTTCCCTGATTCCTTCTTATTTCCTGGATCGCTGCGTGTGTCTGGAGTGCCGATTGTGCACGAATTAAAGTCGGTGTAACCGGTTGGCCGGGCACTGCGCCAGCAGTGTCTGCAGCGGGGTACCATCGGGCATGGTCAGGTCCGGCGCCAGTTCCGCCAGTGGCTCGAGCACAAAATTGCGCTCCGCCATACGCGGGTGCGGCACTATCAAACGCACGGTATCCAGCGTGTCGTTGCCGTACAGCAGGACATCCAGATCCAGGGTGCGTGCACCCCAGCGCAGACTGCGCTCGCGGCCGTGCAGGTTCTCAATGCCCTGCAGTGCATCGAGTAACGCCTCTGCGGTCAGTTGCGTATCCAGGCAGGCCACCGCGTTGACGTAATCCGGCTGCTCGCCGGGGCCAATAGGCGCGCTGGCGTAGAAGCTCGAGCAGCCGCAAACCTCGGTCTGTGGAATCTCGTGCATGCGCGCGACGGCGCTGCGCAGTTGCGCTGCCGGGTCTGCGAGATTGCTGCCGAGGCCAATATAACAGCGTGTCACTTGTGAATTCCGCTCAATTCGACGGGCGTTCCGCGCCGCCACCCTGACGATTACCACCCTGGCGACCACCGCGGTTGCGACCGCCGCGATTGCGCCGTCCGCGTCCTTTGCCTCCGCTACCCGGACCGCCGTTGCGCGGCAGGTCGCGGACCATCTGCAGTCGCTGTTCTTCATCTGCCTGCTGGAACTCGGTCCACCACTGGCCGAGGCCCGCGGGAATCTCGCCGCTGTCTTCCCGCAGCAGCAGGAAATCGTAGGCCGCGCGGAATTTGGGCAGTTCCATCAGGCGGAAGGCGCGCTCGCCAGTGCGGCGGGGCAGGCGGGACTGCATATCCCAGATCTCGCGCATCGGCATGGTAAAACGCTTGGGAATGGCGGTGTGCACCAGCTGGTTGCTGGTGATTTTCTGTGCCGCCTGGGCCAGTGCCGGCACCGGCGGGATACCCTTGCTCTCGAGGAATTGCTGCTCGGCGTTGACCCCCGGCCACAGCAGTGCCGCATACAGGAACGCCGGTGTTACCCGCAGGTCCTCGCGGATGCGGATGTCGGTATTGCGCAACGCCTGGCGGGTGAGCGCGAGGGCTTCGGGATTGTCCAGCAGGCGGGCATTGTCCGGGAACAGGTGCTGCCACAGCTGGTACTGTCGCAGCAGTTCAAAGGTGCGCTCACCGTGACCGCTCATCAGCAGCTTGAGCACCTCGTCGAACATGCGCGCGGGAGCGATATTGCGCAGCAGCGGGGCCAGTTCTTTCAGTGGCGCAGCGGTGGCGGTTTCGATGTTGAAGTCGAGCTTGGCCGCAAAGCGCACGGCGCGCAACATGCGCACCGGGTCTTCCTTATAGCGGGTTTCCGGATCGCCGATGATGCGGATCAGGCGCTGCTCGATATCCCGCAGTCCGCCAGTGTAGTCGTGGATTTCGAAGCCATTGGTGGTGTAGTAGAGCGCGTTGACCGTGAAATCGCGGCGTATCGCATCGCTTTCCAGGTCGCCGTAGACGTTGTCGCGCAGCAGCATGCCGTGTTCGGACTGCTGTGCCTCGTGCTCCTCGCCTTCGCTGTGGTGGCCGCGGAAGGTAGTGACCTCAATCACCTCGCGGCCGATACGTGCGTGCAGGATACGGAAGCGCCGGCCAACGATGCGCGAACCGCGAAACAGCTGGCGAGCCTGCTCGGGCGTGGCATCGGTAGCCACGTCGAAATCTTTGGGGTGACCGCCCAGCAGCAGGTCGCGCACACCGCCGCCGACAATATAGGCTTCAAAGCCACCTTCCTGCAGGCGCTTCATTACCGTGAGCGCCGCGCGGCTGACGTCCCGGCGGGAAAGACTGTGGTCACTGCGGGGTACAACCACGCGGGAAACCCCGGTGTTACCGGACTTCGGCTTGGGTGACTTGGGAGATTTCTTGCGCGGCGGCTTGCTGCGGCTGCCCTCATTGGGTACCGCTGAGGTGCCTTTGTCCGCGGCGTCGCCATTGGCGTCGGCGGTCTTCGATTTGTTGTGCCAGCGTTTGATACTGCTGATCAGGGAATTGAACATACGGCTATCTGTGTTATCCGCAGCCCTGTGTCACGGGCGGCTGTACGGTTGATCCTGGTGGCTCGTAGCGAGGTGGCACCGGGATGGCGGTGTTCCTGACTCGTATGGAGGCGGATTCTAACACACAGAGCAACGCACAGCTGCCGGTCCCGCTCCCTGCGGGGGCCAGCAAATGTGTGCATCAAATAGGAAAGAAAAGAAAAGAATTATTTTTATTCGGAATGAAGGCAGCGGCTTCCTTGCGCTATCAATTTGCTTTTCAGCAAACCCTCTCCCAGGCACAATCAGTCAGTTTGTCACGTGCTTGTCGTTATTTTTGTTGTCTTCTACAAGTTATTGTTTTTGTTATTTCTCTTTATTCTTATTATTTATTGTTATTTTTAGTTCTTATTACTTTTTGTTTATTTTTATTGTTGTGCTGAGCCTTATTGTTTTTATTGCTCGTTTTTGCTCCGGTCATCGATCACTTTGGCTTTTATTATCGACCTGTCCGTTTTTATTATTTTTCTTACTTTCGCCCGCTTATTGTCAGTTGTTATTAGGGCTTAAACAGTCATTTATTTTTATTCTTGGCTGTTATTGTTGTTTGACCTATACAAAGCAGATAGCGTGCCAACTTTAAAAAATCCTTAAAAATCAATAACTTAAAAATTTCAGGAACTTTTTTCTGCCTTGGGAACACACTTTTCCGTTACGCAAGGTACGGCAACTGTTACTCGCCTGTGAGAGGTGGTAACACTTTCACTTGTTACCAATTTTTCCCCCGATGTGGATACCACGCACGCGTGTGCCCGCGAGGTTGTGCTCACGTAACCTATTGATTCAGAAAGAGTTAATTGGCGATTCTTCGCAAGGGGGGGAGGAGTGGTGAGACAGTGCTACAGGGATTGGAGAGAAGGTGGGATACCCGGCAGCGGCACCGCTAGCGCACTTTCTACGTAGCGTTGTTGCCGCTGTCAGGGCTGGGGACAAGAAAAGGAGGCACTTAAGCCTCTTCTTCCGCCGTGCGCTTGGACTTCTTGCGCGGGATACCGAGTTTCTGACGGCGCTCCCACAGGCATTTGCGGCTCACGCCCAGTTTCTTCGCCAGATCGGTTTCACTCATGGTGTCCTGGTGTTCCAGAACGAAACGCGCGAAGTAATCCTCCAGTGACAGATCTTCCCGCGGGTCCGAATGCAGGCTGCTGCGAGGGCGGCGCTCCGGGTCCGCCTCATCGATGGGAACCAGATCCAGGTCGATATCCAGGGTCTCGTAGTCAATCTCACTACTGTCCTCGGTAAGGATCACCGCCCGCTGGATCGCATTCTCCAGCTCGCGCACGTTACCCGGCCAGGTGTAGGTGGTAACAGCCTGGATCGCCTCCGGCGAAAGCTTGAGTACCGGGCGGTTGATCTTGGCGCAGAACCGTTCGATCAGGTTTTCGGCGATGGTCAGCACATCCTTGCCGCGCTCCCGCAGTGGCGGCAGGGTCAGCTGAACCACGTTGATCCGGTAATAAAGGTCCTCGCGGAAGCGCCGCTCCGCTGCCAGCTGGCGCAGATTGCGGTGGGTCGCTGCCACCAGGCGCACATTCACCTTGCGGGACTCAATGGCGCCGATGGGGCGGACCTCGCCTTCCTGCAGTACCCGCAGCAGGCGGGCCTGGGCTTCCAGCGGCAGTTCACCGATCTCATCGAGGAACAGGGTGCCGCCGTCAGCGGCGGCTACCAAGCCCTCGCGGGCAGTCTGGGCGCCGGTAAATGCGCCTTTTTCGTGACCAAACAGTTCCGCTTCAATCAAGGTTTCCGGAATCGCTGCGCAGTTCACCGAAATCAGTGGCTTGCCGTTGCGCTTGCTCTCCTCGTGGATCGCGCGCGCCACCAGCTCCTTGCCGGTACCGGTTTCACCGTGTACCAGTACCGTGGCATCGGTAGGGGCCACCTTGTGGATACGGGCGTAAAGGTCGCGCATCACCGCGCTGTCGCCGATCATGCCCGAAATGGCACGGCCTTCGGTCTTGCTGTCGGCGGCAGCGACCGCGGCGCGGTTCTGCTCCGCCTTGCCAATGACCCGGCGCACGGTGGCGATCATTTCGTCGTGATCGAAGGGCTTGGCGATATAGTCGGCGGCCCCCATACGCATGGAGTCCACCGCTGAGCGCAGGCTGGCGTAACTGGTCATGATCAGTACCGGCACATCGCCCGCCAGTTTCAGCAGATCGGTGCCGGGGGCGCCGGGAAGGCGCAGGTCGGAAATGATGAGGTCCATGTCCGTCAGGCGATATTTGGTGGTTGCTTCACGCACCGAGCCGGCCTCACTGATCTTGTAGCGGTGCCTCTCCAGCAGCTTGCGCAGAGCTGTGCGGATAATGGCTTCATCTTCTACGATCAGGATGTGGCTCATATGTTACGCCTGGTTACAAAATGTTCAGAGGGGGCTAAGTTTTACCTGTTGGGCGTTTCGATGCAACCCAGACCGCATGATTTGTTCAATATTTATTCGATTTGGTGCTATAAGTCGGTAACAAATTATTGGTCAATCGTACGTTAATTTTGGCTTTCCAGGGGTAGCTGTACGATAAACCGTGCCCCGCGTCCAGTTTCCGGGTGAGCTGGACTCACTAGCTCCAGCTGTCCGCCATGCTCCTCCACGATGCTGTACACCATGGCGAGACCGAGTCCGGTGCCTTCCCCGGGCTCCTTGGTGGTAAAGAAGGGCTCCAGAATCCGATCGCGGTGTGCCGGTGAGATACCGGGGCCGTTGTCGGTGACCGCTACACAGGCGAGTCCTGCGCGCACGTAGCCCTCCACCTCGATATGCCCGTCGTCGGGGCTGGCATCGCGGGCGTTGCTCAACAGGTTGATGAACACCTGGATCAGCCGCTGGTTGTCGCCCAGTGCCCAGAGGTCCGCGGGCACGCTGTTGGCGAAGGTAACCTGGGTTTTGTCACGCTGCAGCGACAGCAGCTGTATTGCTTCCTCCACGCAGGCGCGCAGGTCCACCGGCGCCTTCTCGTGATCGTGGGTGCCGCTGTGGGAAAAGCTCACCAGGGAGTGCACGATGCGGCTGATGCGCTGGGTCTGGCTGAGTATCTGGTCCGCGGTCTCCAGCACTTCAGGATTGTCGGATTCAAACTGCAGGTTCTGCGCCAGACAGGCGATGCCGGTGACCGGGTTACCCACTTCGTGCGCCACCCCCGCGGCGAGGCGACCCACTGAGGCCAGGCGTTCACTGTGCATCAGTTCCTGTTCCAGCACCTGGGTCTCGGTAATGTCTTCCACCAGCAACATCTGGCCGTCGCCGCGGCTGTCTTTGCCCCGGTGGCTGTCGCGACCGTATTTCTTCTGCTTCAGGCGGGTTTTGTGCAGGTTCAGCCAGTGGCTGTTGCCGCCCATTTCGATCTGCGACTTGAAGCGGCTGGCGTCTTCCGACTGCGCGAACTCCGTCAGCAGCGCGCGCCAGGGCTCGGGGAGGTATTCGAGCTTGGAACCGATGACCTCGCTGGCGGCAATGCCGGTCACGTCCGCCATGGCGTAGTTCCACAGCAGGATCTCGCCGTCGCGCCCGAGGGAGCAGGCGGCCATGGGCAATTCTTCCAGCATCTGGCGGTGATAGAGGCGCAGGTTGTTCAGCTCCGCGGCGAGACCGGTGAGCTGGTTCTTGTAGCGATTGAGACGGGTCTCGATCAGGTGGATGTCCTTGTTGGCGGGCTGGTCGCTGGTCACAAACGGCAGGTGGCGATCCACGATCTGGCCGGCGAGCACGCGTCCCAGCAGGCCGGACAGGTTGGCTTCGAGCTTGTCGCGCAGTTGGCGCAACGCGTAGGGGCGACGCTCGTTTTCCCCCAGGTTGAGCTGGCGCAGGGCGCGGCTCACTTCCTGGCTGGCGGTGGCGGCGCCGAGGCTTTCCGACAGGCGCTGGCGGAAATCCGCGACGGATTGCACATCCAGCTCCAGGCGCAGCGCCTGGCTGATGGAATCATCGCTGCACAGGTCGGCGGCGTAGCGCTCAAGGCTCGAGGTGCGAGTAAACAGTGACAGGCCGACAAACAGCAGCACGTTCATCGACAGCGACAGGGTGGTGATCTGCGGCCAGATTTCCATGCCCAGCGGAATCCGGTAGTCGCCGATGGCGATGCCACTGTTACCCACCATGGCCGGGAACAGCAGGCCAGCAGCCCAGATCAGCATGCCCGCGAGCAGGCCGCCGATAAAGCCGCGCCGGTTGCCCTGGGGCCAGTGGATGACGGCGAAGATCCCCGGCAGGAACTGCAGTGAGGCGATAAACGCGATCAGCGCCAGGTCCGACAGCGACAGGCGGTTATTCAGCAGCAGGTAAAACCCGAACCCGGCCAGAAACAGTGCTGCCACCAGGGCGCGGCGCAGCCACAGCAGCTGGCGGTACATGTTGTCGTCGGACTGCCAGCGGGTGCCGGGTAGTAGCCAGTGGTTCATCACCATGGTGGACAGCGCCAGGGTGATCATGATCAGCGCGCCAGTAGCGGCGGAGAGCCCGCCGATAAATGCCGTGATCGTCAGCAGCGCGGAGCCGCTGGCCCGGGGGACTGCGAGCGTGAAGTACTGCACCGGTTCCGCCACATCCAGCGCGAAGCCCGCCCACATGATGGGGAAGATTGGCAGCGCCATCAGCAGCAGGAACAGCGGGAACCCCCAGCTTGCGGTGCGCAGGCCCAGGGAGGCGGGGCGCTCGGCAACACTGAGGTAGAAAATGTGCGGCATGGCCACGGCAGTGGCGATAAACACCAATAGCAGGGTGTGCGAAGACCCCTGCTTGATAGGGGAATACAGCAGCTGTTGCATATCGCTGTTTTGCGCCAGCCATTTGTCGAGTCCACCCAGGCCGCCGAAAACACCGTATACGGCGTAGAGACCTACCGCCAGTAGTGCCAGCAGTTTGACCAGCGATTCCAGCGCCATGGCGCTGGCGAGACCCGCCTGGCGCTTGCGCGACGCACCGTAGGTGCTGGTAAACAGCGCCAGTAGTACACAGTAAAAGAACGCGATCAGGTTTTTGCCGGTAACGCCGGTGTCCGGCAGTGCCAGTGCTGCCACATTGTCCCGCGACAACAGTGCCAGGGTCTCGGCCACCGCCTGGATCTGCAGTGCGATCAGCGGCAGCAGCCCCAGCAGCATGAACAGGGTGGCGAGGGTGCCCGCTTCGCGGCTGTGGTAGCGGAACACCAGCAGGTCCGCCGGCGAGGTGAGCTGGTAGCGCTGTGCCAGGCGTGCCAGCGGCTCCAGGGCCACCGGCGCGAACAGGAACATGGCGCCGGTACCGAGATAGTAGGCGAGCACGCCGTAGCCGTGCTGCCAGGCCAGGTCGATGATGCCGTAGTAGGTCCAGGCGCTGAGAGAAACCCCCAGCGACAGCACATAGAAAAACGGGTGCCTTACCCAGTTACTCGGCAGCCAGCCCTTGGAGGTGGCGAAGGCGATGAAAAACAGCGCAAAGATGTAGGCGACGCCGATCAGTGCGATATTGACGATATCAAAGGTCATCCGGGCGGCGCCTCCGCTGAATGAAGATCGCCAGCAGGATCATCACAAACCACAGAATGAAGGGGCGATACCAGGCGCCGGTGGGATTGATCATCCAGGTGAATACGGTGGGGCTGAAAACGTAGCCCACCAGTACCAGCAGGATTAACAGGGTACGGTTGCTCATCAAAGACCTGTCGGGGTCGTCCTGCGGTGAGGCAGCTTCAGGAAAATATGGCGCAAAATGTTAATGCGCCGCCGGGGCACAGTTCAACTGTCGCGGCCGGATTCTGCCGAAGTATTGTTCGGGAGTTTAGTGTTTCTGGTCCAGCAAACGGTTGCGTTGATCTACCTGATGCCGCTGCCAGCGGGCTGCGGCCCAGGCGAGGAGGTGGCGGGGCCGTTCCAGCGACAATTCTGCCGGAGTGTGAAAGCCGAGAAAGCGCAGAGCCTGGATCAGGTTGCCGGTGGCGCGAGTGTCGTCCAGCGCCTCGGCGTGATTCTGCTTGCTGAGCTTCTGCCCGGTTTCGTTCATCACCAGCGGGAGGTGGCCGTAGGTCGGGGGCTCGGTACCGAGCGCGCGGAATAATTGGCGCTGTACTCCGGTGCAGTCCAGTAGATCTGCACCGCGCACCACGCAGTTCACGCCCTGTTCAATGTCATCTACCACCACCGCCAGCTGGTAGGCGTAGAGGCCATCCTTGCGTTTGAGGATCGGGTCTTCAGCGGTGCGCTGGGTTTGCGCACCGTGCCAGAGGTCCTGGAAATGTTCCTCCTCGCCTTCACTGCGAAAGCGCAGCGCACTGGGTGTGGCGAGGCTAGGCGGGTTCTGGAGGCAGTCAGAGCGGCGGTGTCCGCCGGCGCGGCGGATCTGATCGCGGGTACAACCACAGGGGTAGATCAGGCTCTTTTCCCGCAGCTGTTCCAGTGCGTTCAGGTAGAGGTGGTGGCGTCGGCTCTGCCACTCGATTGGTCGCTGGCTGTGGAGCTCGTGGGCTTCCAGTGCGTGCAGAATCCGCTCGGCGGCGCCGGGCATTTCCCGCGGTGGGTCCAGGTCTTCCATCCGCACCAGCCAGTGTCCGCCGTGGGCGACGGCATCCAGGTAGCTGCCGAGGGCACATACCAGCGAACCGAAGTGCAGCGGGCCTGTCGGCGATGGCGCAAAACGACCGATATAGCGTTCGGGTGATTTGGTCGGTGAAGACACGGGGCAGTTGTCAGTGGAGGGGGAGATTCCGGGCGGCTCGGTAAGGTGAGCTACCCGGAAAGCACTCTATCAGCCGGAAATCTGCTTCTCTTTGATTTCCGCCAGGGTTTTGCAGTCCACGCACAGGGTTGCGGTGGGACGTGCTTCCAGGCGGCGGATGCCGATTTCGACGCCACAAGCTTCACAGAAGCCGTAGTCGTCCTGGTCGATCAGTTCGATAGTGGAGTCGATCTTTTTGATCAGCTTGCGCTCGCGATCGCGGGTGCGCAGTTCCAGGCTGAATTCTTCTTCCTGGCTGGCGCGATCCGCCGGGTCCGGGAAGTTAGCAGCTTCGTCTTTCATGTGCGTTACGGTGCGATCCACCTCTGCCATGAGTTCGGCCTTCCAGGCCAGCAGCAGTTTGCGGAAATGCTCCTGCTGCTTCTCATTCATGTACTCCTCGCCCTTCTGTTCCTGATAGGGCTCGAATCCGTGCAGAGAATCGGATTTCGCAGCAGTATTGGGCATAGTCATTGCCTCTCTCGTAATACGGGCCCTGTTTAATAGGGGCACTACATCCAAAATCAAGCCTTGCAGGCACAAAGCCTAAGCGACCACAGGCTGTATCCTCAGGCCACCGCGGCGACCAAGGCGAGGAAACTATCAAATCTCCGTGGGCTGCGCCACAAAATGTTGTCCGGGGGAATCTCTGACGACGATCCTCCGGCCAGTTAGGGCCCGGATGGTGTATTCTGGCGCTCGATTTTTCGACAGTGCGCCGAATTCATCGGTCAAAACTGACTTTCTGTAGGATGCTTTGTGAAATTTGATCCTGTCCTCGGCGAGGGCCTGCTGCTGAGCCGCTACAAGCGCTTTCTCGCCGATATTCAGCTTCCCTCTGGTGAAATTATAACCATTCACTGCCCGAATACGGGTTCGATGAAAAACTGCTGGGCGGAAAATACACCCTGCTGGTTTTCCGATTCCGGCAACCCGAAGCGCAAGTACCGCCACACCCTGGAAATCACTACCACTCCTGAGGGCGCGCTCGCCGGGGTGAATACCAGCCGCGCCAACGCGCTGGTGGAGGAGGCGGTACGCGACGGCGTAATCCGCGAACTGCAGGGTTACGACAGCCTGCGCCGGGAAGTGAAATACGGGGAGGAGAACAGCCGCATCGATCTGTTGTTGAGCGGTGAAGATGGCGACTGCTATGTGGAGGTGAAAAACGTCACCCTGGCGGAGGGCGCACGGGGAATGTTCCCGGATGCGGTGAGTGCCCGCGGCGCCAAACACCTGCGGGAATTGCAGAAACTGGCGGAATCCGGCGTGCGCGCGGTCCTGTTTTACTGCGTGCAGCACACGGGTATCGAGACGGTTGAGGCGGCTGCAGAAATCGACCCGACCTACGCTGCAGCGCTGGCGCGGGCGGTCGACGCGGGAGTGGAAGTGATTGCCTATCGCGCGGTGCTGTCGGCGGCAGAAATTCGCCTCGGCGAGCGCTTACCCTTTCTGGCTAACTAGGCGATTGGTGGCTCAGTCAGCCAACAAAACGTAAAGCCCGTCCTGGGTGTATTCCACCGGCACTGGTGTCAGCGCATCCCCGGCACAGGGGCCGGCGATGCATTCTCCGGTGCTGATCTCGAACAGGGCGCCGTGGGTGGCGCACTGGATCAGGGCCTTTTCCGAGTCCAGGAACTGGTCCGGTTGCCACTCCAGATTGATGCCCCGGTGCGGGCAGATGTTCTTGTAGGCGAACACTTCGCCGTCTTTTTTTACTGCAAACACATTGGCCATGCCGGCACTGTTGTCACCGACGGAGAAGCCTTTGGAGTCGCCTTCGTTGAGGTCTTCGTAGCGGCAGAGAAAGTGCTTTTGCATGGTCAGTCTTTTCGTGTTCGGTCTCGATGATGGCTGGCGAGTGTAGCGAATCAGGGCGCGGCGAGCACCAGCGAAGTCTGCAGCGCCTCGCCGTCGCGCAGATAATCCACTTGCACCCGGTCACCTGGGCGGTGATTTTCCAGCACGTTCATCATGTCGTCGTAGTTGCCGATGGGGTGGCCGTCGATACCCACAATCACGTCCCCGAGCTGCCAGCCGCCGCGCTCACCGCGGTAGACACCGCGGAGGCCCGCCTTGTCTGCAGGCATGCCCGGAGCGGTGCGCAGTACTGCGACGCCCTTGAAGTCATATTGGCTCGCCCACTGGTCCGGCGCCGATTCGATGCCCAGGATCGGGCGTACCAGGCGGCCATGGGCAATCAGTTCCGGCACGATCTTTTTCACCGTATCCACCGGGATGGCAAAGCCAATGCCCACGCTCGCGCCGCTGGGGCTGTAGATCGCGGTATTGACCCCGATCAGACGGCCGCTGCTGTCGAGCAGGGGTCCACCGGAATTGCCCGGGTTGATGGCCGCATCGGTCTGGATCACATTGCGGATGGTGCGGTTGCCGGCGGCGTCAATCTCACGGCCCAAAGCACTCACCACACCGGTGGTAAGGGTGGTGTCGAGGCCGAAGGGGTTGCCGATGGCGAGTACCTTGCGGCCCACCGCGAGCCCGGCAGAGCTGCCCGGAACCAGCGGCTTCAGCAATTCGCGCGGGGCGCTGATCTTGACCACGGCCAGGTCTTTTTCCGGGGCGGACCCCACCAGCTCTGCCGCCCATTCACTGCGGTCCTGCAGGGTGATGGTGACTTTGCGCGCACCTTCGATGACGTGGAAGTTGGTCACCACGTGTCCCTGGTCGTCCCAGATAAAGCCGCTGCCGGCGCCCTTGGGTACGCTGTGCAGCTTGAGGCTCCAGCGATCGCGCACCAGGGTTTCGTTGGTCACATACACCACGGATGGGCTGGCGAAATTGAATACCTGCATGGTATTCACTTCGTCGTCGGTGGCGAACTGGGGAACACGCGACTCCGCCTGCGCGGGAACCAGCGGGGTGAACAGCAGGAGCAGGGTGGTGGCGAAGGAAATGGAAAGTTTGCGGGAGATTGAATTCAGTATCATGGCAATGGCCGATTTCTGATCCGGATTTTTTTTCGCCAAGGCCGGTTGCAGGCTTGCAACCGGCCTCAGGCACACTGGTGTTAGCGGCCAGAATTTTGCAGCGCCAGAATCCGATCCTCAAGGGGCGGGTGGCTGGCGAGCAGCGCGGCCATGCTGTTGCCATAAATACCGAAGGCTTTCATGTTGGCGGGTAGCGGCTGTTCGCGGCCGGCTTCCGATTCGGCCTTGATACGCGCGAGCGCAGCGATCATGGCGTTGGTGCTGGCGAGATGCGCGCCTGCGGCATCCGCGCGGTACTCACGGCGGCGGCTGAACCAGGCAACGACGAACATTGCGAATACGCCGAACACCATGTCCATGATGATGGAGGTGATGTAGTAGCCGATTCCCAGGCCTTCTTCATTGCGCAGCAGTACCCGGTCGACAAAGAAGCCAACAAGACGGGCAAAGAACATCACGAAGGTGTTCACCACGCCCTGGATCAGCGCCAGGGTCACCATATCGCCGTTAGCCACGTGGCCGATCTCGTGACCGATTACCGCGCGGGCCTCATCGCGACTGAAGCGCTGCAGCAGACCTTCGCTCACTGCGACCAGTGCGCTGTTGCGGTTCCAGCCTGTGGCAAACGCGTTGGCTTGGGGCATGGGAAAAATACCCACATCAGGCATACCGATGCCGGCTTTCTGCGACAGCTCACGCACGGTGTCTACCAGCCAGCGCTCATCCGCAGTCTGCGGCTGCTGAATGATCTGGGTGCGGGTGGACATGCGCGCGAGGGTTTTTGACATCAACAGGGATATCAGTGAGCCGCCGATACCGAAAACCGCACACATCACCAGCAGGCCCGGAAGGTTCAGACCAACGCCGTTGGCGTCGAGAATGCCTTGAATACCCAGCAAGTTAAAAATAATACCGACGAGTAGCATTACCGCCAGGTTCGTCAGTAAGAAAAGCCCTATTCGCAGCATCAACCTTCTCCAGAAAAGGATGTTGTAGAAAAGAAAAACAGAATCATTTTAATCCGCGTGATTAAAACGGGTTGGTCAGAATTCTGGCCCATGGGTAGTGTGGGTTTTCTTGTGACCAGAGCGTTTGCGTTCCGGGGTTTAATGGGGCCGGAATGACCCTTTTACAAGGTCTTGTCGGTGAGAATTTCCGTGTGGCGATGCAGTTTTTATCCATACCGCAGGGCGCGAGCGGAAACTAATTCGAATTGGCACGGCAATCGCTAAAAAGCAGTGGTGATTTGTAAGCTGAGTGAAAGGATTCCGGGGTCAGGCGCTGTCTTTTCGCGCGAGCAATTGTTCCGCTTCGCTCACCAGATTGGCCTTGAGGTCAGGGTCGAGATCATTCCAGTGCACATCCAGCAGCGCCCCCTGCAGTGCGTAGAGCAAAACCCGGGATGCGTTGATGCCGCGGCGGCGAATACTCGCAAAGGCTTCCACCGGACCAACCCGCCGCAGATCTTCCAGGGTGCGTATGCCAATGGAGTGGAGAATATTGACAGAGGCGAGTCCCAGGTTTTTCAGTTTTAACAACTCTGATTGACTTGGGTGCATAAATTTCTTCCCTGAACTGTTGAGAATCTCCGGCTGCCGATGGCCGCCGTATCCCGTTTCCATGCGTCCCGCCAAATTGCCGGCGGATACGCCCTGAAGTTTTCCTTTCGGCCCACTCCCGGGCCAAAACACAACAGTCGTGCAACATATCACAAAAAAATAAAAGGCCAAACCGCGATCGCTTTTGGGGAAAATGGCGCTATAGCGAGGCGCCGTTTGTGTGTGGTGGTGATACTCGGGCGCCGAATGCGTTACAGTGCTCAGGTGGCGCGCCGCTATCAGTTGGTACACTTGTGCTATTTAGTCGCATATGCAGAAAAGCCTAGTCTTGTTTCTGGCGTTTTGCTGCGAGGTTTTTCCAAGGGTGTTTTCCGGAGGTTTTTCGACCATGCACCGACTCCTGCGCGACATGTTGTTCGGGCTGAGTGACGCGCACGTGATTCTCGAGCCGGTTTCCGGGCAGTTGATGCACCCGGAGGCACTCACCGCTTTTGACCAGTTGCGCCGCGACGCCCGTGAGGCCGGCTTCGATCCTAAAGTGGTGTCCGGGTTCCGCAGCTTCGAGCGCCAGCGCACTATCTGGAATGGCAAAGCCTGTGGTCGGCGACCGCTGCTCGACAGTGAATGCAGGGAACTCGACGTGGCGTGCCTGTCACCAGCAGAAATCGTATTCGCTATATTGCGCTGGTCAGCGCTGCCCGGCGCTTCGCGTCATCACTGGGGCACCGATTTCGACGTAATTGATACCGCCGCCGTGGCGGAGGACTACCGTGTGCAACTGACACCCGAAGAGGTCGCGGACGAGGGCGTCTTCGGCCCGTTCCACTGCTGGCTCGACCAGCGCATTGCCGAAGGCAACAGTTACGGGTTGTTCCGTCCCTATGCGGAAGATCGCGGCGGTGTTGCGCCGGAGCGCTGGCATCTGAGTTATGCGCCGCGGGCAAAAGAGTTTCAGCGACTGCTCACCGGCGATCTTTTGTGTGGGCAACTGCAATTGTGCCAGCTGGATGCGAATGGCGATGGGGACGCTGCAGGTGTGATATTTTCAGATACCATCTGCGAAAACATGGAAGAAATTTTTGCGCGTTTTATTGCCGTGCCGGAAGAGGCCTACCCCAATAATATTTCTCGCCTGTAAGGCCGTGTTTGCTGTCGCGCAGAGGTTGCCAATAGGAAAAAAGGGAACAAATGTTAGAAACGGGAGCGGATACCATCAACGAGAGTGAGCTGAAACATCGCGAAATCTGGTCCACCATGCGCGCAGAAGCAGCGGCAGCCGCTGCCGGGGAGCCGGTGCTGGCCAGTTATTTCCACAACACGGTATTGCGTCATCGCAGCCTGGACCGCGCGCTGGCATACCAGCTGGCGTCGGTACTGGATCACGCCGCCCTCACCGCCACCGCGCTGCAGGAAGTGATCGCTGCGGCACTGGCGGACGATCCGCATATTTCCCACTGTATGCAGGCGGACATCTGTGCCTGGTTTGATCGCGATCCCGCCTGCGACCAGTACCTGACACCGTTTCTCTACTTCAAGGGCTTTCATGCACTGCAGTCCCACCGCATTGCCCACTGGCTGTGGGAAAAGGGCCGGCACACGCTGGCGCTGTATTTCCAGAGCAGGGTGTCGGAGCAGTTTGCTGTGGATATCCATCCGGCGGCCACCTTTGGTTGCGGGATTATGATCGACCACGCGACCGGCCTGGTGGTAGGGGAGACCAGTGTGGTGGGGGACGATGTCTCCATCCTGCACTCGGTCACCCTGGGCGGCAGCGGCTGCGGCGGCGGCGACCGCCACCCGAAAATCGGCCGCGGCGTGATGATCGGCGCCGGTGCCAAGGTGTTGGGGCCGGTCAATATCGGCGAAGGCGTAAAAATCGCCGCCGGCAGCCTGGTGCTGAGGGATGTGCCCGCGCACGCCACCGTGGCCGGGGTCCCGGCGCGTATTGTCGCGGCAAAAAGTGTGGCGGAGCCCGCGTTTACCATGGACCAGACACTGGATTCCGACGACTGAATCCGATTGAATAGATCGCAGCAAAAAAACGACAAGCCGGGCACAACGGCAACACTATCGAGCGAGGCTCTTGCATGTCTGATTCCACTTACAGCGTGATTTTCCGCGGCGACCTGCAGCCCGGATACACCGTCGCCGACGTCAAAGCGAACTTTGCCCGCCTGTTCAAGATCGGCCCCGAAAGTGTGGAAAAGCTGTTCTGTGGTCGCCCGCTGGCGATCAAGAAGGCACTGCCACTGGCGCAGGCGGAGCATCTGCAGGCGACGCTGGCGAAGCTTGGGGCCCTATCCTCGCTCAAGTCCGAAGTGGAGGTAGTTGCGGCGGCCGCACAGCCCGCACCTGAGCCCGATCCCGCATCCGTACTGAAACCTGAAGCTGAAGAGGCGGTACCTGCTGCGCCGCAGCCCGCGGCCGACCCTGGGCTCTCACTGGCACCGATGCAGGGCTATCTGCTGAAGGAGCATGAGCGGAAAAAAGTCGAGCCGACGCAGGTGCAGGTCAGCCACCTGAGCCTGGCGCCCAGCGGCGGCAATCTGGTGGAGTCGTCTGAACTGAACCGGCCTGAGCCGCAGCCGGTGCAGGTGCCCGACTGGAAGTTAAATACCGCGGCGACCTTCAAGATCGCCGACTGAACGACAATATTTATTTGGCCGGGCTGTGGAATTGCTTCCTCGCCCGCGCCACTTCCCCGCGCGCCTTGCAGTCTTCCATGTGATCATTGATCAGCCCCATGGCCTGCATAAATGCATACACGGTGGTGGGGCCGACAAATTTCCAGCCGCGCTTTTTCAGGTCTTTGGATATCGCGGTGGATATGTCCGAGGTTGAGCGGGTTTGCGGTGCATCCAATTCACTCTCCCCGGGTTCAAAACGCCAGAAATAGGCTGCCAGCGAGCCCTCCTGCCTAATCATCTCGCGGGCGCAGCGAGCATTGTTGATCACCGCTTCAATTTTGCCGCGGTGCCGGACTATACCTTCATCCTGTAGCAGCCGTTCAACATCGGTTTCGTCAAATTTCGCCACTTTATTGAAGTCGAAATTCCGGAAGGCTTTGCGGAAATTTTCCCGCTTGCTGAGAATGGTGCGCCAGCTCAGCCCCGACTGAAATCCCTCCAGGCAGATCTTTTCAAATAGACGCCGGTCGTCGCCGACCGGGAACCCCCATTCGTTATCGTGGTAGGCGATGTACTCTGCAGTTGCCAGACACCAACTGCACCGCGGCTTTCCATCTGGTCCCTTTTCTGTGCTGGGCATATTCACTGTTTCCTGTGGATCCAATATTTGCTGAAGCGAATTTAAGGGCACAAAAAAGCCGGCACAAGGCCGGCTTTTTCGGGAAAGTGAAGGGCGATCAGCCTTCTTCTTTCAGGTAGCGCTCGCGGGAAGCCATAACTTCTGCGCGCGCCGCTTCAGCGTCGGCCCAGCCGTCTACTTTCACCCACTTGCCGGCTTCGAGTTTTTTGTAGTTCTCGAAGTAGTGCTCGATCTGCTTGATCAGCAGTTCTGGCAGGTCGCCGATTTCCTGCACGTGGTCGTACAGTTTGGTCAGCTTGGTGTGCGGTACTGCCAGCAGTTTGGCGTCTACACCGGATTCGTCGGTCATGTTCAGCACACCAACCACGCGGGAGCGGATCACGGAGCCGACCATTACCGGGTACGGAGCCACTACCAGCACGTCCAGGGGGTCACCGTCTTCAGACAGGGTCTGGGGTACGTAGCCGTAGTTGGCCGGGTAGAACATCGGGGTAGCTACGAAACGGTCTACGAATACCGCGTCTGCGTCCTTGTCGATCTCATACTTGATCGGCGCGTGGTTGGCGGGGATTTCGATGATGACGTTGATATCGTTGGGCAGGTCTTTGCCCGGGGAAACCTTCTCGAAGCTCATGACAGTTCCTGAAGTAATGGATGGTCGAAAAATTCGGAGCGCGGATTATATACCCTGAGCGAGCGCTAACATAGCCGCCAGCCATGGGAGGCTGAATCCGGCAGTTTTTGGCGGATTGACTATGCTGTAGGCAGGATTCCGCCCGCCGCCAGCAGGCGACGGGCCGGTCACAATAATGGAGCCCCTCATGGACGAGTCCACCGAACTGCCGACGTCATCGCCGGTATCTGTCACCCCATCTTCTCTCTCCAGCGCCACGGTTGCCGCGGCCACTGCTCCCCTCAGTCCGCGTCAGGTGCGCACGGTGGAGGAGGCGAAGCAGATTGTGGAGGCCCGCGGCCTCAGCCATGTGAAGGTGGGGCTGTTTGATAACGACGGCGTGATGCGCGGCAAGTACATGAGTCGCGAGAAATTCTTCGCCTCCCTCGACAAGGGATTTGCCTTCTGCGATGTGGTGCTGGGATGGGACGTTCAGGATCAGCAGTACGACAACACTCGCTACACCGGCTGGCACACCGGTTATCCGGATGCACCGGTGCGCATTCTGCCCCATACCTGTCGCGAGGTGCCGTTTGAAGACGGCATGCTGCTGTTCCTCGCGGAGTTCGATGGCGCGGCGGAAGCGGTGTGCCCGCGGGCGCTGCTGCGGCGGGTAATCCAGCGCTGCGAGCAGGCCGGGTTTGCTCCCTTCGGGTCACTGGAGTACGAGTTCTTTGTGTTTGACGAAACACCGGATTCCGCCCGCGCCAAGGGCTACCGCAACTTGAAGCCGTTTACCCCCGGCTGGTTCGGCTACTCGATGATCCGCAACTCGGTGCACGCGGACCTGTACCACGAGATCCTGGAGCTGGCCGAGCGTATGGATTTCCCCATCGAGGGGCTGCACACCGAAACCGGCCCCGGGGTGCTGGAGGCAGCCATCGCCGTGGATGGCGTCGGCGCGGCGGCGGACAAGGCCGCGCTGTTCAAAACCTTTATCAAAGTGCTGGCGGAGCGGCGCGGGCTGATGGCCACCTTTATGGCCAAGTGGTCCAACGACTATCCCGGCCAGAGCGGGCATATCCACCTGTCGCTGCGCAACAAAAAAGACAACACCTCGGCATTTTTTGCCGAGGGCCAGCCCCATTCCATGAGCGAGACCCAGCGGCATTTCCTCGCCGGGCAGCAGCGGCTGATGCCGGAACTGCTGTGCATGGTCGCGCCCACCATCAACAGCTACCGGCGCATGATCCCGGGTTTCTGGGCGCCTACCCATGCGACCTGGGGTGTGGAAAACCGCACCGCCGCGCTGCGGGTAATCCCCGGCAGCGACAAATCCCAGCGCCAGGAATATCGCCTTGGCGCCGCCGATGCCAATCCCTACCTGGCGCTGGCGGTTGCGCTTGGCTCTGGTCTGTACGGAGTGGAGCAGGGCTGGGAGCCGGGCAAAAAAGTGGAGGGCAATGCCTACGCCGCAGAGCAGCCGCAAGAACTCGCGCTGCCGCGCACCCTGTGGGATGCCGCCCAGCGCTTGAAGCAGTCCCAGGCGGCGCGGGATCTGTTCGGGGATGCGTTTGTGGAGCACTTTGCCGCGAGCCGCGAGTGGGAAGAGCGCGAGTTCCGCAAGCACATCGGCGACTGGGAACTGCAGCGCTACTTTGAAATTATTTAATCGAAAAATTATCTGAAATTACTGGTTGCCGCCGGGCAGGGGCGCGAAGCGCTCCCGCTATGTGCGCATCGCTATTGGCAGGACTTACCAATTGTCATGCAAAGACTTCAGTGCATTTCCCCCATCGACAACAGTGTTTACGTCGAGCGACCGCTGGCCACGGAATATGAAATCCAGAATGCCCTGAGCCGTGCACAGGGCGCGCAATTGAGTTGGCGGCAGGTTTCCATTGCCGAGCGCGCGGCACTGGTGCGCGCGGCGGTGAAAAATCTGCAGCAGAAAAAATCCGAACTGGCTGTGGAGATCTGCTGGCAGATGGGTAGGCCAGTTGCCTATGCCGGAGGGGAGATCGACGGTCTCGCGGAGCGCGCGCTGTATATGGCCGATCTGGCGGAATCTGCCCACGGTCCACTGAACGATATCCTGTTGCCGGAAAAGGCCGGCTTCCGGCGCTTTATTCGCCGTGAGCCGCTGGGTGCCGCGTTCGTCATCGCACCGTGGAATTATCCCTACCTCACTGCGATCAATGCGGTGGTGCCGGCGCTATTGGCCGGCAACAGCGTGATCCTGAAGCACTCGGCACAGACGCCGCTGTGCGCCGAGCGGCTGGTGGAGGCGTTCACCGAGGCGGGGCTGCCGCAAGGGGTTTTCCAGTACCTGCACCTGGACCACCGCGACGCCGAGCAGATCGTGATCAACGGCAGCGTGCAGCACGTCGCCTTTACCGGTTCCGTCGCCGGCGGTGCGGCTATGGAAAGCGCGGCGGCCGGGCGCTTTCTCTCTGTGGGGCTTGAACTCGGCGGCAAGGACCCGGCCTATGTACGTGCGGATGCCGATCTGGAGCACGCGGTGGCGTCGGTGGTGGATGGGGCGTTTTTCAATTCCGGGCAGTCCTGTTGTGGTATCGAGCGTTTATATGTCCACCACACGCTGTTCGATGAATTTGTGCTGCGGGCGACGGCACTGATCCGCAACTACCGCCTTGGTCGTCCCGATGATAAAGGCACAACTCTGGGACCGATGGTGCGTGCCACCGCCGCCGATTTTGTTCGCGACCAGATCGACGAAGCGGTGGCGCAGGGCGCGCGGGCACATATCGACGGCGGCGAGTTCGAACTGGACCAGCGCGGCAGCGCCTACATGGCCCCGCAGCTGTTGACCAACGTCAATCACAATATGCGGGTGATGAGCGAGGAGTCTTTCGGCCCGGTGTTGGGGGTGATGCCGGTGGCGGACGACAATGAGGCGCTGGCGCTGATGAATGACAGTGAATACGGCCTCACCGCGGCGATCTATTCCGCCGACGAGGACGCGGCACTGGCGCTGGGTGACGGGCTGCAGACCGGCACGGTCTTTTTAAATCGCTGCGATTACCTGGACCCGGCGCTGGCCTGGACCGGGGTTAAGAATTCCGGTCGCGGCTGCACATTATCCGGCATCGGCTTCGAACATCTCACCCGGCCCAAATCCTTTCACTTCAAACTCGTGCCCTGACCATGACGGACAAATCCTTTTTCACCAACTGGAATTACCCCACGGCGATGCGCGTAGGTGCCGGGCGGATTTCCGAATTGCCGCAGTTGTGTCGGGAACTGGGCATGGCGACGCCGCTGCTGGTGACCGATCCCGGTCTGGTGTCCCTGCCGATGGTGCAGTCGATTGTGGAAAACTCGCTGGTGGCCGGTTTGCCACTCGCGGTATTCAGTGAGATCAAGGGCAATCCCACCGGTGCCAATGTGAGTGCCGGTGTGGCCGCGTTCAGGGCCCACGGCTGCGATGGGGTCATTGCACTGGGCGGCGGTTCCGCGCTGGATGCGGGCAAGGCGATTGCTCTTATGGTGGGGCAGACCCATCCGATCTGGGACTTTGAAGATGTCGGCGATAACTATCTCAGGGTAAATACCCACGGCATGATGCCGGTGATCGCGATTCCCACCACCGCGGGTACCGGCTCGGAGGTCGGGCGTTCATCCGTGATTACCGATGAAAATGCCAGACTGAAAAAAATCATTTTTCACCCGCGCATGCTGCCGGAAATTGTACTGCTTGATCCCACTCTCACCCTGGGGTTGCCGGCACCGATCACGGCCGCCACCGGCATGGATGCACTGTCCCACAACCTCGAAGCCTTCTGTGCCCCCAACTTCCATCCGATGGCGGAGGGGATTGCGCTGGAAGCCATGCGCCTGATCAGTGTGTATCTGCCGCGGGCCGTCGCCGATGGCAATGACCTGGAGGCGCGCATGCAGATGCTGGTGGCCTCCAGCATGGGCGCCACCGCCTTTCAGCGTGGACTCGGTGCCATGCACGCGCTGGCCCATCCGCTCGGTGCGCTATACGACAAGCATCACGGCCTGCTGAACGCGATCCTGATGCCCTACGTATTGGTCGCGAACCGCACTGCTATAGAAGAACCCATGAGCCGACTGTCCCGCTACCTGGCTTTACCCACAGCGGGTTTTTGCGGGGTACTGGAGTGGGTGCTGTTCCTGCGCCGGGATTTCGCTATCCCGCACACGCTGGCGGAGATTGGCATCGGCGACGAGGACGCGGACCGGATCGCGCAGATGGCGGCCGCCGATCCGTCGGCACCGAGCAATCCACTGCCGTTTGGCGCCGACGATTATCGCGGAATTTTCCTTAACGCCTGTCGCGGCGAAATTTGACAGCGTCGGGCGTTAATCTACGGGCGTCGATGCCAGATCCTCGAGCCGGCAAATGCAGGCTCGAATATGTACAGCATCTTCCGCGCGACTCTGTTTGCCGCTGGTGAATTGCACCGTGTACCAGAGCACTTCCAGATACCTGTAGATCACCCGCCAATGGAACAGTCTGCGCCTGTCGCACTGGGCTGGCGGATGCTGTAGATATTCCTGCAGCAGGGTTTCACGCCCGTTGTGCGCCAGTCCATTTCCTTCCACGAACACCGCCAGATCGAAAAATGGATCGCCGCTGGCGGCATACTCCCAATCGATGGCTACCAGTCGACCATCTTCACGGCGGAGAATGTTGGTCGCCAGCAGATCGTTGTGGCACAGGTTGAGGGGGCCTTTGTGCAGTCTGGTGGTGGTGGTGATATGGGGCGCAATCTGCGGCTGCAGTGCGTGCAACTGCCGATGGAATTGTGACGTCCCGTCGCTTGCCGCAAGGTATAACGCAATCTTTTTATTGATATCCAGCCCGGCGGAAATTCCGGGCAGGGTGTGGATCCCGCGCAACAGTTGCGCTGCGTGTGTCAGGGCATTTTGGTCGCGGATGTCCAGTGCGGTGCCGTCGATATACCCGGTTACCTGATAGCGATCTGCTGGATCGCGGTAGATCAGCGGCGGACTGAGGTCGGCGCTGGCGGCGAGCTGTAGTGCTTCGGTCTCGGCATGGCGGTCGAGATTCAGCGAGTCGCTATTGCGCGCGTTGAGTCGTAATACCTGTAACTGCTCGTTTGTTTTGATCAGAAAACTGCGGTTGGTCAGCCCGCCGGCGAGCGGCCGGATCAGCTGCGGCAGGCTGTCGCTCCATCGCCGCCACTCGCTGGCGAGAAGATTTTCCGCCGCCGCACTCATATGGCGACCGCTTGCCCCGGTTCAACCTGCTGTTGCCGGTACAGGGTGTACCACTGGAAAAAGCCGATCACCACCAGAATCACGTAGAGCACAAACAGCAGAGCCGTGAGGTACAGCCCGCGGTCCAGGTACAGATAAATCGCGGCGCCGTCGATCACGATCCAGTAGAGCCAGTTTTCCAGTACCTTGCGGGTGACCATGTAGGTGGTCACCACGGCGCCCCAGGTGGTGAACGAGTCCAGATAGGGCAGGGCGGCACTGGTGTAATTATCCAGTACGTAACCGAACACCAGGGTAAGTACACCGACAGCGACAACTGCGCAGAGGTGAGTGGTACTGGACCAGCGGTGGATGTGCAGTGTTTCGCCATCACCTTTGCGAGCGCGCCACTGCCACCAGCCGTACACCGCGATCGCCAGATAAAAAATCTGCAGCGCGGACTCCATCACCAGGCTCACGTCCCAGAACAGGAACAGGTAAATTGCGGTGCTGGCAAACGCCGCGTACCAGCACAGGATACTCTCGCGCATCGCCAGCAGCAGGTAGGCGAGCGCCAGCACCACCGCGGCCACTTCCCACAGGGTCATGGCCGCGTAGGCACTTGCAAGAGCTTCGCGGATTTCCGGACTAAACATCGGCGGCAGGGCTCGGGTCGCCGTCGATAAATTTGCACACGAATATCGCGCGCCCGAACTGTTCGTGGCTTGTGCGCATCTCCGCTCTCAGTGTGTCCATCACCTCGTCATAGTCACCGAATACCTGGGTACTCATGGTGTTGGTGATGACCTGCAAACCCGGGTGCCGATTCAGGCGCTGGATAAAGTCCTTGATCGCCGGAATGTACTCGTTCTTCAGTGGGTACATGCTGATCTCTACGGAGAGCTTCATATCAAAACCTCTGGTTAAACCCTGGTAAAAAAAGTACCGCGTTAAAAGGTATAGCTACCAGATACCCCGGCAACCCGGGGTTCACCCAGCTGGTAATAGGCCTCCGGTGCATAGCCGTTGGCGGGATTGTTGCCGAACTGGTTGCTGAAGTAGAAACCGCGAGTGTAGTAAATCTCGTTGGTGAGGTTTCTGCCCCACAGGGACACATCCCAGTTGTCGCCGCGATAGGTGAGGCGCGCGTTGACCAGCTCAAAAGCGGTGGACTTCTCGTTGTGACTGTTGGAAAAGTAGAAATCGTCTTTGCCTTCCAGCTCCAGACGCGCCACCAGATTCTGGGTCAGCGCGAACTCTGCGCCGGTGAAGAACTGGTAGTTGGGCGCGTGGGCGAGGTCGCGGCCATCCAGGCTGATGGGGGTGACCTCACCGGTATAGTCGTCGCGCGCATCGACGTGGGCGCTGCTGACGAAATCCTCAAACTCCGCATTCAGCCAGCCCACACTGGCGAACAGGCGCAGGGCATCGCTGGCCTGGAAGTTCAGTTCTGCTTCCACACCGGTAGTGCGGCCGCCGGCGGCGTTGGTGAGGTAGTCGTCGAAGGAAAAATCTTCCGGATCGAAAATGGACTGCTTGGCCTGCACGTCGCTGCGGTCCTGATAAAACGCGGCGAGCTGTGCCTGCAGGCGATTTTCGAACCACTCACCTTTAATCCCCAGCTCGTAGTTGAGCATGTGTTCGGTGTCGAACAGGAAGGTGTCACTGCCGATGGCGGGGTTGCTGGCGGACGCGGAAATGATACGTCCGTTCACGCCGCCGGCCTTGTAGCCGCGGGACACGGTGCCATACACCAGAGTGTTGTTGGCAGCGGTAAATTGCAGGGTGATATTGCCACCCCACAGGTTTTCATCGGTGCTGTCGGCTACGGCGAGTGAGTCCTGGTAATCCGCGCGGCGCTGTTCCAGGCGCAGGCCGCTGATCAGTTCCAGGCGATCGCCAAGGGCGGTATTCAACTGGCCGTAAAGCGCGGCGTTGTCGGTGTCGAACTGGCTGGTGAAGCTTGCATTGCGCGCGAGCGCCTCTTGTTCGCTGCGCAGGTAAACGCCGACGACCCAGCCGGTGCTGTCGCCAAACAGGCTGCTCGCTTCGGTGGAAACCAGACGCAGGTCCGTGCTCAGGTTGTCGCGGTCGCGCAGGTAGTCGTCGGTGGAACTGTATTCCCAGGGGTGGAAGCCGACATAGGTCCAGTCCTCGTCGTAACCGTATTCGGTGTCGGAACTGGCGGCACTCAGGACGGACTTGAGGGTGAACAGGCTGTTGCCGGTCCACAGGCCGCTCACCGCGCCCGCAAGCGTTTGCTGACGGTCCCAGCCGGGCTGGTCGGACAGGGTGTTGCGGGAGTTGTCCAGGGTGAAGGCGTCGTAACCGTTATCCGCATCCAGATAAAACAGGGTGAAATCCAGCTGCAGGTCGTCGCGCGCCTGATAGCGGAGTTTGCCGCGGGCCACGGTTTCGTCGAGGTTGTTGGTGTCGTCGCGGTTAAGAAAACGGTTGTGCACATAGCCGTCGGATTGCTGGTTCTGCACGGCGAAACGGTAACCCAGTTGCTCCGACAGTGGACCGCTGGTGACCGCGGACAGGGTGTGAGAGCCGTACTGGGCGGCCTCCGCAGCGACCCTGGCGAAGGTTTCGTTTGCCGGGGCGTTGCTGGTCATGCTGACCAGACCCGCCAGCGCATTGGCGCCGTACACAGTGCCCTGGGGGCCGCGCAGGATTTCCACCTGTTGCATGTCCAGCGTGCTGGCAGCGAGGCCCAGGCCGGTGAAGTCGATGCCGTCGACAATCAGGCCCACGGAGGGATTCACCGGGTCGATAAACTGGCTGCGCTCGCCGATACCGCGGATCTGTACAAAGCGACCGCGGGAGGCACCACTGGCGAAGCTCACATTCGGCGCCAGATTCAGCAGCTGTTCCAGATTGGTGGCGCCGCGGGCCTCGATGGCCGCGCTGTTCAGCACGCTCACGCTGGTGGGGGCATCGAGCTGGGAGTGCTCGCGCAGCTGGCTGGTAACCGTTACTTCTTCCAGTGTGGCGGGTTCCGCCACAGCGATGGCGGCGCCGGCACTGGCGATTAGGCCGACACAGCGGGCGAGGGTACTTACTCTGGGGTGTGACTTCATGGCTCTCTCTCTTCATCCGATTGGAAAGAGACCCGGTGCGCGACGTGAAAAGGGGGGAGTGTGAGAACCCACACTGGGTACCTATTCCTACGCCGGTATTAACCGGATCAGGTTCAAGGGTTTGCCCGTTGGGATCACGCGGATCCAGCGGCATCTCAGGCGTTAGCCACCCCTTAGGTTTTACGGGCGCGATACTAGCAGATCGTTGGCGGAGCGGGAAACGGCGGAGTGCTCAACTCCTGCCTGACCACTTTAAATAATTGGCCAAACACCTATAATCGCCGGAACAATTTCTAACCACACCGAATATGCGGCCCTGAGTACCGGGCCAACGGGGGACCAATTCATGAAAATCGCACTGATGAACGAATTCAGCCAGGCGTCCAAAAACGCCATCGTGCTGAAAGAACTGCAGGACGTGGCCGGCGCGCTGGGCCACACCGTATACAACACCGGCATGAGCGATGACAACGATCACCGCCTCACCTACATCCACCTGGGCATCATGGGCAGCCTGCTGCTGAACTCCAAGGCCGTGGACTTCGTGGTGAGCGGCTGTGGTACCGGCCAGGGCGCACTGATGTCCCTGAACGCCTACCCGGGCGTAGCCTGTGGCTACTGCATCGACCCGGCGGATGCCTACCTGTTTGCGCAGATCAACAACGGCAATGCGCTGTCCATTCCCTTCGCCAAGGGCTTCGGCTGGGGCGCGGAGCTGAACATCCGCTACATGTTCGAGAAGGCTTTTACCGGTGAGAAAGGACAGGGTTACCCGGCTGAGCGTCGCGAGTCGCAGGTGGCAAACGCCGGCATCCTGAATCACATCAAGGAAGCCACAGCCAAGTCCTATCTGGACGGCCTCAAGGCCATCGATCCGGAGCTGGTGAAAACCGCAGTGGGCGGCGAGCGCTTCCAGGCCTGCTTCTTTGAAAACAGCCAGGACCAGGCGCTGACCGACTTCGTGCGCGCGGCACTGGATTCCTGAGTCCGACTGCGATCGCACAGAACGCTCCGGGATTCACCCGGAGCGTTTGTCTCTTCCCCTCTACTCTCCCTGTTCCACGTTCCTCACGTTCCTCACGTTTCCCCGTTACCGCGTCTTTACCCGCTCTTAGGTAATCCGCGCCCGCTGCGCTAGGATTGGCACAATTTTGACGTCCGAAATTTGTGTACCCAAGGAGTCACCGTGCGCGCATTTTCCCTGCTGGACCTCTCTCTCATAACCGAAAGCGGCGATGCCCGTCAGGCGCTGATGGATTCGCTGGACCTGGCGCAGCATGCGGAAAATCTCGGTTACAAGCGCTTCTGGATGGCGGAACACCACAATATGACCGGCGTCGCCAGCGCCGCGACCGCGGTGGCCCTGGGGCATATCGCCGCCGGTACCCGCAAGATCCGCATCGCCGCCGGCGGTGTGATGCTGCCAAACCACGCACCGCTGGTTGTGGCGGAACAGTTCGGCACCCTGGCAGCGTTGTATCCGGATCGCGTGGATCTGGGACTCGGGCGTGCACCGGGTACCGACGGCGCCACCATGACTGCGCTGCGCCGGGACCCGATGCACGCGGCGGATCACTTCGCCGAAGATGTGCAGGAGCTGCTACATTACTTCGCCCCGGAAAAACCCGGACAGCGGGTGCGCGCGGTGCCGGGTGTGGGCTTGCAGGTGCCGGTATGGCTGCTGGGCTCCAGCCTATATTCCGCGCAGCTAGCGGCGGCACTGGGTCTGCCATTTGCCTTTGCCTCGCATTTTGCGCCGGCCATGCTGGATCAGGCGCTGCACCTGTATCGCAGCAAATTCCAGCCCTCCGAATACCTCGCGGCACCCTACGCAGCCGCGGCGATCAATGCCTTTGCCGCGGACACCGAGGTCGAGGCGCGCAGGCTGATGACTTCCATCGAACAGCAGTTTGTGGCCCTGCGCCGCGGCACTCCCGGCCGCCTCAAGCCGCCTGTAGACGACCCCGCGATTATCTCCTCGCCGGTGGAGCGCGCGCAGGTAGCGCAGGCGCTGGTGGAATCCGCGGTGGGAACCGGGGACCAGGTTGCCGAGTGGATCGACCGCTTTGTCGCGCGTACCCGGGTGGATGAACTGATCGTGACCGGTGCCATTTACGATCACGCCGCGCGCCTGAAATCGTTCGAGATCGTGGCGGACGTATTGAATGCGCGAGTAAACGGGACACAGGCATGAGCGTAAAAACAGGGATGAGTGCAAAAAATGGCGACTTGCAAATACGCCCAGCGAGCGCCGATGACTTCGCGGCGATCTGGCCGATTTTTCACGAGGTGGTGAGTGCCGGCGAGACCTATGCCTACGATCGCAACACCGATCGCGAGCAGGCGTTTCGCCTGTGGATGGAGGCACCGCGCGAGACGTTCGTATGCGAAGCCGATGGCGAAATTCTCGGTACCTATTACCTGAAAACCAACCAGGCTGGCCCCGGCGCCCACGTGGGCAATTGCGGCTATATGGTGTCGTCCGCCGCCCGCGGTCGCGGTGTCGCTTCGGCGATGTGCGAACACTCGCAGCAGCAGGCGAAAGCGCTCGGCTACAAGGCCATGCAGTTCAATTTTGTGGCTTCCTCCAACGAAGGCGCAGTGCGCCTGTGGCAAAAACTCGGGTTTGATATTGTCGGTCGGCTGCCGCGCGCGTTTGATCATCCCGCGCGCGGGCTGGTGGATGCACTGGTGATGTACAAGTGGCTTGCCGATTAAAAACAACGGCGATACCGGGAGTTTGTATCGCGAGTAAAAACACATAGATCGTAAAAATGGAGTTTTACGTATGGTGGATGTTACTGC
Organism: Microbulbifer pacificus; assembly: GCF_033723955.1. Lineage (NCBI taxonomy): Bacteria > Pseudomonadati > Pseudomonadota > Gammaproteobacteria > Cellvibrionales > Microbulbiferaceae > Microbulbifer > Microbulbifer pacificus. The sequence continues at coordinate 1,109,184 of NZ_CP137555.1, read as the reverse complement.
CCCGGGCAGCGTGAAATTGCTTTGCTGCGTTTGCGGTGAACCGGTTCCGGCACTGCAGCAGCGAGAGGCGGCAACTGCGGAATTTCCGCTGTGTCGATCGTTTGACTGCAATCGCTTTGTCGAGCAGAGACGCTCCCTGCCGGCCAACCTGTTTCGCGCTCAGCTGGAATTTTTGCGGACACAGTTTCGCGAACTAAAGAGCATACAGCAGGATCGCGAGCGAAGAATCAGTGCGCGGGTGGCGGAGGAGGAACGGCAAAACCAGCAGCTCCTGGATACTGTGCTGGAACACAGGCCGGCGCTCGCCGAGGGTGATGTCCAGCTGATGGTCATTCCCGCCGGGCGCACGCACGTTGCGCCGGTACCCCCGCAGCGTATCGACAATTACCGCACCCACCTGCAGGAAATGCTGGCGGCAGCGGAAGAATGCATTTCGACGTCCGCTATTGCCGAAGATCGGAACCTCCACTATGAGAAAGACTTCGAGCGGAATAGCGACCGTTTTCAGCGCACGCCCGAGCTGCAGGCGGTGAGCAACCAGCTGTGCGCCATGTGCCGCGGTGCCTGCTGTTCATCCGGTGGGGATCACGCCTACCTGTCGCCACTGATTCTGCGCAGAATGCTGGACGCGAATCCGGAACTGGGTGGAGACGATATCGTCGCCCGCTATCTGTCCTGTGTGGCGGCGGAGACCATCGAGGGTTCCTGTATCAACCAGACCGCAACCGGATGCAGCCTGCCGCGGGACATGCGCTCGGACACCTGTAACGCCTATTTCTGTGACCCCATTCTGAACTATCACCGCGACAGCGAAGATGCGGGTGCGGTGCGCACCGTATTCGCAGTACAGCGGGAAAACACCTTTGCCGGCACCATCGATCCGGATACAGCGAACGACGTCCTCGCCACGGCGCTGGTGACTGCACGCCGGCTGGAAAGGCTGCCGGAAAACATCGATTGAAATGCTATGCCGGTCTCTATCAGCCCGCTGATACCTCGATACGGGTGGTGAGCGGCTTGCCCTGTTCAAATTCGCTAAACGCCTGCAGTGCGGTCGTTGCGATATCCGAGAGTGCGTGATCAGTGAGAAACGCCATGTGCGAGGTGACGATCACATTCGGGAAGGTGAGCAGGCGGCAGAAGGTGTCGTCCTGCAGTACATCGGTGGAGCGGTCGTTGTAGAATAGGTTGGCCTCGTCCTCGTATACATCGATGGCCGCCCCGCCGAGATGCCCTGATTTCAGCCCTTCGACCAGCGCGCGGGTATCGATCAGTCCGCCGCGCCCGGTGTTGATGATCAGCGCCCCGGGTTTAAGTTGCGGCACCGTGGTCGCGTTGAGGATGTGGTGGGTTTCCGGTGTCAGCGGCAGGTTGAGCACCAGGATATCGGCTTCGCGGGCAAGCTCGGAAATTGTGCAATGGGTGGCAAGGTTGTCGAGTTCCGGGTGTCGCTGCAGATCGTGGTAGAGGAGGCGGCAGCCGAAACCGCTCAGTGCTTTGATCACCAGACCCCCGATCTGGCCGGCGCCGAGGATTCCCACGGTTTTGTCCGAAAGCTGTGTGCCGGTTAAGCCGTCGATACTGAAATTGAACTCGCGGCTGCGCAGGAAGGCGCGGTGAATTTTTCGCGTCAACGACAGGATCAGCCCCACGGTAAACTCCGAAACCGAGTGGGGTGAATAGTGTGGTACCCGCGCCACCGGGATACCGGCCTGTGCCGCTGCGTCGAGATCAATCTGGTTGTAGCCGATGGAACGGGTAACGATGACCTTGCAGCCGTTGGCTTTAAGTGTCGCGATGGTGTCGCTGTCGACCTGGTCATTTACGGTAACGCAAACCCCGTCACTGCCTTTACCGAGATGCACGTTATCGGGACCCAGCCGATCACTGCGATAGGTGAGCTGATGCCCGTGATCGAGATTGACTGCATCAAACGTCTTTTGCTCGCAACCCAGCGTGCTGAACAGTGTGATCTTCAAGGCTCACGCCTCCATTTTTTGCAGGTTCATCTTGCGGGCAGGCAGCGCGCCGCGGCATCGAGATACATCCGGGTTTTGTGCCGCCACTTGTCCGGGTTCGGCACCTCCTCGTCCAGCAAGTGTGCCGCCGCCAGCTGCGCGCGCAAAAAGGCGCGGTAACACTGGTAGAAGTGCACCAGTGACGGATCCGGCGCGCCATCTTCGGAGTAACGCCCCACAATCAATGCACACAGGTCCGGACGCCCCAGCAACTCGCATTCAAGTGCCAGGTAGCAGAGCTCATCCAGCGGATCCACGCAGCGCAGATCGCGGTTGAACTCCAGGCAGTCGATGATTTGCGGCGGCTCGGTAAGAAAACAGTGCTCCGGGCGCAGGTCGCCGTGCCCCTCGACGATATGCCCGTTCTCGGCGCGCTTGCCGACCAAGGCGCTGTGAGATCGGGTGAAAGCGACCAGCCTGGCGGCGAGCCCGTCGATCTCCACGCCATCCAGAGCCAGTGCCGGCGTGCGCAGCCCAGAACGTACGGTTTCAATGCGCTGCTGCAAGCGCGCCAGGTATTGAACGGCGCTCAGTGGCAGCGGTGCCGCAGCTCGATAGAAATCCTGCAAGCGCTGCAACAGTGGTGCCAGTGAATGCGCGCTGGCGCGGTCTATTTGTTGCGCCAGGCAGTCTTCCTCCCGCAGGCGACGCATTTTCACCAGCCACTCCACCGGTGTGCCGGACTGGCCCAGTGAGAGGGTGCCGGCGGCCGTCAGCCGCAGTGGCACCACGTCCAGGTAAACCCCATCCGTAAGCCGCCGGTTCAGGCGCAATTCCTCGCTGCAGACCCCGTAGCGCTTGTCCAGGCTGCTGAAATCCAGGTAGTTGAAACGCACCGGTTTTTTCATCTTGTAGACGAGGTTGTCGGTCAGAAACAGCCGCGCCATATGGGTTTCCATCAGGCACACGGACCCTGTCCCCTCCGGGTAACTGTCCGCAGAGAGCAGGAAGCGGGTCTTCTCCTCCAGACCGGGAAGTTCGGCGTCGGCTGTGCGCATGGTTTGAATCGGCAATTCGGTCCTGTTTGCTAGTCTAGTTGTATTACTCGTTCGCCAATTTCTACCGGGCAGGATTGTTATGGAGCCGTTTCAAAACCGCGTGGTGGCGGGACGTCAGCTGGCTGAGCTGCTCAGCGACTACCGCGGCCGCGACGATGTCATCGTGCTGGCGCTGCCCCGGGGTGGTGTGCCGGTGGCGCTCGAGGTGGCGCGCCGACTGCACGCACCGATGGACCTGATGCTGGTGCGGAAACTGGGGGTGCCCGGTCATGAAGAGCTGGCCATGGGGGCGATTGCCAGTGGCGCGCGGGTGCTGAATGAGGACGTCATCCTCAATTGTGGTATCAGCGAGTATGACCTGGAGCGGGAGACCCGCGCCGAGGAGGCGGAGCTGGAGCGCCGCGCCCGGCGCTACCGCGGTGACCGGCCCTGGCCGCAGCTCGCAAACCGCTGCGTCATTCTGGTGGACGACGGTATTGCCACCGGTGCCACCATGGCGGTGGCCGCGCGCGCCGTGCGCGAGCAGCGACCGTCGGAACTGGTGATCGCGGTACCGGTGGCGCCGCCCGCGACCATCGAGCGCTTTGCCCCCCTGGCGGATCGCTTTGTCTGCCCGCTCAAGCCGATGTCGTTCTGGGCTATCGGCGCCTGGTACCGGGACTTCACCCAGCTCAGCGATGAGCAGGTCATCGCGATGATGCGGGAAGCGGACGACCTGCGGGGTGAACAGCCATGAATGAAGCGGTTACCCGTCGCGAGGTGCAGATTGAAACCGGTGCCGGGCCACTTGAGGGCTTTCTGGCGCTGCCGGCGGGCGGCCAGTCGCTGGTGCTGTTCGCGCACGGCAGTGGCAGCAGTCGTTTCAGTCCGCGCAACACCATGGTCGCAGGGGAATTAAATGCGGCTGGTATCGGTACACTGCTGTTCGATCTATTGACTGCAGATGAACACCGTATCGACGAGTTCACCCGGGAATACCGCTTCGATATCGACCTGTTGGCGCGGCGCCTGGTGGATGCGCTGGACTGGGTGAAGGCGCAGCCGGATACCCAGCGCCTGCACCTGGGGCTGTTTGGCTCCAGCACCGGGGCGGCCGCGGCACTGATGGCGGCGGCCGCGCGGCCAGAGTGCGTAGACGCGGTGGTGTCGCGGGGCGGGCGCCCGGACCTGGCGGGTGACGCACTGCCGCGGGTCGAGGCGGCCACGCTGATGATTGTCGGCGGCGAGGATTACCAGGTAATCGAGCTCAACCGCGCGGCGGCGGCGAATATGCGCTGTGGTCCCGAACTGCGGATCGTGCCGGGGGCCACCCACCTGTTCGAGGAGCCGGGTACCCTGGAATCGGTGGTTGCGCTCGCCATCGACTGGTTTCAGCAAACCCTGCGGGATGACTGACCCATGCGCCCGCTGAAACTGTTCAGCCTCGATACCGGTGCGGATTTCGCGCGGCGCGTCGCCACCGCTCTTGGTGTACCGCTGGCCGCGCACGAGGAGCGGGATTTCGTCGATGGCGAGCACAAGCTGCGTCCGCTGGACGACGTGGAGGGTGCCGATGTCTATCTGGTGCAGTCCCTCTTCACCGATCCCGCCAGCAGCGTCGATGACAAACTGGTGCGGCTGCTGTTTTTGGTCGGTGCCCTTAAGGATGCCGGCGCCGCCCGCGTGACCGCGGTGATTCCCTACCTGTGTTATGCGCGCAAGGACCGGCGCACCAAGCTGCACGACCCGCTCTCCAGTCGCTATCTGGCATCCCTGTTCGAGTCACTGGGCACCGACTGTGTGGTGACCCTGGATGTGCACAACCTGGCGGCGTTTGAGAACGCCTTTCGCATCCGCACCCTGCACCTGCCGGCGCAACCGCTGTTTGTGGACTTTGTTGTCGAGCGGCTGCAGGGGGATGGCAATCCGCTGGTGGTGGCGTCGCCGGATGTTGGCGGCGTCAAGCGCGCAGAGGCCTTTCGCCAGGCCCTTGGCGAACGCCTGGGTTGTGCAGTGGGGCGGGCGTTTGTGGAGAAATACCGCAGCGCAGGCGAGTTGTCCGGCGGTGTGCTGGTGGGCGATGTGCGTGGCGCCAGCGTAGTGATTGTGGACGACCTGATTGCCGGTGGCGGCACCATAACGCGGGCTACGCAAGCGGTGCAGCGGGGCGGCGCTGCGCGGATATTCGCGCTGGCGAGCCACGGGCAGTTCTGCGGCAATGCCCTGGTCGATCTGGCACAACTGCCACTGGAGGCACTGGCGGTCACCAATTCGCTGCCGCAACCGGCGGGTGCGCGGCTGCAGGTGGTGGATTGTGCGCCGCTGCTGGCGGAGGCGATCCGCCGGCTGCACAGCGGCGGTCCGGCCACGCAGTTGAGCGTGTAACGTGGAGTACTTCGACGCTGAGATTTCCCGCTTTATCTGGGACACCAAGTATCGCTACCGCAACGGCGATCAGGTGTGCGATTCCACCCTGGAAGATACCTGGCGTCGTCTGGCGCGGGCGCTGACGAAAGTCGATCGACAGCGCGGGCACTGGGCACTGCGCTTTTTCCGCAATCTGGAGGACTTCCGCTTTTTACCCGGCGGGCGCATTCTCGCCGGTGCCGGTACCGAGCATCGGGTAACCCTGTTCAACTGTTTTGTGATGGGCACCATTGAGGATTCCATGGAGGCGATCTTCGAGCGCCTCAAGGAGTCGGCACTGACCATGCAGCAGGGTGGGGGCATCGGCTGTGATTTTTCCACCCTGCGCCCGGCCGGCAGTCGCGCCCACCACACCGGCACCATTGCCTCGGGGCCGGTCTCGTTCATGCGCATCTGGGATGCCACCTGCGCGACGCTGCTGTCCACCGGCAGCCGGCGCGGTGCGATGATGGCCACGCTGCGCTGCGACCACCCGGATATCGAACGCTTTGTGGAAGCCAAACGCGATCCGCGCGAGTTGCGTCATTTCAACCTGTCGGTGCTGGTCAGCGATGAATTCATGGCAGCGGTGGATGGCGATCGCGAATGGACGCTGGTGTTTCCCGAGCAGATGCTGGAGGGAGAGGGGCAGGAGCAAATATCGCGCATCTGGAGCGGTGGCAGCAAGCCTTTGCCGTGCCGGGTACTGAAGCGTATTCGCGCGCGCGATCTGTGGCAGAAAATCATGCGCGCCACATACGATTGTGCGGAGCCGGGTGTGCTGTTCATCGACCGTATCAATACCCGCAACAATCTCTACTATCGCGAGCAGATCTGCGCGACCAATCCCTGTGGCGAGATTCCACTGCCACCCTACGGCGCCTGCAATCTGGGTTCGGTAAACCTGATGCGTTTTGTGCAGGCTCCGTTTTCGGCACGTGCAGATCTGGACTGGTCGGGGATTGATGAGTGCGCAGCGGTGGGGGTGCGGATGCTGGACAATGTCATCGACCTGTCCCATTACCCGTTGCCATCGCAGAAAAAACAGGCGCACGGCAGTCGCCGTATCGGTATTGGCATCACCGGTTTGGCGGATGCGTTGATTGCACTGGGGCTGCACTACGACAGCGAAGAGGGCCGTGCACTCGCCGTGCGGGTAATGGAAACCGTGCGCGACAGTGCCTGGCGCGCGTCGATTGCGCTGGCGGTGGAAAAGGGGCCATTTCCATTTTTTGAGCGCGACAAGTACCTCGCCGGTGCCGATGCGTGTGCGCTGCCGGAAAAACTGCGCAAGGGTATTGCCGACAAGGGCCTTCGCAACAGCCACCTGATCGCGATTGCGCCCACTGGCACCATCAGTCTATTGGCGAACGGGGTTTCCAGTGGTATCGAACCTGTATTCGATTTCCATCACCGGCGCCGGGTGCTCACCGGGCAGGGCAGCTACCGCGAGTTCGACATCGATGACCCGGTGTGGAAACTCTGGTGCGAACGCGGTGGTGACCCCGAACGCTTACCGGGGGAATTCGTTTCCGCGCGCCAGCTTTCACCACTGGCACACCTGCGCATGCAGGCGGCGCTGCAGCCCTATGTCGACAACGCCATCTCCAAAACCGTGAATGTACCGGTGGATTACCCGTTCGCAGAGTTTGAATCCCTCTATCGCCAAGCCTTCACACTGGGACTCAAGGGCTGTACTACTTTTCGTCCCAATTCTGTTACCGAGTCGATCCTCAGCAGTGCCGACGAACCACCGGCAAGCCACTGTTGCGATATCGAGCGGGAAGGCGAGTAGAGATGAGGCGAATGCAAACTTTGTGAATTAACAACACCGGTTTGTTTTGTGGGCTGGCAGCGAGCAGAGCGATTTCCGTTACAATGCGGGATCAATCACCCACATCGCGGAGTCTTCATGAGTCAGTCCTGCAATCATTCCTGGTTTGACGCGCTGCCGGCCGCCTTTCACGCCTACCTGAACGGCCGCCGACTGGACGAAGTGGAATGTATTGTTCCCGACCTGAACGGCATGTCCCGCGGCAAGGCCATGCCGCTCAGCAAGTTTTCCCCCGATAGTCCGGTATTCCTGCCCATCTCCATTTTTTACCAGACCATTACCGGTCAGGACGTGGAAATGGATATCGAAAACCAGTGGGCCGAGAGTGATATGGCGCTGGTGCCGGATATGTCCACGGCGATGGCGGTGCCGTGGGCGAAGCAGCCGGCGCTGCAGATTATTCACGACCTGCAGGATCTCAACGGCAATCCCATCGCCTGTGCGCCGCGCAATGTGCTGAAGCGCGTGATCGCCATGTATGCGGAAAAAGGCTGGCAGCCGATAGTGGCACCGGAGCTGGAATTCTATCTGACCAAGCCGAATATCGACCCCAACGAGCCGATCGAGCCGCCGGTGGGACGCAGTGGCCGCTCCGGTACCTCGCTGCAGTCCTATTCGATGACCGCCATCGACGAATACGGCCCGGTGATCGACACCATTTACGAATACGCCGAGGCGGCGGGCCTGCATATCGACTCGGTGATCCAGGAAGATGGCGCTGGGCAGGTGGAATTCAACCTGACCCACGGAGATCCATTGTGGCTCGCGGACCAGGTATTTTATTTCAAGCGCATCATCAAAGAGGCGGCGCTCAAAAACAATATGTTCGCCACCTTTATGGCAAAACCCATGCGCGACCAGCCCGGCAGCGCCATGCATGTGCACCAGAGTGTGGTGGATATGCAAAGCGGCAAAAATATTTTTTCCGATGACGACGGCAATGCCACCGACCTGTTCCGCTACTTTATCGGCGGTACCCAAAAACATTTGCGCGAAGTGATGCCGTTCATCGCACCGAATGTGAATTCCTACCGGCGTTTTGAATCCGAGGCGAATTCCAGTGCGCCGACCAATACCGGCTGGGGTTACGACAACCGCGCTACCGGCCTGCGGGTACCCAATTCCGGCGCCCAGGACCGCCGCCTGGAAAACCGCGTGATCGGTGTGGATGCCAACCCTTACCTGGCCATTGCCGCGAGCCTGATCTGTGGATATCTAGGCATGGTGAACCGCATCGAGCCGGATGCACCGGCGGAATCGGAACTGGACGAAGAGCAGGAAGCGCGCTCCTACATTCCCCTTACGTTCGATGAGGCGCTGCGTATCTTTGACGACGCGGAAGAAATTCATCGGGCGCTGGGGGAGGGCTTCTGCCAGCTTTATGCGGCGGTGAAAAGCGAGGAGATGCGGCTGTTCCACCGCGAGATTTCACCCTGGGAACGGCAGCATCTGCTATTGAATGTTTAATTAGCGGTTAGCCGATTGGTAAACCAATAAAAAAGCCCCCGTCTTGTACAAGACGGGGGCTTTTTCTTGGGGAGACGTTTCGGCGTTAAACGTCGAAACCTTCCGCCAGTTTCTTCGCTACCAGCACTTTCTTCAGGCGCGCGTACTGCGGGATACCGTTTTTGTAGGGCGGATAGTCTTCACCCAGGATCAGCGGTTCGAGATAGGCGCGGCCAGCCGGGCTAATGCCGAAACCGTCTTCGGAAATGTATTCCTCGGGCATGAACTTCTCGACGTTGGCCACTTCAGACAGCGGTGCCTCGCCGATGCTCCAGCTGTAGTCGGCGGTGCAGGTGCCATTGCGCTCGATGGTGGGCATGATCGCATTCTTGCCGGCAACCGCGGCTTCCACCGCGGCCTTGCCCACAGCGTAGGCCTGTTCCACGTCGGTGGCGGAGGCGATGTGGCGGGCGGCGCGTTGCAGGTAGTCGGCCAGCGCCCAGTGGTACTTGAGGCCCAGTTCGTCCTTCACCATCTTGGCCAGGGTCGGGGCCACGCCGCCCAGTTGCTTGTGGCCGAAGGCATCCACACTGCCGGCGTCGGCGAGGAAGGTGCCGTCTTCGTACTGTGCGCCTTCGGAGGCGACGATCACGCAGTAGCCCTTTTCAGCGACGGTCTGCTGTACCTTGGCCAGGAACTTTTCTTTGTCGAATGCCACTTCCGGCAGCAGGATGATGTGCGGCGCATCGCCTTCCTGCTCCTGGGCCAGGGCGCCAGCGGCGGCAATCCAGCCTGCGTGGCGGCCCATCACTTCGAGGATGAACACCTTGGTGGAGGTGGCGCACATGGAGGCCACGTCCAGCGCCGCTTCCTTGGTGGAGACCGCGACATACTTGGCCACGGAGCCGAACCCCGGGCAGTTGTCGGTAAACGGCAGGTCGTTATCCACGGTCTTGGGAATGTGGATGGCCTGGATGGGGTAACCCATCTTTTCCGACAGCTGGGAGATCTTGAGGCAGGTGTCTGCAGAGTCACCGCCACCGTTATAGAAGAAGTAGCCGATATCGTGGGCCTTGAACACTTCGATCAGGCGCTCGTATTCGGCGCGGTTCTGCTCGAGGCTTTTCAGTTTGTAGCGGCAGGAGCCAAATGCGCCGGAGGGGGTGTAGCGCAGCGCAGCGATGGCGTCGTCGCTCTCCTGGCCCACGTCGATCAGCTCCTCTCTCAGGGCGCCGACAATGCCATTCAGGCCGGCGTAGATATTACCGATCTTGTCGCCGTGTTGGCGGGCGGTCTCGATAACCCCGCAGGCGGAGGCGTTGATAACGGCGGTTACTCCGCCGGATTGCGCGTAAAAGGCATTCTTCTTCGACATGACTATCCTATGGCTGCAGTTTCTCGTCTTAAGGTCACGCTAGTGCGTGCTGTAGGCGGGCAGCTTCTGGCGGCAGCCTCGCGCGGCGCGAAGTCTAATGTATTCAAATGGCAATTGCATGGAGTTGCGGAACTTCGACACTTACTGCCGCAAATTGCCGTGATAAGCTAGCGCGTCGTCAAATTTCTCCATGCTGCCGGCAGTTCCTGTCACTGCCAAAGACGTAAGCAAAAAGCGCGCCGGGGTGCGCGTTGTACCGGCAAAACCCGGTGCGTTAGGGAATGATTGCGTGAATTGGCAGTCTCAGCAGGCGTCCCCTTCAACATTGGATCGGCACCGAATTAGAGTGAACAAACTGGCATGCATATTCATATTCTAGGCATCTGTGGCACTTTTATGGGCAGCCTGGCCCAGCTCGCTGTGGCCGAGGGTCACAAGGTCACCGGCTCCGATGCCAACGTCTACCCGCCGATGAGCACTCAGCTGGAACGCGCCGGTATCGCCCTGACCGAGGGTTACGACCCCGCGCAGCTGGAACCGGCGCCGGATCTGGTGATCATCGGCAATGCCTTGTCGCGGGGAAACCCCGCGGTGGAGGCGGTGCTGGAGAAGGGTCTGCCCTATACCTCCGGTGCCCAGTGGCTGTGCGATCACTTCCTCGGCGGGCGCTGGGTACTGGCGGTGTCTGGAACCCACGGCAAGACCACTACCGCGAGCATGCTGGCCTGGGTGCTGGATTACGCGGGTATGGACCCCGGCTTCCTGATTGGCGGTGTACCGCGCAATTTCGAGGTATCCGCGCGCCTCGGTGGCACACCGTTCTTTGTGGTGGAGGCGGATGAATACGACACGGCCTTCTTTGACAAGCGCTCAAAATTTGTCCACTATCGCCCGCGCACGCTGATCATCAACAATCTGGAATTTGACCACGCGGACATCTTCGATGACCTGGCGGCAATCCAGAAACAGTTCCATCACCTGGTGCGTACGGTGCCCGCCGGCGGCCTGGTGGTAGCGGCGCAGGAAGATGCGGTGACCCAGGTGCTGGACAAGGGCTGCTGGAGCCAGGTGCAGCGTTTCGATATTGAGCACGGCGACGGTGTGCGCCAGGGGGACTGGTGCGCGGTGAATATTGCCGCCGATGGCAGTCGTTTTGATGTGCTGCTGGAGGGCAAACCGGTGGCCACGGTGCAGTGGCAGCAGACCGGCCTGCACAGCGTGAAAAATGGTCTCGCGGTCATGGCGGCCGCGCGCCACGTGGGCGTGGAGCCCGCTACTGTGGCGGAAGCGCTCGCCACGTTTGAGGGGGTCAAGCGCCGGATGGAGTGCCTGGGCGATATCCAGGGCATCCGCATCTATGACGACTTCGCCCACCACCCCACCGCCATTGAGACCACTCTGAACGGTTTGCGCGCCAAGGTGGGGACGGATCGGGTGATTGCCCTGATTGAACCCCGTTCAAACACCATGCGCATGGGCCACCACCGCGAGCAGCTGGCGCGTGCCTGTGCCGGGGCGGACCTGGTGCTGTGGTACCAGCCGGAGGGGATGAACTGGTCTCTGGATGAGGTGGTTCACCATTCCACTGTGCCGGCGAAGGTTCTCCACAGCATTGACGCTGCGGTAGAATCGGTTCTTGAACTATCCGGCCCCGGTAGTCACGTTATCGTGATGAGCAACGGTGGTTTCGGCGGTGTACACCAGCGGTTGCTGAGTGCTCTCGAGCACAAATACGCGCCGCAGAAAAAACAGTAGATAGCCCCGCTTTTGGGGGCGCAACGGATACCCCATTGGCCGAGCCGACTTTCCCCAAAACCGTCACCCTTGCCATCACCGGCGCGTCCGGCGCCCAGTACGCCCTGCGGTTGCTGCAGTGCCTGCTGGCGGCGCGGGTGCGCGTGTGGCTGTTGCTGTCCGATGCCGCGCGTATCGTGATCAACACCGAGACCGCGGTGACGCTGCCGGAAGCAGAGGAGCACACCGAGTCTTTCCTGCGCGAGCTTTACGGTGCGGAAGTCGGCCAGCTGACCCTGTTCGGCAAGCGCGACTGGTTCTCGCCGGTGGCATCCGGTACAGGAGCTTCCAGCAGCCTGGTGATATGCCCGGCGAGCGGTGGCACCCTGTCGGCCATTGCCTGCGGTGCCTCCAACAACCTGATCGAGCGGGCGGCGGATGTGGCCCTGAAAGAGCGCCGCAAACTGATTCTGGTGCCCCGCGAGGCCCCGTATTCGGAAATCCACCTGGAAAACATGCTCAAGCTCACCCGTATGGGGGCGGTGATCCTGCCGGCGAGCCCCGGGTTCTACCAGAAACCGCAATCGGTGGAAGATCTGGTGGACTTTGTGGTGGCGCGGATACTGAGCCAGCTGGATATAGAACAGAAATTACTGCCTCCCTGGGGGCAGGGCTGAGATTCGGAGTTATGCAAAACACCGTCACCATTCACTACTGCGTGCAGTGCAACTGGATGCTGCGCGCCACCTGGATGGCACAGGAGCTGCTGTATACCTTCGCGGATGACCTGGAACAGGTGGCCCTGAAGCCGGGCAGTGGCGGCGTATTCGAGATTAGCGTTGGCGACCGGGTGATCTGGGAACGCAAGCGCGATGGCGGCTTTCCCGGGCCGAAAGAACTGAAACAGAAAGTGCGGGACGTACTTTTCCCTGAACGCGATCTCGGTCACGTGGACAAGTGATCGCGGATTTTACGCAATATTCCGCACCCCTTGGTGCACCTTTTGTATTAGAAAAAGCGAACTGATTATGCTGTTGGGCTTGAAGACCTGGTACGAAAAACTGGTTCTCGGAAATCCGAAAACCGTGCTGGCGCTGGTGGCTCTGCTCACCGTCGCCGCCGCCGCGGGCCTGCCGCGGTTCAAACTGGATGCCTCTGCGGACTCCCTGACCCTGGAAGCCGACGATTCGCTGGATTTCTTCCGCGAGATTTCCGAGCGCTACAACTCCGGCGATTTTCTGGTGGTCACCTACCGCTATAAAAATGGCGACCTGTTCAGCGACGAATCCCTGGCCACCATGCGCCGTCTGCAGGACGAGCTGGCGATGGTGGACGGTGTTTCCGGCGTGCAGTCGGTGCTAAATGTACCGCTGCTGTACAGCCCGAAACAATCCATCAGCGAAGTGGCCGACGGTGTTCGCACCCTGTCCTCCCCCGGTGTGGAAAGGGACCTGGTGCGCCGCGAATTTCTCGAAAGCCCGATCTACAAAGACCTGATCCTGAGCCCCGATGGCGAGACCACCGCCATGATGCTCAACCTTGAGCTGGATAAGGAAGGATTGGATCTGGTGCGCGAGCGCGATGCCCTGCGTCGCCTGCGCAACAGCGAGGGCCTCGACGCGGCGCAGACCCAGCGTCTCGAAGCCGTAACTGCCGAATACCTGCAGCACCGCACCGCCGAGGAAACCAAGGCGCGCGAGCGCGTGAAGGAAGTGCGGGAAATCCTCTCCCATTACGACGGCAACGCCGAACTGTTCCTCGGCGGTCTCACCATGATCACCTCGGATATGATCGCGTTTATCCAGAGCGACCTGGCGGTGTTCGGTGCGGGCATTCTGGCATTTATCGTGGTGACCCTGTTGCTGATCTTCCGTCAGCCCCGCTGGGTGCTGCTGCCGCTTGTCACCTGTGTCACTACCGCGGTGATGATGCTGGGGCTGCTGTCCTGGCTCGACTGGCGCATGACCGTGATCTCCGCCAACTTCGTGGCGCTGCTGCTGATCATTACCCTGGCCATTACCATTCACCTGGCGGTGCGTTACCGGGAGTATTTTGCCGAGCACCCGGAATGGGATCGCTTCCAGCTGGCCTCGGCCACCGTGGCCTTTATGGCCAAGCCCTGTCTCTACACCGGTCTCACCACCATGGTGGCGTTCATCTCCCTGGTGGTCAGCGGCATTCGCCCGGTGATCGACTTTGGCTGGATGATGACCATCGGTGTGACCCTCGCGCTGGTACTGTCGTTCCTGATCCTGCCCGCCAGCTTGATGCTGCTGAAAAAGCGTGACGGCGGTCAGGGCGAAGACAACTCCCACGCGTTCACCCAGGTGTTTTCGCGCTTTACCGAAAACCACAAGGGCATTGTGCTGGGGGTCGCTGCGGTTGCGGCGGTGATCAGTGTGGTGGGCATCACCCGCCTGAAAGTGGAAAACCGCTTTATCGATTACTTCGACGATTCCACCGAGATCCATCAGGGCATGCTGGTCATCGACCAGCGCCTCGGCGGTACCATCAGTCTCGATGTGGTGCTGAACAAGCCCCAGCAGGCGGCGCCGGAATTTGAAGGCGAGGACGATCCCTTTGGCGCCGATTTCGGTGCTGATGAGGAGATGGATTCGTCCGCGGAAGAATTTGCGGGAGCGGAAATTGGCGATGAGATGACCTCAGGTGAGGACTATGCCGAAGAAGATCCGTTTGCTGCTGACGATCCTTTCGCAACCGGTGCATCCGCCAGCGAAGCTCCGGAAGCCTACTGGTTCACTGTGGCCGGCCTGAACCAGATTGAGAAGTTTCACGATTTCCTCGAAGCCCAGCCGGAAATCGGCAAGGTGCAGTCCCTTGCCACCCTGTACAAGGTGGCGAAGGACCTGAACGATGGTGGCCTCAACGATTTTGAACTGGCGGTAGCCCGCCAGAGCCTGCCGGAGGAAATCAATCAGGTATTGGTGCACCCCTACTGGTCGCCGAAAGATCAGCAGGCACGTATCAGCATGCGGGTGATGGAGACCGACCCGAATCTGCGCCGTGAAGAGTTGATCCAGCGTATCTACAACTTCGCGGAGAACGAACTGGGAATGGCGCCGGAGAATGTGCGCCAGACCGGGATGCTGGTGCTGTATAACAACATGCTGCAGAGTCTGTTCAAGTCGCAGATCCTGACCCTGGGTGCGGTATTTGCGGGCATTCTGCTGATGTTCTTGGTGCTGTTCCGCTCCCTGTGGCTGTCGATCATTGCGTTGATCCCGAACATGCTGGCGGCCTGTGTGGTGTTGGGCGGTATGGGGCTGGCGAATGTTCCGCTGGACATGATGACCATCACCATTGCGGCGATTACCGTGGGTATCGGTGTGGATCACGCGATTCACTATCTGTATCGCTTCCGCGAGGAGTTTGAAAAGGACGGTGATTACGTGGCGACCATGCACCGCAGTCACGCCACCATCGGCCGCGCCATGTTCTACACCGCGATCACCATCATCGCCGGCTTCTCGATTCTGGCCCTGTCCAAGTTTGTGCCGTCGATCTATTTCGGCCTGCTGACCGCGCTCGCCATGTCCGCCGCGCTGCTGGGTTCCCTGACCCTGTTGCCGCTGTTGCTGGTGCTGATCAAACCGCTGCCGAAACCGGTGGAGAAAGCCCGGGTGGAAAAGCTCGTGCCGGAAGTCGAGGCTTGTACTAGCTGATAACGCCACCGGCGCACTTGGAATCAGGTTATTGGACCTGGATTTTTCGGGCCCGCGGATTACATCCCCGGGCCCGATTTGTTTTCCGCAAGTCGCGGTGACTCTCTAAGCTTAGGGAGTAGCCGAAAGTTAAATGCCCGATGTGCGGATGATGCGAATATGCCAAAAGGCCGGGTCGCCATACTGATTCCCGGGATTTTCGACCGGGGCAAGTCGATGCTCAGAATGCAGAGAGCCCTGGGACACGCGGGGTTCAGTGCACACACGATCAAGCTGAGGGCCAATAGCGGTTGGTACGGGATGGAGCCGATGGCCCTGCAGTTGCGCGAGCTGGTGGATGAGGTTACCAGCGAGGGCGAGACCTGTGCTTTGGTGGGATTCAGTATGGGCGGTATTGTGGCGCGCTACTATTTGCAGCGACTGGGAGGCGCTGCAAATGTGCACAAATTTATTGCCCTCTCCAGCCCGCATTTCGGCAGCTTGTGGGCGCATCTGCTGCCCTATAAAGGCGGGCGGCAGCTGCGTATCGGCAGTGAGTTTCTGGACAATCTGAACCGGGACGCGGCAATGCTGGAAGACGCCGCGCCGGTTTCAATCTGGACGCCTTACGATGCCACCATCCTGCCCCAGTCCAGCTCCCGTCTGCCCTTGGGTAAGACATACCAGGTGCCTGTAAGCCTGCACCGCTGGGTGCCGCAGAACCCGGCAGTGATCGATATCGTGGTTGCAGAGCTGGCGGAGGTGTTCGCGAGCGGGGTTAGCAAAAACAGCAATCAGCTTTCCTGTACAAAAAAGTCCCGCAGATAGCGAAACAGTTTGCGCTGGTTGGTCGGTGGCTTGTTGTTGGCTCGTTCCTTACCGGCTTCGCGCAACAGGTTGCGCAGCTGCTGGTGGTCTGCGCTTGGGTGCTCGTTGAAAAACATACTCAGGGCATCGTTGCCCTGGTCCAGCAAGCGATCCCGCCAGTCTTCCGCCAAACGATCGAAACGCAGACGCTGCAGGTCCCGCTCCTTGTGGCTGTTCAACACCGCCTCGATTGCCTCCACATCCGCATCGCGCATCAGTTTGCCGATGAATTGCATCTGGCGGCGCTTGGCCTCGCGGGACTTGATGCGGTGGAAGGTGGCGATGGCTTCCTCGAGCTCTGGGTCCATCGGCACTTCGGCCAGCTTGGACGCGGTGAGCTCCGTCAGCTGCTTGCCGAGATCCTGCAACTGCTGCATTTCATTCTTCAGCTGCGTCTTGCTCTTGGGCAGATCGCCATCAAATTCTTCGAAATCGTCGGTATTGTGCATGTAATGTCTCTGAAATGAGTGGTTTGCCGGTGGCGATCAGGCGAAATACCAGGTCGCGAGGCCGAGAAAGGACATAAACCCGACCACGTCGGTTACCGTGGTCAGGGCGACGCCGCCGGCCAGGGCGGGGTCTATACGCATGGCCCGCAGGGCTACGGGCAGAATGGTACCCGCGAGGGCGGCGGTAACCAGGTTGATGGCCATGGCGGCAATGATAATCAGCGCAATGCGGAGATCCCCGAACCACAGGGCGGCGATGCCCCCCATGACTGCGGACCATAGAATCCCGTTCAGTGCGCCGGAGGCGAGTTCTCGGGACAGCAGCCAGCGCAGGTTGCTGCGACCTATCTGCCCCAGTGCCATGCCGCGGATCACCACCGTCAGTGTCTGGCTGCCGGCCACGCCGCCCATGCTGGCGACAATGGGCATCAGCACCGCCAGCGCCACCACCTTGTCGATGGTGCCCTGGAACAGGTTGATCACCCACGAGGCCAGCAGTGCGGTGAGCAGGTTGATCCCGAGCCACACCGCGCGCCGCGGTGCGGTGCGCTTGATCGGCGCGAAGGTATCTTCCTCCTCGTCGAGACCGGCGAGGCTCATCAGGGAATGGTCCGCGTCCTCGCGGATCACGTCCACCACATCGTCGATGGTAATACGACCCAGCAGCCGGTTGCTTGCGTCCACCACCGGTGCGGTAATCCAGTCGTACTTGGCGAACAGCTGCGCCACCTCGTGGTCCGGCATCTCCGCCGGGATCGGCTCCACGTCGGTGTGCATAATCTCGCGCACGGTGACCGAAGGGTCCGAGGTGAGCAGCCGGGTCAAGGGCAGCAGGCCAATAAACTTGTCCTGGCGGCTGACCACGAACAGGTTGTCGGTGGATTTTGGCAGCTTTTCGTGGCGGCGCAGGTAGCGCAGCACCACATCCAGGGTCAGGTGCGGGCGCACGGAAACGATGTCCGTGTCCATCAAACCGCCGGCGGTTTCCTCGCCGTAGGCGAGTACACTCTCCACTCGCTGGCGATCGCTTTCGCTCATCGCGGAGAGCACTTCTGCCATCAATCGGTCGGGCAGCTGCTGGAGAATGTCGGCGACGTCGTCCGCGTTCAGCCCCTCCATGATGGCCACCATTTCTTCGGTGTCCATGGTGGAGAGGATCTGGGCTTTGACGTCGTCGGTCAGCTCCTGCAGCACTTCGCCCTCGACCTCACGGTCGATCAGATTCCACAGTACCTGACGAATACGCGGCGGCGAGCTTTCCAGCAGCTGGGCAATACTCTGGGGGGAGAGGGACTGCAGCATTCGCTGCACTTCGCGCCCGGTGCCACTGTCCAGCGCAGCATACAGCTCACCGAGCTGGCTCTGGGCGCGGAAGTTGATGTCGGCGGAGACGGGATTGGGCACAGGGATACCTGGTCAGGGGCGGGCAGCGAGTGCCGGCATTATACCGGCGGTGGAACGAAATGAGATCAGGGCGTTATTCGCCCTCGCCAAAGCGATCGTTGATCAGTGCACAGATGGCTTCGTGGGCTGCATCTTCGTCGCGGCCGCAGATTTCCAGTTCCAGCTCAACCCCTTTGCCCGCCGCCAGCAGCATCAGTGCCATCACACTCTTGCCGTCTACCGCTTTGCCCTGGCAGTGCACTTTTACTTCCGAGGAGAAGCGCGCACTGGTCTGCGCGAATTTGCTGGCGGCGCGGGCGTGGAGCCCGAGTTTGTTGATGATGGTGATACGGGTTTTCTGCATATGACTGTTCTGGTGCGATTGCTCTGGTTTTGCGCTGTGGTGGCGGTCGCCCTGAGTATGGGGCTGGTTTATTTCTGCTGCTCGCGGTGGCGAATCTGGATGTTCTGGAATTCTCTCGAAAAGTATTTCGCCAGCTGCTCCACCATGTACACGGAGCGGTGGCGGCCCCCGGTGCAGCCGATGGCGACGCAAGTGTAACTGCGATTGCTCTGCTGGTAAGAGGGCAGCCAGCGCTCGAGAAACGCTGTTATATCCCGCTGCATTTCCTCGGTCTCGCTATGGGCGCGCAGGAACTCCACCACTTCCGGATCTAGCCCGGTCTTGTTGCGCAGCTCCGTCACCCAATACGGGTTTGGCAGGCAGCGCAGGTCAAACACCAGGTCTGCGTCCACTGGCACACCGTGCTTGAAGCCGAAGGACTGGAACAGGATTGCCATGCCCGGGGAGTCTTTGCCCACCACACGGGTTTTAATCTGGTCGCGCAGCTGGTGCAGGCTGAGGCTGCTGGTGTCGATCACCAGGTCGGCCATGGCCGCCAGCGGTGCGAGCAGTTCCTTTTCGTGATTGAGAGCTTCCAGCAGATGGGTGCGACTGTCGCTCAAGGGGTGCTTGCGGCGGGTTTCGCTAAAACGTTGCACCAGCACCGGCGAGCGGGCATCCAGGTAGATGACGTCGCATTCTACGCCGCTTTCGCGCAGTTCGCTGATCACCCGCGGGGCCTGGCGCACGTCGTGCCACAGGTTGCGGGCGTCGATACCGAGCGCGAGATGGGTATTTTTTTCGGGGGGGTGTTCGGTAACCCGGCGGATCAGCTCGGGCAACAGGCTGGCGGGGAGGTTGTCGATGCAGTTGAAGCCGACATCTTCGAGCAGCTCGAGGGCGGAACTTTTTCCTGAGCCAGAGCGGCCGCTGATGATCACCAGTCGCATAGAACAAGCGCTCCTTGCTGATTCGGGTTGGCCGGGCGGCAGACCTGTGGTGGGAGGCTGCCGGAGCCGGTCATCTGGCAGCCATACGGTTGTGCACCGGGCGCCGGACAAATGCGGTGGCTATTATGCCGCCGCCGCACTGTTGATGGCCAGTGCGTAGAGCTCATCACTGGTGGTGGCTTCGCGCAGTTTTTCGCGCACGCGGCTGTCGCTGAACAGGGCAGCGATTTCCGCGAGGGTATCCAGGTGTTCCTGGTCCGCGTCTTCCGGGACCAACAGGGCAAACAGCAGATCCACCGGTTGGCGGTCGATGGCATCAAAATCTACCGCTGGCGACGTGGTGCAGAGCACCCCGATGGGACGCTCGCAGCCGGGCAGGCGACAGTGGGGGATAGCGACACCTTCACCGATACCGGTTGAGCCCAGGCGCTCCCGTGCCACCAGCTGGTTGAAGACGGTATCAGAATCCAGATCGGGGTATTGTTCTGAGATCGCCTGCGCGATATTGAGTAACAGCTTTTTCTTGCTGCTCCCCGCCAGGTGGCACAGGCTCAGGCGGGGAGAGAGTAATGCTTCCAATGTCATAACTTACTGGTGATCTGACAGTGCAGGCCAGCCGTTTCCCTGGGGCAACGTCTAGCGGTGACTGCGTAATTTCTCTTTGTGTTTCAGCAGCTGCCGGTCGAGTTTGTCAGCGAGCGAGTCGATCGCCGCGTACATATCTTCCGATTCTGAATCCGCAAATACGTCCTTGCCGTTAACGTGAACCCGCGCTTCCGCTTTCTGGATCAGTTTGTCGACGGAAAGGATGACCTGGGTATTGGTGATCAGGTCGTGGTGGCGGGAGAGCTTGTCCAGCTTGGTCAGGCAGTAATCGCGAATGGCCGGGGTTACGTCTACATGGTGGCCACTGATGTTGATCTGCATGGATTTCTCCTCATCGGGTACAACACAATTTGGCTGCCCCCCGCACAGGGCGGCAACCCTACTAGGAAGTTCACCAGAATGGAAGGATACACTCGATTCCTGGGCATTGGTCGGGCAGAAATTGATCGAAAACGGCGCTTGCACAGAGGGAGTGTGACCGGCTGATCCGCTTCGGTCTATTTACACCAGTCGCTTGCGCTCGCTGGAAGAGGGAATGCCCATGGACTCGCGGTACTTGGCGACGGTGCGGCGCGCGACCTGAATGCCCTGTTTGTCCAGCTCCTGGGTGATCTTGTTGTCCGACAGCGGCTTGCGCGGTTGCTCTGCGTCCACCAGCTTGCGAATCAGCGCGCGGATGGCCGTGGAGGAGGCGTCCTCACCGGAGTCTGTGCTCACATGGCTGGAGAAAAAGTACTTGAGTTCGAATACGCCGCGGGGAGTGAGCATGTACTTTTGCGTGGTCACCCGGGAGATGGTGGATTCGTGCATGCCAATGGTCTCGGCAATATTGGCCAGTACCATCGGCTTCATCGCCTCCGGTCCCAGCTCGAAGAAACCCTGCTGTTTTTCGACGATGCAGCTCGCCACCTTGAGCAGCGTCTCGTGGCGGCTCTGCAAGCTTTTCAGAAACCAGCGGGCCTCCTGCAGGTTGTCGCGCAGATAATTGTTCTCAGTGGAGTTGTCCGCGCGGCGGATAAGCGCGGCGTAGGCATCGTTGATGCGCAGCTTGGGCGTGGTTTCCGGGTTCAGTTCCACTACCCAGCGCTGCTCGCGGCGGCTGACGATTACGTCCGGCACCACATACTGGGGCTCCTCGCCGCCAAAGGCCTCGCCGGGGTAGGGGGTGAGGGTCTGGATCAGGCGCATTACCTCGCCGAGCTGTGCCTCGCTCAGTCGGGTACGGCGACTCAGCTGGCGAAAGTCGCGTTTGCCCAGCAGGTCCAGGTGCTGGCCGACCACGGTCAAGGCCTGTGCCAGCCAGGGGGTGCTCTCCGGCAGCTGGCGCAGCTGTAGCAGCAGGCTCTCGCGCAGATCGCGGGCGCCGCAGCCCACCGGCTCAAACTGCTGGATGGTTTTCAGTACCGCCAGTATTTCTGCCACTTCGATCGCAAACGATTCCGCCAGATCCTCCAGATCGGTATCGAGAAAACCATTGGGGGCGATTGCGTCGATCAGCGCCTCGCCGATCAACTTGTCTTCTGCCGTCAGTGGAGTGAGATTCAGCTGCCACAGCAGGTGGTCCTGCAGGCTCTCCGCGGCGGCGTTGCGCTGTTCCAGCGCGTACTCTTCGCCGTCGCCACCAGAGTGACTGCTGTTGGTGTAAATATCGTCCCAGCGGGTGTCTACCGGCAGGTCTTCGGGGATGTCGCTGTTCCAGTCGCCATCGGCGGTGGACTCGCTCTCGCCCTCGCCGCCGAGGCCTTCGCGGCCGCTGTCGGCACTGTCCAGAGTCTGGCGCTCAATGGTGGCGGGGGTGTTCTGTTCCTGCAGATGTTCGCCGGCGTGCTCGTCAAAGTCCGATTCCAGCAGCGGGTTACTGTCGAGGGCAGACTGAATCTCCTGTTGCAGCTCCAGCGTCGACAATTGCAGCAGGCGGATGGCCTGTTGCAGTTGTGGCGTCATCGTCAGCGAAGTGCCGAGTTTTAACTGGAGTGACTGCTTCATAGGGGGAGTGTCGGCATAAAATTCTGGCGTTGCACCGCTGCGACACATTTGATGCTTGTGTCGGCGGCAGATTGCTCATCGCCTGCAGACTACCCCGGGGTAATTCGGAACACAAGTGGCAAGGGGCGCAGGAATAAGCAATAAGCGTGCCGAAAAAAATATCCGTCGCGATTGTCGCGGTCAGAATTGTGACAGGAATCGGTAATTGAAGGGTGAAATGCTGATGATTTCACCCATATAGGGTCAGATGGTGAACTCGTGTCCCAGATAGACGTCTTTCACCTGTTTGTTCTCGGCTACGTCTTTGGGGTCGCCGGAGGCGATGATGTGGCCCTCGCTGACGATGTACGCGGTCTCACAGATATCCAGGGTTTCACGCACATTGTGGTCGGTAATGAGCACGCCAATACCGCGGTCTCGCAGGTGGCGGATGATCTGCTTGATGTCGTTCACGGAGATGGGATCCACCCCGGCAAACGGTTCATCCAGCAATACAAACGCCGGATTGGTGGCCAGCGCGCGGGCGATCTCTACCCGACGTCGCTCGCCGCCGGACAGCGCCATGCCGAGGCTCTCGCGAATGTGGGTGATGTGGAATTCCTCGAGGAGTGATTCCAGTTGCTCCAGGCGCTGGTTGCGGTCGAGGTCTTTGCGGATCTCGAGAATAGCGAGGATGTTGTCCTCCACCGACAGGCGGCGGAACACCGATGCTTCCTGGGGCAGGTAGCCGATACCCTTGCGCGCGCGACCGTGCATGGACAGACCGGTAATATCTTCCTCGTCAATCATCACCTGACCGGCGTCGGCCTGTACCAGGCCGGCAATCATGTAAAAACAGGTGGTTTTGCCGGCGCCGTTGGGGCCGAGCAGGCCGACAACCTGGCCGCTGGAGACGCTCACGGATACATCTTGAACAACTTTGCGCTTTTTATACTGCTTGGCGAGATGTAGCGCTTTGAGCGTCGGCATAGTGAATTCCGGTAACTGCGCGGCTGTTTTGCCGCCTCTTTTGACTGTTCGGTTTGTATGGGGCGCGTAGATTACTGGCCGTCTTCCGCGGGGGTGGGCTCGGTTTTGGATTCGGGCTTCCAGATCATTTCCACCCGTTTCTTTTCCGACTGACCCTGGGCTTGCATCTGCTCGCTTTTGAGGTCGTAGTTGATGCGCTCTGCCGACAGTGTGTTGCCGTCGCGGTCCACGAACGCTTCGCCGCTGAGTTGCAGGGCGTCGCTACTCACCAGAAACTCGATGCGTTTCGCGCGGGCCTTGACCGGGTTGGTGCTCTCTTCGACCTGCTGCTGGAAGTGGGCCGGGGAGCCGGTGGCGATCACCTTGTTGATCTCCCCCTTGGTATTGCCGTGCACTTCCACTCGATCGGCGCGGATCTGCAGTGAGCCCTGACTGATGACCACGTTACCGCTGTATACGGAAAGATTCTGGCTGCGGTTGGCCTCCAGTTTATCGGCGGATACCTTCACCGGCTGTTCACGATCGTTGGGCAGGGCGTGGGCCTGGCTTGCCAGCAAAAAGGTCGCGGCCACCGCGGCGCGCAGGATGCGAGCAGTCGCCGACAGGGGCGCGCGGCGTAAATCAACGGGGTTCATAGCTGCTTTCCACATTTGACAGAATTTCTACCTTGTCCTGCTTTAGATCGGCGCGCAGGCCCTTGCCGGTGGTGCGGTTGGGGCCGTCGGTAATGGTAACAACTTTGTCGGTTTCAGCGAATTCTTCGCGGGGTTTGATGGTAATTCTCTGGGTGGACAGGCTTATGCCGGGTTGTGGCAGTTCGCGGATGGAAACCTTGCCCTGCAGCACCACTTTCTGACCGTTGTCAAAGGCGATCCCGGTGCGGGATTCGGTGCGCCATGTGGTGTCCTCACCCTGGTAGAACACCATGCGGGGTTCGGTGAGGTCTGCGCGGTCCCGGCGTGCGAACTGGAAGAAAGTGACGCGCTCGGCGTCCACTTCGTAGGCGAGGGAGCCCTCGGCGCTGTAGTGGCGCGTGCGGGCATCGCGGATGATGAGATCCGCTGCCCTGTTGTGCTCCTGCTGTGTTGGCTGCTTGCCCAGCAGTTGCTTGGGTGGGCTCTCGGTAAACCACAGTCCCAGGGAGATGAGTGCGACCACGATGACAAGTGGTAACCAGGTGCGCATGCTGTATCCGTTTCCTCGCTATCGGCGGCTATTTTGGCCGTCCGTTTAGACTTCTGTTCAGTGATGGCTGGCGAGATAGGGCGCCAGCGCGGCGTCAAAGGTCCCCTGCGCCTGCATGATGCGGTCGCAGACTTCGCGTACGGCGCCAAGGCCGCCCTCGCGCTCGGTCACGAAAAGTGCGCGCTGTTTTACCGGTGTCGCGGCGCTGGGGACTGCAATCGGGCAGCCCACCCGGGTCATCAGCTGCAGGTCAGGATAGTCGTCACCGATGTAGGCAATCTGGGCCAGGTCATAGGGCTCGTTGGCGAAAAGTTCCAGAAAGGCGCTGTACTTGTCTTCCCGGCCCTGGATCAGGCGGGTGATGCCGAGGTCGTGCGCACGTTTTTCCACCAGAGCGCTGCGGCGACCGGTAATGATGGCCACTGCCACCCCTGATTTCTGCAGCATTTTGATACCGTGCCCATCCAGGGTGTGGAAGGTTTTCAGCTCGTTGCCGTGGTTGTCAAAGTACAGCCGGCCGTCGGTGAGGACGCCGTCCACGTCGAGTATCAGGTGGCGCACCTTGCTCAGTTTTTGCTCGATACCCTGATCGAGGTCTTGGTCGCTGAGCGGTTGCACTGGGCTTTGCTGGCTCAAGAGGGGATCCTTCTATTTATAGGGCGTGGCGTCAGATGACACCGGCGCGCAGTATGTCGTGCATGTGCAGCAGGCCTACCGGATGGTGTTCCGGATCTTCTACCACCAGCGCGGTAATCTTGTTGTCTTCCATAATGCGCAGGGCTTCCGCCGCCAGAATGTGGGCGCTCACGGTTTTCGGTCGACGGCTCATCACCTTGTCCATGGTGGCGCTGTCGAGCTCGATCTTCTGGTCGATGACCCGGCGCAGGTCGCCATCGGTAAACACGCCCTGCAGTTGCCCCTTGTCGTCCACCACGGTCGTCATGCCGAAGCCCTTGCTGGTCATTTCCAGCAGCGCCTGGGAGAGCGGTGTGTCGGGGGATACCTGCGGCAGTTCCTGTCCCGCGTGCATCACGTCTTCCACCTTGAGCAGCAGTTGGCGCCCAAGCGCACCGCCGGGGTGGGAGAAGGCGAAGTCTTCTGCGGTAAATCCGCGAGCCTCCAGCAGTGCCACTGCCAGCGCATCGCCCATTACCAGGGTAACGGTGGTGGAAGAGGTAGGGGCCAGATTCAGCGGGCAGGCTTCGGTGTCGACGGCAATGTCCAGATTCACGTCGGCAGACTGCGCCAGGGGGGAATCCGCCTTGCCGGTCATACTGATCATGGGAATGCCCAGACGTTTCAGCAGCGGCAGCAGGGTCAGGACTTCGGCGGAGGTGCCGGAATTGGAAATGGCGATAACCAGGTCCTGGCGGGTGATCATGCCGAGGTCGCCGTGACTGGCTTCGCCGGGGTGCACGAAAAAGCTGGGTGTGCCGGTGCTTGCCAGGGTCGCGGCGATCTTGCGCCCGATATGCCCGGATTTACCCATGCCGGAAACGATGACGCGCCCGGGGCAGTTCAGAATCAGTTCGCAGGCACGGTGGAAGTCGTCACCGATGCGTCCTTCCAGTGCGGCTACCGCGGCGGCTTCCATGGATATGGTGCGGCGTCCGGCCTGGATGATCAGATCTTTTCCCATGACATCTCTCGTGTGGAATTTCCAAGGTGGCAGGTGGGCTATATATACCGGTGCCACTGCGTTCATTCTAGAAAACGCGGGCGGGGTGCAACCCTGCCAGATGCGACCTGTCGCGATCCGCTTTTGTTCCGCTGTGCCTCGGACTGACGTGCTAACCTTTTACTATCAGCGGAGGTTGAGGTTTGCGTCACGGAATGTCTGCGGGCCGGGCTGTGCGTCACCTGTCGCTGATGTTTCCCTCGGGCGGTTGTGGCCGGGCGGCGGAGCGAAAGTGACTCCGTGCCGCTTGTCCGCGGCGGCGCCATGGTATAGTTTGCCGCCGCTATTGTCAGCTGTGGCGTTGGACTGGGTCCGATTTCAGTCTCATCTGTAGCCGCCAGCAAGATATTTCGGCATCGCCATGACACTTTTTCGTGTTGTGTGCATCCAAGGGACGAATTGCCAATGGGAGATTTTCAGTGAGCGCACTCACCATGACCATCAAGACCGGAGCTTTCCAATCCGCAATCGCACGCAAAGCCAGGGCGCTGCTATCCACTGTCCTGCTGTGCAGCCTGGCACCGTTTGCCGGCGCTGCCGAAAACCCCTACACCATGATTGAGAGTGTATCCACAGAGCTATTGGATGTGGTCCGCTCGGAGGGGCAACTGGTCAGTTCGAACCCGCAGCGCTACTACGCGTCCATAGATCGGGTGCTGGCCCCGGTGGTGGATTTCGACTTTATTGCCATGGGTGTTATGGCAGACTACGCCAAGCAGGCGACGCCCGCG
Organism: Microbulbifer pacificus; assembly: GCF_033723955.1. Taxonomy (NCBI): domain Bacteria; kingdom Pseudomonadati; phylum Pseudomonadota; class Gammaproteobacteria; order Cellvibrionales; family Microbulbiferaceae; genus Microbulbifer; species Microbulbifer pacificus. Next base: position 1,082,585 of record NZ_CP137555.1, on the reverse strand, counting down.
CAGCGTGCAAAATTCACCAGCGCCTTCCGTCGCGATCTGGTGGCGACCTTCGCCCGCGGTGTTGCCAGCTTCGGCAGTATGGATGTCAAGGTGGTGAATCCTGGCTCCGTCCCCAAGGGTGGCAAGGTTAATGTGCTACAAGAAGTGCGCAGCTCGGAAGGGCTGACCAAGGTGGCATATACCATGGCGCGCAAAAAAAATGGTCAGTGGAAACTGATCAACGTTGTCCTGAACGGCGTCAACCTTGGTAAAACGTTCCGCGGCCAGTTCTCCCAGGCCATGCAGACCAACAAGGGTGACCTCGACAAGGTGATTGCCAACTGGTCCGCGGCGGACAAAGTCGCGGATGAGATGCAGTAAACGCATCGATGATATTGAGGCGCAGTCCGCAGAATCGCGGCTGCGCCAGTGGACGCTTTCCAGTACACTTCGCGCCTGCTTTAACCCCGACCGAATTCCCACCTGTATTTATTTTTTATGCAACCAGATCAGATCAAAGCCCTGATTGAAGGGCAGATTCCCGGCAGTCAGGTTACCGACGTGTCTTTCGAGGGCAGCCACCTGCATTTGACCGTGGTCAGTGAGGCCTTTGGCGGCCTCTCGCGGCTAAAGAAACAGCAGCTGGTTTACGGTGCGCTGTCCGACAAGATTGCCGATGGCACCCTGCACGCGGTGCAGATGAAAACCCTTACCCCGGAAGAGGCCGGTCAGTAACCTCTACTCTGCCGGGCTTTGAGCTTGCCAGGGATTTTTGCTTCGCAATGGGACACCAGTTCGAATGGACAAACTGATTATCGAAGGGGGCTGCCCCGTCTCCGGAACCTTGAAAATTTCCGGGGCCAAGAATTCAGCACTGCCGATTTTGGCCGCCACGCTGTTGGCGGACGGCCCGGTGCAGATTCACAACCTCCCGCACCTCAACGATATCACCACCATGATTACCCTGCTGCGCTGCATGGGTACCGAAATCACCATTGACGAAAAACTGGGTGTGGAGATTGATCCACGTTCGGTGAACGAGCTGACCGCGCCCTACGAACTGGTAAAAACCATGCGCGCGTCGATCCTGGTGTTGGGCCCGCTGCTGGCACGACACGGTGTGGCCAACGTATCGTTTCCCGGTGGTTGCGCGATCGGCAGCCGCCCGGTGGATATCCACCTCAAGGGCCTTGAGGCCATGGGCGCGCAAATCACCATCGACGAGGGCTTTATTCGCGCGCGCAGTAATGGCCGCCTGAAGGGCGCCAACATTGTGATGGAAAAAGTCACCGTGGGCGGTACTGAAAACCTGCTGATGGCTGCGGCGCTGGCGGAAGGCACCACTGTGCTGCACAACTCGGCGCGGGAGCCGGAAATTGTCGATCTGGCGGACTTCCTGACCGCCATGGGCGCTCAGATCGAAGGTGCCGGTACCGATACCATCCGTGTGCACGGTGTGCCGAAACTGCATCCCTGCTCCTTCAGCGTAATGCCGGATCGTATTGAAACCGGTACCTTCCTGGCGGCGGCTGCCGCAGCCCGCGGACGTGTGCGCCTGACTCATACCCGCGCGGATATTCTTGACGCGGTACTGGCCAAGTTTGAGGAGGCCGGCGCCCACATCAGTATCGGCGACGACTGGATCGAGCTGGATATGAAGGGCAATCGCCCGAAAGCCGTTAGCTTCCGCACCGCACCTTACCCGGCATTTCCCACAGACATGCAATCCCAGTTCATGGCGATGAATGCGGTGGCGGAAGGCAAAGGTACAGTGGTGGAAACCATCTTCGAGAACCGACTGATCCAGGCGCACGAACTCAACCGCATGGGCGCAAACATCGTGCTCGAGGGCAATACCGCCATCGTTACGGGGGTGGAGAAGCTCAAGGGGGCGCCGGTAATGGCTTCGGACCTGCGCGCATCAGCGGGCCTGGTGATTGCCGGTATGGTGGCCGAGGGCACTACCACGGTGGACCGTATCTACCATATCGACCGCGGCTACGAGTGTATCGAGGAAAAACTGCGTCAGATCGGTGCAAACATCCGCCGCGTTCCCGGTTGATGCTCGCTTCACTAGATGTTAACCATCTAGGGCTATTCTAGATTTGTATTGGCGCGGGAAGCTTGGATTCGAGTAAGCTCCCGTCATCGCCTTCTGTCCGGTCTGGTGCCGGGCGATCAGATAATCATAATTGTTATGCAGATCACCATTGCCCTGACCAAGGGGCGCATTCTCAAGGAAACGCTGCCGCTGCTGGCTGCCGCCGGTCTCGAGCCTCTGGAAGATATCACCCAGAGCCGCAAGCTGATTTTTCCCACCAATCAGGACAATGTCCGTCTACTGATCCTGCGTGGATCCGATGTGCCGACCTATGTGCAACATGGGGCTGCGGATCTGGGGGTCGCCGGCAAGGATAACCTGCTGGAGCACGATACCAGTAATATCTACGAACCGCTGGACTTGAATATTGCCCGCTGTCGCCTGATGACGGCGGGTATCAAGGGTGCGCCGCTGCCGAAAGGGCGTATCAAGGTGGCGACCAAATTTGTGCAGTCCGCCAAGCGCTATTACGCCGCTCAGGGCCGCCAGGCAGATATCATCAAACTCTATGGCGCCATGGAACTGGCACCGCTGATGGATCTTGCCGATGAGATTGTGGACATTGTCGATACCGGTAATACCCTGAAGGCCAACGGGCTGGAAGCGCGTGAGCATATCGCCGACATCAGTAGTCGCCTGATTGTGAACAAGGCATCCATGAAAATGAAATACGGCCCGATCAATTCGCTGATCGAGCGGTTGGCTCAAGCAGTGCGGGCGCGGGAAGCCGTCTGAGCTTTCGTTTGACGACTTCCGCGCGCGATCTTTAATGCGGCTAGCAACCGCGATGCAATTTCGACAGAAAATCATGAGTGACTTTTCCATCCGTCGGCTGGACGCCGGCAATTCCGAATTTCCGCAGGACCTCGAGCGCCTGCTGGCCTGGGAGTCGGTAGCGGATCAGCAGGTGGAGTCCGCGGTGGCGGAAATACTGCGGGAAGTGAAAGCACACGGCGATGCCGCGGTAATTGAATACACCAACCGGTTTGATCGTCGCGACCTCAAAAATGCCGGGGATTTCTGTCTCGATCGCGCTGAACTTGCCGCGGCACTGGAGCGAATTCCGGCGGAAAAGCACGTGGCACTGGAAACTGCCGCCAGGCGGGTGCGCGATTACCATGAGCGCCAGCTGCAGTCATCCTGGCAGTATCGGGAAGCCGATGGCACCGTGCTCGGCCAGCAGATCACCCCTATGGAGCGGGTGGGTATTTATGTACCCGGCGGCAAGGCAAGTTATCCGTCCTCGGTGCTGATGAATGCGATCCCTGCGCGGGTAGCGGGGGTGGACGAGGTGTTGATGGTAGTGCCGGCTCCGGACAACCAGCTCAACGATCTGGTGCTCGCCGCGGCGGCCATCGCCGGGGTGGACAGGGTTTTTACCATTGGCGGCGCCCAGGCCGTGGCAGCACTGGCGTATGGCACTGAGACCGTTACCCGGGTGGACAAGATTGTCGGACCCGGCAATATCTTTGTCGCCTCGGCCAAGCGCGCGGTATTCGGCCAGGTGGCCATCGACATGATCGCCGGGCCCTCCGAGATTCTGGTGATCTGCGATGGCAGAACGGATCCCGACTGGATTGCCATGGATCTTCTTTCCCAGGCGGAACACGATGAACAGGCGCAGTCGATTCTGCTGTGCCCCGATGAGCAGTTTCTCGATGCGGTGGCGAGTTCCCTGCAAAAATTGCTGAAGACGCTACCCCGGGAAGCCATTGCCAGCCGCTCCATCTCCGACCGCGGTGCGCTGATTCTGGTGAGGGATATCGAGCAGGCGATTGAGGTGGCGAATCGCATCGCCCCGGAGCACCTCGAGGTGTCCGTCGATGAGCCGGAGCAGTATCTGCCGCTTATCCGCCACGCCGGCGCCATCTTTCTCGGCCGTTACACCGCGGAGGCGTTGGGTGATTACTGTGCAGGCCCCAACCACGTACTGCCCACCAGTGGTACCGCACGCTTTTCCTCGCCGCTGGGGGTTTACGACTTCCAGAAGCGCAGCTCAATCATCTACTGCTCGCCCCGGGGTGCAGACACCCTCGGTCGGGTGGCCGCAACTCTGGCAAAGGGCGAAGGCCTGGATGCACACGCCCGCTCCGCGGAGTACCGTGTGGCTAGTGAGGTGGAGGGGCAGGACTGATCGCCTGCTCCCGACTGACAATTGAGGCTTGCTATGGGCCAAGCCCTGAGTCCCGCTTCAGCGGTTTCTCTACTTCGCTAATCGACTATCAGTTTCTGTTTTGCGACTGGGGATCTTCCGCAACCGTAGCCCGCGTGTAACGGACTTCACCATTGCGGATATAAGTGATGGTGATCACTTCTCCCGGCCGCAGGGTGGCCATGGCGGCGAGCCCGTGCTCGCCATCGTTGATCGGGATGTCGTTGATGTGGGTAATCACATCGCCGGGCTTGAGCCCCGCCTGGTATGCCGGCCCCGATTTGTTGACAAAGGTGATAATGACGCCATTGGTGGATGGGAGTTTGTAGGACCGCGCCACCTCTGGAAGCAGAGGGTCAGCCCCAATCCCCAGCCAACCCGGCACCACCCGCCCGAACTCGATAATGTCCTGCATGATCTTGAGGGCAATATTGGCGGGGATTGCAAAACTGATACCAATGGCTGGACTGCTCTGTTTCAGGATTTCGGTGTTGATACCCACCAGCTTGCCGCGGGCATCCACCAGTGCGCCGCCGGAGTTACCGGGGTTTATCGCCGCATCGGTCTGGATAAAATTCTGCAGGAAGAAAGTAGCGGCACCGTTTTTGCTCAGGTCGCGGCCAGTGGCGCTGATAATACCCTGGGTTACCGACTGGCCGACCCCCCACGGGTTGCCAATGGCCAACACCACATCCCCCACCTGGGCCTTGTCCGAGTCTCCTGCTTCGATCGCGGTGAGGTTGGGCAGATTAATTTTCAGGACTGCCAGATCGAATTTGTCAGCCGACCCCACCACGGCGGCTCGTGCCTCGCGCCCGTCTGACAGCACCACGGCGATTTCATCTGCGCCAAAAATGACGTGGTAGTTGGTAAGGATGTAGCCGGCGCGGTCGACGATTACCCCGGACCCCAGGTTGGAATTCATACGCTCGCGCTGCAGCTGAGTCATATTTTCAAACAGGTGCCGGAACAGCGGGTGATTGGCCAGGGGGTGCTGGCGAGGTAATCGTCTGCTGTATATGTTGACCACCGCCGGGCCCGCCAGATTGACCGCGCTGGCATAGGATACTGGACCCTGAAAGTCTGCGACGACTGGCGCCTGCTCCGGTTTTCCGCGCAGATGGGGAAACATCAGTAACAGTGCCGCAGCGACACCGAGGCCGATAACGGCGGGAATGGCCCATTCATGCAGAAAACGTTGTAGTGACACCGGCAGCTCCTTGATTTGCGGCCATTATACGTGCTTTAGCTTCCTTTGCGTTCTGGCATCAGCATCAGACGCTCTAGGACTGGCCGCGAACAGCGCTTGGTGCTGCTGTGGGAATCCGTATAATGTGGCGCTCGAAATTCTGGTCTGAATCCATATCCCTCAGGAGTAACTATGTCCCTGGTTCGTCCACACGGCAGTGTCGAGCTGCAGCCCCGTTTTGTTTACGACAGTGAGCGCCATCATCAGCTGATCCACGAGGCGGAGTCCCTGCCGTCCATTGTCATCAGCTCTGCGGCTGCGGCGAATGCGGTGATGCTGGGTGCCGGTTACTTCAACCCCCTGCACGGCTATATGAACCTGGCGGACACCCTGAGTGTGGCGGCAACCCTGCGCACGGTGGATGGCCTGTTCTGGCCGGTGCCGGTAGTGAACATGGTGGAAGATGCCTCTGCGGTTGCCGGCGCCAAGCGCATTGCCCTGCGTGACCCTAACGTCGAGGGCAACCCGGTGATCGCGGTGATGGATGTGGAAGCCATCGAAACCGTGAGCGATGAGCAGGTCAACACCATCGCTGAGCATGTTTTCGGTACCCTGGACGATGCCCACCCCGGTGTGGCCACGTTCAAGGCCGCCGGTCGGCAGCTGATTTCTGGCCCGATCGAAGTGCTGAACTTCAGCTATTTCCAGTCCGACTTCCCGGATACCTTCCGCACCGCGGTTGAAATCCGCAATGAATTCATCGAGCACGGCTGGAGCAAGGTCGTTGCCTTCCAGACCCGCAATCCTATGCACCGTGCGCACGAAGAACTGTGCAAAATGGCGCTGGACGCCGTAGGCGCCGACGGTGTGCTGATTCACATGCTGCTGGGCAAGCTAAAGGCTGGCGATATCCCTGCACATGTGCGCGATGCGGCCATCCGTAAAATGGTGGAAGAATACTTCCCGAAAAACACCGTAATGGTCACCGGTTACGGTTTCGACATGCTGTACGCCGGTCCGCGCGAAGCGGTTCTGCATGCGGTGTTCCGCCAGAATTGTGGCTGCAGCCATCTGATCGTCGGCCGTGACCACGCAGGTGTGGGCGACTACTACGGCGCTTTCGATGCGCAGACCATTTTTGACGAGAAAGTGCCGGAAGGCGCGCTGGAGATCGAGATCTTTCGTGCGGACCACACCGCCTTCTCCAAAAAGCTGAACCGAGTGGTCATGATGCGTGATGTGCCCGATCACACCAAGGATGACTTCATCCTGCTGTCCGGAACCAAGGTGCGTGAGCTGCTGGGTAATGGTATCGCGCCGCCCCCGGAGTTCTCGCGTCCGGAAGTGGCACAGATCCTGATGGACTATTACCAGAGCTTATAAGAGCTCGCAGGCGGCAAGTGGCACAAACAAAAAAGGCGGGGTTACCCCGCCTTTTTTGTTTCTTGAGTTGCTGGTTGCTGCACTGCAGCGCCTCTGCCGCCGTGAAATCAGCGATGGATGGCGTTTACCGGTGCCGGCGATGGCGCCTGGGCTTCTTTTTCGATCCCGTAATCCTCGGAAAGCGCCCCTTTAGTGGGTGCCCAGTCGCGGGGTGGCAGCACATTGAGGTACTCATCGCTGTCTCTCAGGTTGCCGCTGCCGGCCTCCAGCATCTGGCGACCGATATCCTGGTTGGACAGGCGCATGGCGCTGGTGGCGAGATGCTCGTGTACTTCCTTATAGCTCTGGGTCAGGTTGTTGACTAATTGCGCGGTCTGATCAAAGTGTTCGTTTACCTGCAGCTGGAAATCTTCCAGTCTGGTGTTGGCTTCCTTCAAGCGCAGCTCCAGCTCCTGGGTGCGGTCGAGGTTCTGGCGGCCGCGGGTGGCGAAAAAGGCCAGCAGCGCTCCCAGACCCAGGCCGATTAGGCCGACCAGAATTAAAACCGAAGTTGAGTGCACGTTACTTCCTCCTCAAATTAAAAGTGGCACCGGCCATCCGTGACAGTCACCCTATTATACGCAAATCCCATCGCCGCGCCGCGCTCAGGTTTGTGCCAAGTCGTGACGGATTTGGTAAAGTGCGCGCCGCCCGCTTCTACGCGGGCGTGGGGGTTCGCCTGCGCGAATTCTTCAGGTTAGCTCGCAAAAGCGCATTGCGCCCGTCCTGTCTGGCAATGTCGCCCCGATAAATTTTGAATGGTTTCAAGTTGATGGTCACGGAACAGAACCTGTCCGCCCAAGTACGTCTGGCGCCGATGGAGCGCTACCAGCGGGATCTACAGCGGCCGGACTTCATGGAAGATCCTGCGCAAAAGGCCGCGGTTGTCGAGCTGCAGGATCTCTATGAGCGACTCATGGCGGCTGGGGAGCGGGGTGGCAGTCTGCTCGGCGGGCTGCGTCGGATGTGGAAGCGCGAGAACCGTCCGGAAAAAGGCCTGTATTTCTGGGGGGGTGTCGGCCGCGGCAAAACCTATCTGATGGACGCTTTTTATGAGGCGCTGCCGTTCGAGCAAAAGCAGCGCACCCATTTTCACCGTTTCATGCGCGATGTGCACCGGCAGCTGAAATCCCTGGCCGGCGAGAAAAATCCGCTGGAAAAAGTGGCTGACCGCATCGCAAGTCGCGCTCGGGTGCTGTGTTTCGATGAGTTTTTTGTATCGGATATCACCGATGCCATGATTCTGGCGAACCTGTTGCAGGCACTGTTCGAGCGCGGGGTCGCCCTGGTGGCCACATCGAACATTGTGCCGCAGGGCCTATATAAAGAAGGGCTTCAGCGGGCGCGCTTCCTGCCGGCGATCGACCTTCTGCTGGAGCATACCAAGGTGGTCAACGTCGACAACGGCGTAGATTACCGGCTGCGGGCACTGGAAATGGCCGAGCTGTACCACTGTCCGCTGGGGGATGAGGCGGATGCCAGTCTTGCGAACTCTTTTCGCAGCCTGATCGTTGAGGGTTGCGAAGTGCGTGAAAAAGTAACTCTGGATATTGAAGGGCGCCCGATTGTGGCTGTAAGGATTGCCGATGACGTGGCCTGGTTCGGGTTCAGTGAGCTGTGTGATGGCCCGCGCTCACAGAATGACTACATCGAGCTGGCGCGGGAGTTTCACACGGTGCTATTGGCGGATGTGCCCCGCTTCGATGAATGGATGGAGAGTCAGGCGCGGCGCTTTATCAATCTGATCGACGAATTTTACGACCGCTGCGTCAAGCTGGTGATCTCCGCCGAAGCGCCGGTAGGGTCCCTGTACGGCGGCCGCCACTTGCGGTTCGAATTCGCGCGCACCGTGAGTCGCCTGCAGGAGATGCAGTCGAGGGAATATCTGGCGCGTGCGCACCGCCCGGAATAGGGCGCTGGGAGGGGGGCGGACTGGTCACAAGTTGTTCAGCTTTGTACTTGAAAAGCCTTGGGCGCTTATGTAGTATTCGCGCTCTTTCGTGGGACGGCCCCCATTTCGGAGGCCACATACAGGTGTTTTATAACATGAAGACTTACAGTGCTAAGCCGGAAGCGGTAACTCGCGACTGGTACATTGTTGACGCTGCGGACAAGACTCTCGGACGTATTTCCGCCGAGATCGCCCACCGCCTGCGCGGCAAGCACAAGCCTGAATACACGCCCCACGTGGACACCGGCGACTACATCGTAGTTATCAATGCCGAAAAGGTTCGCGTGACCGGCAACAAGGCCAAAGACAAGATCTACCATCACCATTCCGGTTACCCGGGTGGTCTGAAATCCATCAGCTTTGAGAAGCTGATCGACAAGGCGCCTGAGCGCACTATCCAAAGTGCAGTGAAAGGCATGCTCCCGAAAGGCCCACTGGGTCGCGCCATGTTCAAGAAACTGAAGGTGTACAAGGGTAGCGAACATCCTCATGCGGCCCAGCAGCCGATTGAACTGTCGATCTAAACGGAAAGCATTCTCATGGCAACTACTCAATACTACGGTACCGGCCGCCGCAAGACCTCCACTGCTCGTGTATTCATCAAGCAGGGTGAGGGCAATATCAGCATCAACGGCCGCACTCTGGACCAATACTTCGGTCGCGAAGTGGCGCGCATGATCGTGCGTCAGCCGCTGGAACTGGTCGATATGGTCGAAAAATTCGACATCAACGTCACTGTAGCTGGCGGCGGTTCCTTCGGTCAGGCGGGTGCTATCCGTCACGGCCTGACCCGCGCTCTGATGCAGTACGACGAGTCTCTGCGTCAGCCGCTGCGTGCAGCCGGCTTCGTGACTCGCGATGCGCGTGCCGTTGAACGTAAGAAAGTCGGTCTGCGCAAAGCGCGCAAGAAGCCGCAGTTCTCCAAGCGTTAAGCAGAATTTTCTGTATTTTATTGCCCGGCAATTGCCGGGCTTTTTTTTGTGTGTGCTTTATGCGCCGCCGCTGCGTAAATATGTTTTCTGTTTAAAATACCGCCAGTTCGCCGCTTGGTCGAGGATGTTCGCACCGGGTTTCGCCTTGTATCGGTTTGGCATTTTCTTTAACATTGCGCGAATTTCTATCCGCTTGCACTTGGGGTTTGGCCATTTTGTTCTAAGGTCAAGCGAGCGGGCCAGTTGTAGGGGAGTTTCTGTCGTAAGTCTCTGATTTTTGCAGTAGTGAGCTGTTTGCTGCTGTGCGGGTGCTCTGTTCTATCTGGTCTCGAGCCATTGGGATGCACCGTCGCTGCCAATTGCGGATTACCCTGAATCGCCGTAGTTCTGGTCGTGTAGATTTATTGCAGAAGTTTTCTGGTTTTTTTTTGGGTTTGGGCCAGTCAGCTCCGGTTTGCCCCGGGGCGCTGTGATGGGAGAACTACGTCATGAGTGATGGCGGTGTAAATGTGGGGCGTCGTCGATTTCTGACCGCTGCTACCTCTGTTGTGGGTGGTGCAGGTGCGGTTGGAATCGCAGTACCTTTTGTCGCTTCCTGGAATCCGAGTGCCAAGGCCAAGGCCGCCGGCGCGCCAGTCAAATACAACATCAGCAAGCTTGAGCCGGGCCAGATGGTTACCGTCGAGTGGCGCGGCAAGCCGGTGTACGTGGTGCGTCGCACCCAGGAAACGCTGGATAATCTGGCCAAAGTCGCTCCGCTGCTGCGCGACCCGGAGTCCACCGAGTCCAACCAGCCTGCTTACGTGAATCCTGAAAACCGCGCCATCAAGCCCCAGACGCTGGTGCTGGTGGGGCTGTGTACCCACCTCGGCTGTGCGCCGATGTTCCGTCCCGAAGTGGGCGCCGCCGATCTCGGTGGCAGCGAGTGGATGGGCGGTTTCTTCTGTCCTTGCCACGGCTCCAAATACGATATGGCCGGCCGCGTTTACAAGGGTGTACCTGCGCCAACCAACCTGGATGTGCCGCCGTACTCCTATGAAAGTGACGATGTCATCGTAATCGGTGTGGATCAGGAGGGCGCCGTATGAACTGGTTAACCGCTTTGGGCGACTGGGTTGATCAGCGTCTGCCGATCTACCGCGCGTGGGATACCCACATGGGCAAGTACTACGCGCCCAAGAATTTCAACCTCTGGTATTTCTTCGGCGTGCTCTCCATGTTGGTTCTGGTGAACCAGCTGGTGACCGGTATCTGGCTGGTCATGAGTTTCAACCCGTCCGCCGAGGGCGCATTCGCTTCCGTTGAATACATCATGCGTGATGTGGATATGGGGTGGATCATCCGCTACCTGCATTCCACCGGTGCCTCCGCTTTCTTCGTGGTGGTTTACCTGCACATGTTCCGCGGCCTGATGTACGGCTCCTACAAGCCGCCGCGCGAGCTGGTGTGGATTTTCGGCATGTGTATCTATCTGGTACTGATGGCAGAAGCCTTCATGGGCTATGTGCTGCCCTGGGGGCAAATGTCCTACTGGGGTGCGCAGGTAATCGTATCCCTGTTTGGCGCCATCCCGGCTATCGGTGAAGATCTGGTGCAGTGGATTCGCGGTGACTACCTGATTTCCGGTATTACCCTCACGCGTTTCTTCTCGCTCCACGTCATCGCATTGCCGCTGGTGCTGGTGCTGTTGGTGGTACTGCACATTCTGGCGCTGCACGAAGTGGGCTCCAACAACCCCGACGGTATCGAAATCAAAAAGAACAAGGATGCAAATGGCGTCCCGCTGGACGGCGTTCCCTTCCATCCCTACTACACCGTGCACGACCTGGTGGGTGTGGCAGTGTTCTTGTTCGCCTTCTGTGTGGTGGTGTTCTTTTTCCCGGAAATGGGCGGTTTCTTCCTCGAGCACGCCAACTTTGAAGAAGCCAACCCGCTGAAGACCCCTGAACACATTGCGCCGGTCTGGTACTTCACACCGTTCTACGCGGTACTGCGCGCAGTGACCATGGATATCGGCCCGCTGACTGCGAAGTTCCTCGGCCTGGTGGCCATGGGTGCGGCGATTGCGATCCTGTTTGTGCTGCCCTGGCTCGACAAGAGCCCGGTGAAGTCCATCCGCTACAAGGGTGTGCTGCCGAAGGTGCTGCTGCTGGTATTCGCTGCGGTCTTCATCATCCTGGGTTACCTGGGTGTGAAGTCTCCGACCCCGGGCCGTAACTTCCTGGCGCAGGTGGCAACCCTGTTCTACTTCGCCTTCTTTGTGACCATGCCAATCTGGACCAATCCGACCACCCGCAAGGGCCTGGCCTCCTGGATTGTCAGTGGTGCCTTTGGCTTCCTGTTCCTGTGGATGGCCGTGGTGAACTGGAACGCGAGCCTGTTCGTGGGTGTGTTGGCGCTGGTGTTTGCGGTATTTTTCGCGGCACTGCCGTGGCTGACCGACCGCGATGTAGTGCATCCGGAGCCGACCCGTGTTACCAGCCCGTCCGGTAGCAAGTCGTTCATCCTGCTGTTCGGCGGCATCATCGCCGTGGTACTGATGGCATTCGTGCCGATCAAAGCCGTGGGTGCAGAGAGTTCCGTCGAACTGGATCACATAAATATCGATCTGGGCGACAAGCCCTCGCTGCAGCGCGGCGCCAAGTACTTCGTCAACTACTGCATGGGTTGTCACAGTGCCAACTTTTCCCGCTGGGAACGCGTTGCCACCGATCTGGATATCCCCAACGAGCTGATGATGCAGAACCTGGTACTGGGCGACGACAAAATCGGCGACCTGATGCAGATCGCCATGCAGCCCGATGACTCGAAGGTATGGTTCGGTGCCACTCCGCCGGATCTCACCTTGGTGGCCCGCGCGCGCTCCCCGGAATGGCTTTACACTTATCTGCGTAGCTTTTACAAGGATGAGAGCCGCCCCACCGGTGTGAACAACAAGGTGTTCCCGAACGTGGGTATGCCCCACGTTCTGATGGAACTTCAGGGTCTGCCGGAGTGTGCTCCCGGCCCGAAACGCGACCACGGTAAAGTCGTGCGCGACGAGATGGGCAACCCGATCATGGACGCCAACTGTGGCAGCCTGCAGGTCAGCAAGGTCAAGGGTTCCATAAGCGGCGAAGAATATGACCAGGCGGTCTATGACCTGGTCAACTTTATGGAGTACGTGGCCGAGCCCATGGCGGAAAGCCGCAAGCGCATCGGTTTCTATGTGCTGGCGTTCATCCTTGTATTCTTCATCTTTGCCTGGCTGCTGAATCGCGAGTACTGGAAAGACATTCATCACTAAGCGATTGCCAGACTGATTTTTCCGGGTGGTGGGCCGCCGGTTTCCGGCATTAGCCCTACCACCCGTTTTCCGTTTAAGAATGACGGTCGCAAAGCCGACCAGTAGATCGAGGTAGTTCCACAATGGGTGTGCCGACCAACAAGCGCTCCTCCATGACCTTCTTTTCCGATGGTCGTTGTCACTTTAGCCATCGAGTACGTATCGTTCTCGCTGAAAAGGGTGTGACCGTTGATATCGTCGATGTCGATCCCGAAGACAAACCGGCGGAATTAGCTGAACTCAACCCTTACAACTCCCTGCCGACCCTGGTTGATCGCGAGCTGGTACTGTTCGAAACCAAAGTGATGATGGAGTATCTGGACGAGCGTTTCCCGCATCCGCCGCTGTTGCCGGTCTACCCGGTGGCTCGCGCCCAGAGCCGTCAGATCATGTACCGTATCGAGCGCGACTGGGTCCCGCTGGTAGACAAAATCCTGGCTGGTGGCAAGGATGTGGCGGCTGCGCGTAAAGAGTTGCGTGACAGTCTGGTTGGTATCGCGCCGATGTTTACCGATCTGCCGTACTTCTTTAACGAAGAGTTCTCCCTGGTGGACTGCTGCATGGCCCCGCTGCTGTGGCGTTTGGACCAGCTGGAAATCGCACTGCCGAAAACCAAACAGGCCAAGCCGCTTCAGGATTACATGGATCGCCTGTTCGCCCGCGAAGCTTTCCAGCAGAGTCTGACCGAGTACGAGCGCGAAATGCGCTCTTGAGGTGCTGATTGAACAAGCCGCCGATGACATCCAACCGCCCGTATCTGTTGCGGGCGTTTTACGAATGGATCACCGATAACAAATGCACGCCGTATCTTCTGGTGGATACCCACCTGAAGGGGGTGCTGGTGCCCCAGCAGCATGTCAACGAGGACGGGCAGATTGTCCTGAATGTCTCTGAAACTGCCGTGATGGGGCTCACCATGGACAACTACGCGATCCGTTTCAACGCCCGTTTCGGCGGTGTACCGACGGATATCCAGGTGCCGGTAGGCGCAATTGTGGGTATCTACGCACGGGAGAATGGTCAGGGCATGGTGTTTGAACCGGAGGAAACCCCGGAACCACCGGAGCCGACGCCACCGGCGACGTTCAAAAAGCCGGCGAAAAAGCCTTCCCTGCGGGTGGTCAAGTAACCCCCGCGAGCGGCAAAGGGGCCCGTTTTTACGGGCCCCTTTTGTTTTTGGGGAGCCCCCGGTAGCAATTGCCGACAAGGTATCCTGATCCCGTATTTGGCAAAAAAAGTGACGCCATATTCCTGTTATTGATTGGTGAATTCGCTGCGCCCTTCCGATACTGCAAACAAGCTGTGTACAGGAGGGACCCTAGTGAAATTACTCAGCCATACCATCGGTATATTCACCAATCCGGACAAGGAGTGGCAGGCCATTCGCGCCGACAAGCATTCCTTCCTGCAGGTGTTTATCAGTCACGTGCCGTTTCTGGCCCTCATCCCCGCGATTGCCGGATACATTGGCGTTACCCAGGTGGGTTTTAATCTCGGTGGCCACGTTGCCAAATTGACGCCCGCCAGCGCGGGCGCACTGGCAGTGATCACCTATATTTCGTTGCTGGTCGGCATCTATCTGGTGGGTGAATTTATCAACTGGATGGCCAAGGCCTATGGCGTCGAGGGTGACGAACCCACCCGCCACTACGAGGGGACGGCGCTTGCTGTGTTTGTCACCACGCCAGTGCTTCTGGCCGGTATTGTGCTTCTGTACCCACACCTATGGTTGGTGGTTGGGGTGATGGGGCTGGCTGGTCTCTACTCGGTATACCTGTTGTATGAAGGTATTCCCATTCTAATGAACATGAGCAAAGAGCGTGCGTTTATGTATGCGGGTGCAGTGCTCACCATCGGCTTGGTCGGAATCGTTACCATGATGATCTGTTCAGTGATTATCTGGAGCATGGGCGTGGGACCGGTTTATCAGTAATAAACGCTACGCGAACATCGCCTATCGATTCCGATCGTCACCTATTTTTACTTGTTACCAACAACAAAGCCGGCATTTTGCCGGCTTTGTTGTATCAGGCAGAGCGCCCTTCGCGGCCTTTGCCGATCAGTTAGCAGTGGTCGCAATGGCGCGCTCATCCTGTCGCAGTGGTGAGTGCGAAACACCCTGCAGTGGTGGCATGGGGCAGTCAAGACAGTCTGCCACCGCGCGCAGCAGCTCGACTTCTGTTCCGCACACCAGCCCGTCGTGCGCCAGAGTGGTGGCGAGAGCCTTGAGCAGAGCGGGCTTTTTCAGTGGGGCGGTATCCCGGGATATGGCCAGCGCCTTGTCCAGTCGTTGCAGGTTGATATCCCGCGCAGCGGGCAGGGGGACGGGTGTCTGTCCGAGTGTTGCCAGACCCGCCTCGTACGCGCGTTTCGCATTCAGATAGTCTGTGTTGCCGGCATGGGCCATAGCTGCAAGTAAAAAGCGCTGTGCGTCCGCCTGCGCACTTCCTGAGCCGCCGCCCACAGGCACCTTGCGCTGAACATCCGGGTTGGTCTCCAGGCCGTGTATCAGCACCCGATATAGCGCCCATTCCCATATCTCCACTTTGCCGTCTGCACGCAGTAACTTGATCAGGTTGCGCTTGAAGATCTGGTACTGCTGCGGGGCCAGGGCCTTGAGCGCGGGCACACACAGGTCCAGCAGGGGCAGGCGGCAGATGACGGGCAGCTTTGCCACCGCGGGCTGCAGTCGATCGAACTCCCGCAGCGCCGCTGGATGGGCGGATTTCTCCAGCAGTGTGCGCTGTAGCTCGAACTGCGAAGGGCACATCATCAGCGCATAAACCACAGCGCGGGCGGCAAAGGGTTCGTGAGCCGCAGCCTTGAGGTCACCGGGGATTTGCGCCAGCAACGCGCCACCCAGTGCAAGCTGGTTGGCGGATGGCTGCGCGATATTGTTATCCACAGCCTCCAGTACCTCATCCAGACGGGAGCGGTATTGACTGTGATCTGCTGACGGCGAAGGGGAATAAACCTCCGCGGAGTAGATGCCAGAGACCTGGTCGCTGTGTGGCGCTGCGGCAGCGGGTGCCGCGGCGCCCCCCCAGCCTTTCCACTGTGGATCCAGGCGGCCTATTCGCGCGGCAAGTGGTGGGTGGGTCGCGAACAGTCCAAGCAGTGAGTGTTTCAGCCCGCTGGCGAAGTACATATGACTGAATTCACCAGCGTTGGCGGCGCGCAGGTTTGAGCCCTGCTGGTGGTGACCGATTTTCATCAGCGCGCCTGCGATGCCCTGATGGTTGCGGGTGAACTGCACCGCTGAAGCGTCCGCCAGGTATTCCCGCTGGCGGCTCACCGCGGACTTGATCAGGTTGCCGAAAAAGGTGCCGGTGTAGCCGATCGCGACGAGTCCGGCGCCAATGCCAAAGAGCGCCGCGCGGCCACGGCTGTCGCGACCGCTTCCCCAGTAGCTGCCGCGCAGCAGCCAGCTGCCCACCAGGCCGATGAACAGAATGCCGTGCAGCAATCCGACAATGCGGATGTTGAGGCGCATGTCGCCATTAAAGATATGGCTGAATTCATGGGCCACTACGCCCTGCAGTTCGTCGCGGTTCAGCTGTTCGATACAGCCGCGGGTAAGGCCGATCACGGCATCCGCAGGCTGGTAACCGGCGGCAAAGGCGTTGATGGCATCGTCATCCAGCACGTAGACATCCGGTACCGGAGTACCCGAGGCGAGTGCCATTTCCTCTACCACATTCAGTGCGCGCTGCTCTGCCAGATCTCGCGGTGCAATATTGATCTTGCGCCCGCCGAGGGATTCCGCCACCGCGCGCCCGCCCGCTGCAAGCTGCTGCAGGCGGTAAAAGCTCGCAAGGGCAATCACCGCGGTGATGGTAATGGCGATGCCGGCGACGGTATCCCAGCCCAGTGCCGCAAGCATTTCTCCAAGGCCCGCTTCCGCTCCCGGTGCACCGGAAGCTCGGCTGGCAAAGGCAAAAAACACGGTGGTGATGGCAATTAGCCCGATTACTGCCGCCGCAAATAACAGCACCAGCAGGGTGGTATTGCGACGGGCCTTGTCCTGATATTCAAAAAAATTCATAGGATTGCGTCAGAACTGTACCCGGGGTGCGACCTGGAACGCTTCCGAGTCTGCGAACTCCAGCAGTTTGCCGTTTTCCCGGTGGCCGAAGAAACTGGCAAAAAACACCGGCGGGAAGCTCTGGCGGAAGATGTTGTAGGTGGTGACGCCGTCGTTGAACGCCTGGCGCGCGAAGGAGACCTTGTTTTCTGTACTGGTCAGTTCTTCCATCACCTGTTGAATGGTCTGGTTGGCTTTCAGGTCGGGGTAGGCTTCCATCACCACGCTGAGGCGGCCGAGGGCGCTGGCAAGCGCGCCTTCCGCATTGCCAAGATCGGCGATGGCAGCGGCGGAGCCGGGGTTGTTTGCAGCGGCTTTCAGGCCAGCCAGTGCCGAATTGCGTGCACTGATTACCGCTTCGAGGGTTTCCCGCTCGTGCTTGAGATAGCTTTTGGCGGACTCCACCAGATTGGGGATCAGGTCGTAGCGGCGCTTCAGCTGGACTTCGATCTGTGCAAACGCGTTTTCGTATCGGTTCTTGAGAGAGACAAGGCGGTTGTAAATGCTGATGAGGTAAAACGCCAGGGCGGCGAGAACTACCAGCCAGACAATGGTCGAAATATCCATAACGTGCGCATTCCTATCGTTGTGTGTTCTTGGGTTGTGCGTTCCTGGGATGAACCTGTTGTTATCGGTCACAGCAATTGAGGCGAATGGGTTTATCCGCGCGATTGCGCAAGATACTAACATGGCCGCCGCTGCCGGGTGCCATGGCGAATACAGCCAACGGCTATGGCGAATACAACGGCGAATACAACGAAGGGCGGATGGTATCGAGCGCCGGAGTGTGGGGTATAATCCGCCGCAAAATAACCATTCATCGCGATCCCGGTCAGCCTGAGACGGCGATGTCCGTTACAACTGGAGAAAATTCAGCATGAGCGAGCAACTTACAGACCCTGTGGTCATTGTCGGTCTTTCCCGTACCCCCATGGGGGCCATGCAGGGTGCCCTGTCCGGGTTAAGCGCGCCGGAGCTTGGCGCTGCTGCCATCCGCGGCGCCCTGGCCGATGCCGGCGTGGCGGCGGCGGATGTGGACGAAGTGCTGATGGGTTGCGTGCTCCCGGCAGGTCTTGGCCAGGCGCCTGCGCGCCAGGCAGCACTGGGTGCCGGTATTCCGGAGGGTACACCCACCACCACGGTCAACAAGGTGTGTGGCTCTGGCATGAAAACCGTGATGATGGCGCGGGACGCGCTGCTCTGCGGTGACGCCAAAGTCGTCGTGGCCGGCGGCATGGAGAGCATGAGTAACGCGCCTTACCTGCTGCCGAAAGCCCGCGGCGGCATGCGCCTGGGCCACGGCGAGGTGTTGGACCACATGTTCACCGACGGTCTGGAAAATGCCTACGACGGTCAGCTGATGGGTAATTTCGCCGAGTGCACCGCGGACAAGTACAGTTTCAGCCGCGAAGAGCAGGACAATTTTGCGTTGGAATCTCTGGCGCGTGCCAATGCGGCCATCGAAGCCGGCGCGTTCAAGCGCGAGATTACTCCGGTGACCATTAACAGTCGCGGCGGAGAAGTGGAAGTCGCGGTGGATGAAGGCCCCGGCAACGCCCGCCCGGAAAAAATCCCGCAACTGCGTCCGGCCTTCCGCAAGGACGGCACCGTGACCGCGGCCAACGCCAGCTCCATTTCTGACGGTGCTGCAGCGCTGGTATTGATGCGCGAGAGTGAGGCAAAGGCACGAGGCTTGAAGGTGCTGGCAGTGCTGCGCGGCCAGAGCCAGTTTGCCCATGCGCCGGAGTGGTTCACCACCGCACCGGTAACCGCGATAGCCAACCTGCTGAAAAAGATCGGCTGGCAGGCAGGCGATGTGGATCTGTTTGAAATCAACGAAGCCTTTGCCGTGGTTACCATGGCGGCGATGAAAGAGCTGGATTTGCCCCGCGACAAGGTAAACGTCAACGGTGGTGCCTGTGCCCTCGGTCATCCCCTGGGCGCCAGTGGTGCGCGCGTCATTGTCACCCTGCTGGCGGCGCTGGAAAACCGCGACCTGAAAAAAGGTGTGGCGAGCCTGTGTATCGGTGGTGGTGAGGCAACGGCGATTGCGATCGAGCGCCCGTAAATAATTCAGGCACCACCCCATAAAAAACGGAGGCCTCGGCCTCCGTTTTTTATGGGGTGGTGTGAGGAAACCTAGTCGATATATTCCACTGCTTTTACCACCTTCTGCACACCACCGACGGTGCGCGCGACTTCCGCGGCATTCTCCGCTTCCTGCCGGGTGAGCAGTCCCATCAGATAGACCACGCCGTATTCTGTCACCACCTTGATGCGGCCGCTGTCGATTTCCTTGTCCGCCATCAGCACACTTTTGACCTTGGTAGTCAGCCAGGTGTCATTGGTGCGCGCGAGCAGGGAGGAGGTACCGCGTACCTGAACCTCATTGTAAACCTGGCGCACCGTGTGCACCTGCTGTGCAGTGCGCCCGGCGAGATCACGCAGTTCAGGGCTCTGTACCTGACCGGTGAGCAGCACCACACCGTTGAAGGCAACCACGTCGATATTTGCCGCTTTCAGGTCTGGGTGCGCCTTGCCAATGTTCACATTGGTGATGGTTTCCAGCTGCTGGTCGTCGATAAAGGTACCAAAGGTCCGCTCGCCCGGATCCGGCTGTATCGGACCGTCGTGAGTGGCATCGAGTACCGTGGAGCAGCCGGCGAGCACGGTGAGCGTGCTGGCGGCAATCGCGAGTTTGAGCGGCTTGAAAATCCCGGTTCCTGTATTTGATTGCATGGTTCAGTCCTCGTATCCACCAAACAGGCTGCTGTCGATCAGGTCGCACAGGCAGAAAAGGGTGAGCATGTGTACCTGGTGTACCTCGGAGGGAACCTCGGAGGGTACATGCAGCTCGATATCGTGCACATCCAGCAGCGCGGTGCAGTCGCCTTCGCCCTCGCCACCGGTCAGTGCCAGCACACCCATGTCGCGGTCGTGGGCTGCGCGAATCGCTTGTACCAGATTGGAGTCGCGGCCATCGGTGCTGATGATCACCAGCAGATCACCGGGGTGACCGAGGGCGCGGACCTGGCGGGCGTAAGATTCGGCGCGGCCGTGATTGCGGGCCACGGTGCCGGTGGTGATGGCGTCGCCATTCAGAGCCAGTGCCGGCAGCCCGGGGCGCTCGCGTTCGAACCCGCCCATCAGCTGTGCGGAGAAACTCTGCGCGAGCGCGCCGCTGAGCCCGTTGCCACAGATCAGCAATTTGTTTTCTGCGAGCAGCGTGTGCACGATCATTTCGCTGGCTTCGGCAATCAAAGGTGCCAAAAGTTCACCGGCATTCATGGTTGCTTCAATGCTGCGGTGAAACAGGGTTACAACGCGCTGTTCCATCTGTTCTGAGGTTTCCTTTGGGTGAGCCTATTGCCCGAAGGCATTTTTTATCCAGTCGACTTTCAGTGAGCCGGCGATTTTATCCTGTTCGATGCAGATCACATCAAACCGGCAGGGACAGTCGAGCCGGCGATATTGCAGGTAGCCGTTGGCGGTGGCGAGCAGTTTTTTCTGCTTGCGATAGTCAACGGATACACCGGCGCCGCCAAAATTGCGGTTGCGCCGGAAGCGCACTTCGATAAACACCAGCGTGGCGCCATCGCGGGCAATCAGGTCTATTTCGCCAAAGCGACCGCGGAAATTCCGCTCGACAATGCGCAGGCCGGCACCGGTGAGGTGCCGCTCCGCCAGTGCTTCCATCTGGTTGCCAATACTCGTGGTATCCATGGAATTCCCTTTCTATGGATTTTCAGTGCGTCGGTTAATTTTCGACGCGATCTAATTCTTGTTGCTGCCTGCCTGGATCAATCTGCGCGCACGCTGTCATCGGTGAGCGGCGTTTCGCTCGCAGAGGTGGTGATGGGCACTGGTTTGCCCTGGTCGATCTTTGCCCAAATCTGCTCGCGTACAATACGGCCATCGGCTGTCAGGCTGAGCGAGCCGGTGAGTCCGTACACTCGTTGGTTGGGGAACTGGCGCAGCATTGGCAGGCGCGGGTACAGGCGGAACGCATCGGCGCCGAGCGCGTAGAGGCGCGCGAAAGCCGGTGCCGGGTCCGCCTGTTTAACGATATTGCGTTTGGTCTGATTGTCGTCCTCAAACAACCACGGCAGCGCGGTGAAGCGCACGCCGTTAAGGTCGCGGTCGCGTTGCGGATCGACGTTGCCGGCAAATACCTGCGACGTGGAGAACACCGGCAGTTCACCGGCGTAGAAGTACGACAGCATCGGTTTGATCTGGCGCGCCTGCTGCGGCTGGGCCAGCACGAACAGCATATCCACGTCGCCGCGGCGACGCGGGGTGAACTTGAGCGGGGATGCCAGTTTGCGGCGCAGCTCCGCCTCACGGCTCTTGCTTTCGGAAATCAGCAGCGCTTCGCTTACCAGCTGGGAGAAATTGCTGCTGTCGGTGTAATTGCGGCTGATACTGATGGTACCGCCGAGATTGTTCCACTCTGCGGTAAAGGCCTCAAGGCCGCGTTGTCCCCAGCTGGACTCCGGGGCCAGGATCATCGCCTGGCGGTGGCCCTGGCGATAGGCCTGCTGGGCGACCTGGCGGGCTTCATCCTCAATCGCGAGGCCGAACTGTACCAGGTCGTCGGTAAGGCGGCCCTCATCGCCATAATTCAGCGCCAGGGTAGGGACGGGCAGTTTTTCTGTGGCCAGCAGGTTGGCCACTTTGTCCTTATCCAGCGGGCCGACAATGGCCTGGGCGCCGTTGTTGACAGCGGTCTGGTAGATTTCGTCAAACGCCTGTGCTGTGCCGGTGTCGTACACCTGTACCTGCGGTGTGGGGACGCCCGCATCCAACGCGCTGTAGTAGGCCGCCATGAATCCGTCGCGGATGGCGCGACCAGCGGAGCCCAGGGGGCCGGATAGCGGCAGCAGTAGAGCGACATTCTGCGCGCGTTGGGATGCCACGCGCTCCAGCAATTGCAGTGCCTGGGGCGGATGGCTGACCGCGGTGTGGCCCGGCCACTGCTGGCGCCAGCGGCTCAGTGCGGTGAGCTGGGTGCTTATGTCCGCCTGGGTATCGCGACCGAGCAGCGCCAGTTGGTACCAGGCACGCATTTTCGGATCCAGGGTTTCTTCCGCGCGCTGACGCAGCTCGCTGGAGGGCAGCTGGGTAAGCAGTTGCCACAGGCCGTCGTTGTTGCGGGAGATGGCGTCATCTTCCCGCGCCAGGGTGGCGATGCGCTGGCGCTCGGCGATACCGCTGTCGATGTCGCCCATCAGGTTCCACAGATCCGCGCGCAGCACACGCAGCGGCAGTGCGGTTTCGGCGGGAATCTGGTACCAGGCCTGTTCCAGTCGCGGGGCGCTGACCAGATCGAGGGCGGTGAAAAAGTCATCCTCCGCGGCCAGTGCACCACCGTAGACCTGGGCGTAGCGGGCGTACTCGGGGTCCGTCAGCTGCTCGGCGTCGATAGTGCTGGCCGCTTGCCGGGCCGTCGCGTTATCGCCCAGAGTGTATAGAATGGCGGCCGCCTGCAGCTGTGCCTGATCCTTTGCCGGCGATGGCAGTTGGCGTGCACTGTTGAGCAGGCGGATAGCATTTTGCCGGCTAGCAGTAGCGAAATTGCCGCTATCTGCAGGGATCTGCGCGTTTGGCTCGCTGCTCGGGGTCTGGCATCCGGCCACGGACAGCGCCAGGGCGCCGGCAGCGAGACTATGAATGATGAAGGGGATGCGCCGGTACAGGGCGGACATATTCTTCTCCCACAAAACTTATTCTGGAGTGAACTATGGGGCTGGATAAAGCGGTGCTTTATATCGTCGCGACGCCCATTGGCAATTTGGCGGATATGGTACCGCGAGCCGTCGAAGTTCTACAATCCGCGGATCTGGTGGCTGCGGAGGACACTCGTCACAGTCAGAGACTTTTTTCGCACTTTTCCATCGATTCACCGCTGGTGGCCTACCACGACCATTCGGACGACCAGCGCACCGAGAAGATTCTCGAGCGCTTACAGCAGGGACAGACCGTGGCACTTATCTCCGATGCGGGTACCCCGTTGATTTCCGATCCCGGCTACCGGCTGGTGCGGGAAGCTCGCGAGCGCGGCTTTGCGGTGGTACCTATTCCCGGCCCCTGTGCATTTGTCGCGGCGCTGTCCGCCGCCGGTCTGCCCAGCGACCGCTTTACCTTCGAGGGTTTTCTGCCCGCCAAATCGCTGGCTCGGGAGAAAGCCCTGCAGGCGCTGGTGGGGGAAACCCGCACCATGGTGTTTTACGAGGCGCCGCACCGGGTGCTGGACACCCTGGAGGCCATGCGCCAGAGCTTTGGTGATACCCGCGAAGCGGTGATCGCCCGCGAACTCACCAAGGCATTCGAAACCATCCATCTGCTGCCGCTGGCGGAGCTGGTGGAGTGGGTGCGCGCCGACAGCAACCAGCAGCGGGGTGAGATAGTGCTGTTGGTGCGGGGGGCGGACGAGGCCAGGGCCTCCGAGCTGGACGCGGAGTCGGAGCGGGTGATGAATCTGTTGTTGGCCGAGCTGCCGCCCAAGCGCGCGGCGGCGGTAGCGGCGGAGATCACCGGGGTGAACAAAAAGCTGCTGTACAACTGGTCGCTGGAGCAGAAGTAGCTGCGGGCACCGTTTAGCGCTTGCATCTGGCGTCAGTGGTTATTAACCTTCGCGCCGAGTCAGCCAGACAATCGCTGTTGCGCCGCTTTCGGGTGGTGCGGTGGAGGAAAGTCCGGGCTCCATAGGGTGGGACGCCAGGTAACGCCTGGGGGGCGCGAGCCTACGGAAAGTGCAGCAGAGAGTAGACCGCCGATGGCCTTTCGAGGCACAGGTAAGGGTGAAAGGGTGCGGTAAGAGCGCACCGCGCGACTGGTAACAGTTCGTGGCACGGTAAACCCCGTTCGGAGCAAGACCAAATAGGCCCTCTATAGGTGTGACCCGCACTGAGGGCGGGTAGGTCGCTTGAGGTGTGTGGTGACACACATCCCAGATGAATGATTGTCCTCGACAGAACCCGGCTTATCGGTTGACTCACCTAATTCCAGATGCCTGGCAACCGCGGCGCTCACGCCGCTGGTTGGCTGGTTTCAGTGTCGCAGCGGGCTTGCGGATTATTTCTGCAGCAGTAGCCCGCATTCTCTGTGCTCTTCCCCTTTGGTTGGATCAAAGTACACGTCGTTGTCCGGCAGGTCGTTGTCGTACACATACTCTTCGACGTCAATTTCCTTGAGGTGAAACATCGGTGCTACGCGGATGGTGCCGTGGTTGCCTTTGGTGAAAATATCCAGTCCCTGGCGATGGGCATTCTGGTCGTGGCGGATGCCGTTCAGCCACACATCGGGCTTCAGCTCCTGCATGGCGCGGTTGAAGGGTTCCAGTTTGACGGTGCGCGAAAAGAAGTCGTGTTCCGGGGTATCCAGCGGAGGGATGCCGCCGTAAACCGCGTTGTAGTGAGCGGCCGACATTTTTGGCGAAAAGGTGTGCAGGTTCAGATTCAGCAGCTTGATGACCTTCTCGATGTGACGGTAGGTTTCCGGGGTGTTGTAGCCGTGGTCCACCCAGATCACCGGGATGTCCGGTTTGGCGCGCGTGACCAGATGCAGGAAGGCAATGGCCAGCGGGCGGAAGTTGGTGAATACCACCGGGTTTTCCGCCTCGGCGATGGTGAATGCCATGATTTCGCTGGGCTTGCTGGATTTGAAACGCTGGTTGAGCGCGTCCAGATCCGCACCGTGATGAAAGGTGCGGGAGGGGGATGTCTGTGTGCTCAGTCCTGCTGAAAAGCCCATGGCCGGATTCCTGCTGGTTGTCGGATAGCGCAAAGCTACAGGGACTTGAATTCCATTAAAAATAATAAAAGCTGATTTTTATATGCTTCCTCGTTCTATGCAGCCCGCCTGACGGCTGGTTTCGTGTTGCCGCTGCATTCCATTCCGGCTCCCACGGGGTGTGCCAGGGTGGCGGCAGTCCGTAAGCGCCCGCTCACTTTATGCCAATTCTTTGCCCATCAGCGAGCTCCCGTACAAAGTTAAAGTAACTTGTCAGCTTGCCAAAGTAAGTACTTGCTCTGTTGTGCATTTGCTCGCCGGCGCCTCTGGGTGAAATGTGAACACTTCGCCTGTAGGCCGCGAAATTACTGGGTTTTTTACCTTTACGTGCTGTGTATTTCCTTGACTTTACGCCACCCAGATTTATAGTGTCCCAAGTGGAGAAAAGTGGAAAATTGTGGGTCTCGGTGGGGTTGAAGTGGTTGTGAGTGGTTAATCACGCTTCATCGGGGCAAATCACACGGATTTCACTTTGCACAAATAACACGCAGCCAGAGCAAACAAAGAACCCGATCCATGTATCTGGGAAGTCACGCAATCAACATGGACGCCAAAGGGCGTCTGGCAATTCCGGCGCGAGTTAGGGACTCGCTGCTGGAAGATTGTGGTGGACGCCTGGTCGTTACTGCGCATACGGAAGAGCGCTGCCTGCTCGTCTATCCTGAACCACAGTGGCGCGAAATTTTGCCTAAGATTGAGGCGCTGTCCAGTTTCAACAAGGTGGCGCGTCGCGCTCAGCGGCTGCTGATCGGCTACGCCTGTGAATTGCAGGTGGATGCCAACGGCCGCGTGCTGATTCCGCCGACCCTGCGCGAGTACGCGGGGCTGGAGAAGAAGCTGATGCTGGTGGGGCAGGGCAAGAAGCTGGAACTCTGGAGTGAGGATCGCTGGATGTCGTGGCTCGACGACAGCGAGGGGGACGGCGACATGCCGGAGGAAATGGCCTCCCTTTCCCTGTAAGTGGCGGGTGAACAAGTGGCCGCACAAACGAATTTTTGACAATCACAGGAGAGCATCGGGTGTCCCAGGAACTGCATCGCAGTGTGTTGTTGCGCGAGGCTGTGGACGCCCTGGTGGTGGACCCGGACGGCTTTTATATCGATGGGACTTTCGGTCGCGGTGGTCACAGTGCGCTGGTGCTGGAGCGGCTCGGCGAAGCCGGTCGGCTGCTGGCGGTGGACAAGGACCCACAAGCCATCGAATTTGCCCACAGCCGCTTTGGCGGCGAGCCGCGCTTCGAGATCTGGCACGGGTCTTTCGCGGATATGGATCAGGCCGCCGCAGGCATGGCTGGTCAGGTAACCGGAATCCTTCTGGACCTGGGAGTGTCCTCGCCGCAGCTGGACCAGCCCGAACGCGGCTTCAGCTTTATGCAGGACGGCCCGCTGGATATGCGCATGGACACCAGTCGCGGTATCAGTGCGGCCGACTGGGTCAACAGTGAATCCGAGGCCGAGCTGGCGCGGGTCTTCAAGGAGTACGGCGAAGAGCGTTTTGCGCGCCGCATGGCTGCCGCCATCGTGCGCCGCCGGGTGGAGAGGCCATTTGAGCGCACCCTGGATCTGGCGGAAGTGGTCAAGGCGGCCAATCCCGCCTGGGAGAAGGGCAAGCACCCGTCCACTCGTGTGTTCCAGGCGATCCGTATTCATGTGAACGGCGAGCTGGACGATCTGCAGCAGGCGCTGGAAAAGTCGCTGGCACTGCTGAAGCCGGGTGGTCGCCTGGTGGTGATCAGCTTCCACTCACTGGAAGACCGCATGGTAAAGCGGTTTATTCGCGAACAGGAGAAGGGGCCACAGCTGCCTCGCGGGCTGCCGGTGATGGACAGCCAGATTCACAAGACCCTGCGTTCCGTGGGCAAGGCGGTCAAGGCCGAGGCGCAGGAAGTAGGTGAAAACGTGCGCTCACGCAGCGCGGTAATGCGCATTGCCGAGCGCCTGGGATAGCGCACGGTGAGCGGAAACAGATTATTGCTGGTGTGCCTGTGGGGGTTGGTGATGATGTCGGCCCTCGGGGTAGTGCACACCACCCAGCAGAGCCGGGCGTTAACCGCGCAGCTGGGGCAGGCGCAGCGTCATCGCGATGAGCTGCGCTACGAGCAGGAGCGACTGCTGCTGGAGCGCGGGGCCTGGTCGGCCTACAGCCGTATCGAGCAGGTGGCCCGGGAGGAGCTGGATATGCGTGCTCCGACACCGGCGGAGCGGGTGCTGGTGCCCTCCGGGCGTTGACGCCGCTTTAGCTCCGTTAGGCAACCGGAATACGAAAAAAGCAAAAAGGCACGGCCGCAGGAAGGGGTGCCGAATCGATAAAAACAGGGTAGGGACAGGGATCTGCCATGGGCGCAGTGAAAAAACAGCAACCACAGCCGGGTATTGCCCGCTGGCGCTTCGCGCTGGTGGCCGGCATGCTGTGCCTGCTCGCCGTGGCTCTGGTGGTGCACCTCGCTGGTCTGCAGGTGCTGCCGGAGCAGGATAAGGGTTACCGCTTCCTGCAGGATCAGGGGCGCGCCCGCACCATCCGCACCGAAGAAATTGCCGCCTATCGCGGCTCCATCGTCGACCGCAACGGTGAACTGCTGGCGGTCAGCACACCGGTTCAGACCATCTGGGCCAACCCGCAACTGCTGAAAGAAGCTTCCGAGCAGGAGCTGCGCGCACTGGCGTCCGCCTTGGGAACGCCCGCAGCGCAATTTGCCAAGCGTCTGGAAAAGTACCGCAACAAGGGGTTCATGTACCTGCAGCGCCATATGACGCCGGAGCAGGCGCAAAAGGTGCTGGCTCTGGATCTGGCCGGGGTATACAGCAAGAAGGAATACCGCCGTTTTTACCCCGCCGGTGAGGTCACCGCCCAGTTGCTGGGCTTTACTAATATTGACGATCGCGGTCAGGAAGGGCTTGAGCTCGCCTATGAGCAGTCCCTTGCCGGCGAGCCCGGCAAGCGCCAGGTAGTAAAGGATCTGAAAGGGCGTACGGTGCAGGATCTGGCGGTGAAGCAGGAGGCGCGTCCGGGGCGCGACATGCAGCTCACCATCGATATGCGCCTGCAATACCTCGCCTATCGGGAATTAAAGAAGGCAGTGGCGGACAACGGCGCCGCTGCTGGCTATATGGTCATTCTGGATACTCGCAGCGGCGATGTGTTGGCGATGGCCAATCAGCCCTCGTTCAACCCGAACAATCGCCAGGGCGTGAAGGCTGCGGCAATGCGCAATCGCGCGCTGATCGACCAGTTCGAACCGGGCTCCACGGTTAAACCGCTGACCGCACTGGCGGCACTGGAGAGTGGCCGCTACCAGCCGCATACACCGATCAACACCAGCCCGGGCTATATCCGCCTGCCGGGGAAAACCCTGCTGGACCCGGTGAACTACGGCCTGATCGACCTGACCAAGGTGATTACCAAGTCCAGTCAGGTGGGAATCACCAAGGTGGCGATGGATCTGGAGCCGGAAACCCTGCGTGAACTTTTTTACCGGATGGGGCTCGGAGAAGCGGTCGGCACCGGGTTCCCGGGGGAGGCTCCGGGGATACTACCCAGCCGCACACGCTGGCACCCCATTGAGCTGGCCAACTTTGCCTTCGGCTACGGTTTAACAGTGAACGCCGTGCAGTTGGCCCAGGCCTACAGTGTGGTCGCCAACGCCGGGCTCAAGCGCCCGGTTTCCCTCATTATGGAACCGGGTAAACAGGCGGCCGAGGCGGAGCGGGTTGTCGAGCCGAAACTGGCGCGGGAAGTAACCGCGATGCTGGAAACAGTGATCAGCTCCGTCGGCACCGGCAAGCGCGCCGCGGTGGAGGGATACCGTGTGGCCGGCAAGACCGGCACTGTGCACAAGGTGGGCAGTGAAGGCTATGCCGATAGTCGCTATCGCTCGGTATTTGCCGGTTTTGCGCCTGCAGAGAACCCGCGGCTTGCGGCTGTGGTCGTAATCGAAGAGCCCAGCACGGTCAAATACTCCGGTGGCGAAGTCGCCGCACCGGTATTTGGAAAAGTCATGACCGGCGCCATGCGACTTTTGCAGGTGCCGCCGGAAGAAATTGCGCCCGCTGAGCAACAGCTGGCGAAGCAGCTCGACGAGAGAGGTACAGCGTCGTGACCCAGCGCAACCCAATGCAAGATCGCACCGCCACCCTGTCCGCCCTGGTACCGGGGTACGCGGGCATACCCGATATTCAGGTCACCGGTGTGGCCCTGGACAGCCGCCAGGTCAAAACCGGCGACGTATTTATGGCGCTGCGCGGCACCCAGGTGGACGGCCGCCAGTACATCGATGCCGCCATCGCACGGGGCGCCGCCGCAGTGCTGGCCGATGGGGAAACTCTCGGCAGCGAAGAACGCAACGGCGTTCAGGTAATTACCGTGCCTGGTCTCGCCGCGCGGGTGGGCGAAATCGCCGCGCGTTTTTACGGCCACCCGACCGAGTCCATGTATCTGGTGGGTGTGACCGGTACCAATGGTAAGTCCACCTGTGCTTTCCTGACCTCGCAACTGCTGGCGCGCCATTTCGGCAGCGCCGCGGTGATGGGCACCATCGGCAATGGGGTGTGGAAAGACGGAACAATCAGCCTGGAAGAAACCGGGCTGACCACGCCCGATCCCGTGCGCCTGCAGGCGGATTACGCCGCGTTCTACGCGCAGGGCGCACGCGCGGCGGCGATGGAGGTTTCGTCCCATTCCCTGTCGCAGGGACGGGTGCACGGACTGGTATTCGATACCGCAGTATTTACCAACCTCACCCGCGATCATCTGGATTACCACGGCAACATGGCCGCCTACGGTGCTGCCAAGGAAAAGCTCTTCGGACTGCCGAAACTGAAGCGCGGCATCATCAATATCGACGATCCCTTTGGCGCGCAGATGGTGGAGCGCTGCAAGTTGCGCGGAGTGAAGGTCATTACCTATGGCCTGCAGGCGGGCGACGTGCAGGTACGCAACCTGAAGCGCCTCGACAGCGGCTTCTCGGTACACCTGATTACCCCCTGGGGCGAGGGCGAGCTGCACGCGCCATTGATCGGCGACTTCAATATTCACAATGCACTGGCGGTTGTCGCTGCGGCGGCCGCTGCGGGTATGCCGCTTGCGGATATTCTCGCGGCGTTTCCGCACATCCTGCCGGTGCCCGGTCGCATGGAGCGGGTCTCTATCCGTGAAGATGGCGCCGAAGATGTCAGCGTGCTGGTGGACTACGCCCACACGCCGGATGCACTGCGCGCGGCTCTGGAAGCGGCGCGTCCCTACTGCCGCGGCAAGCTCTGGTGTGTGTTCGGCTGCGGCGGCGATCGCGATACCGGCAAGCGCGCTCCCATGGGGCGGATTGCTTCGGAACTTGCAGATTTCACCGTCGTCACCAGCGACAATCCGCGCAGTGAGGATCCGCAGTCGATCATCGACGGCATTCTCGAAGGTATCGACGGCGGTGCCAGCGGCGAGGGCTGCACGGTAAAAGTGGATCGCGCCGAGGCCATCCGCCATGCGATTACCCATGCTGCCGCTGGCGACACCGTGCTGATCGCCGGCAAGGGCCACGAGGACTACCAGCTGATCGCCGGCCAGAAACTGCATTTCTGCGATCGTGAACAGGCTGCAGCCGCGCTCGCACGGCGGGCCACCGGAGAAGTGGAGGCCAGTCGCCAATGATCGCCCCCATTTCCCTGCAACAACTGCAACAGCGTTTCGGCGGCGAGCTGATCAACGGCTCGGTAACCTTTGATGCCGTATGTACCGATACCCGCAAGCTGGGCGCGGGTGCGCTGTTTGTTGCACTGCGGGGAGAGACCTTCGACGCGCACGATTTTCTCGCGGACATCGACGGCAAGGTGCTGGGCGTGGTTACCGAAAAGGCCATCGTGGATTCATCACTGCCGCAGTGGCTGGTGGCGGACACCACGATTGCCCTGGGGCAGATCGGGCGTCTGTGTCGCGAACAGTTTGATGGCCCGGTGATCGGCATCACCGGTTCCTGTGGCAAAACCACGGTAAAGGAAATGCTGGCGTCGATCTTTGGTCAGCATCACCGCGTGTGCGTCACCCGCGGCAACCTGAACAATCACTTCGGCGTACCCATGACCCTGTTTTCCCTCGCGCCGCAGCACCAGGTGCTGATCGTGGAAATGGGCGCGAGCGGTCCGAATGAAATCGGTTATCTGTGTGGCATTGCCAAACCGGGGATTACCGCGGTCAACAACGTAATGCCCGCGCATGTGGAAGGGTTTGGCTCCGTCGATGGCATCGCCACCGCCAAGGGCCAGATCTACACCAGTCTCGAACCGGGCGCGGTGGCGGTACTGAACGCGGACGACAACTACGCGGACTACTGGCGCGGCGAAATGCCGGAAGGTGTGCGCACGCTGGAAGTTGGCTTTGGTCACCAGTGCGCGGTGCACGCGGACAATATTGAACTCGATGCGCGCGGTTGTGCGTCCTTCGATCTGGTGGTGGAAGGTGTGACCCATCCGGTGCAGCTGCAACTGCTTGGTGAACACAATGTTCACAACGCGTTGGTTGCCGCCGGTTGCGCCTACGCCGCCGGTCTGCCGGTTGTCGAAATTGCCACGGGCCTCAGTGCGCTGGCCGGTGTCGGCGGTCGTATGCAGTCGCTCAGCGGAAAAGACGGCGCGGTGGTGATCGACGACAGCTACAACGCCAATCCGGGTTCTGTCAGCGCCGCCATAGAGCTGCTGGCGCAGCGCACTGGCAAGAAAATTCTGGTGTTGGGAGATATGGCGGAGCTGGGTCCGGAGGCGGATAAGGCCCACCGCGATATGGGCAAGCTGGCGCGGGAGCGCGGTATTGATCAGCTGTTTACCCTCGGCACCCTGAGTGCCGCCGCGAGTATCGAATTTGCCGCTGGTCGGCAACATGTACAACGGAATTTTTCCGAGCGCGAAGCCCTGATACAGGCGCTGGCGCCGGAACTGGATGGAAACACCACTGTGCTGGTGAAAGGTTCCCGCAGTGCGCGCATGGAACTGGTAGTGCAGGCACTCACCAACGGGAATCATTAAAAGGTAAAAAAATGCTGCTTTGGCTGGCTGAACTCTTACAGAACTATGTGAAGGGCTTTTCGCTGTTCAACTACCTTACCGTACGCGCGATTCTGAGCGCGCTGACGGCGCTGGGTATTTCCCTGCTGGTAGGCCCGCGCATGATCACCTGGCTCAATCGGCTGCAGGTGGGACAGGCGGTGCGCGACGATGGCCCCCAATCCCATCTGAGTAAATCAGGTACACCCACTATGGGTGGTACGCTGATTCTCGCCGCGATCTTTTCCTCGTCGCTGCTGTGGTCCGATCTCAGTAACCGGCTGGTGTGGGTGACTCTGCTGGTAACTTTCGTGTTCGGCGCCGTGGGTTTCGTGGACGACTACAAGAAAGTGGTGGAGAAAAACTCTCGTGGCCTGATCGCACGCTGGAAATATTTCTGGCAGTCGGTCGCCGGCCTTGGTGCGGCGATTTACCTCTTTATGACGGCCACTTCGCCGGCAGAGACCCAATTGTTCGTGCCTTTCTTCAAGGATGTGGCGATCAATCTGGGACCGGTTTCCTTCATTCTGCTGACTTATTTCGTGGTGGTGGGCTCCAGTAACGCCGTCAACCTTACTGATGGCCTAGACGGTCTCGCCATCATGCCGTCTGTCATGGTCGGCGGTGCGCTCGGCGTGATCGCCTATCTGGTGGGACATGTGGAGTTCGCTACCTACTTGCATATTCCGTCCATTTCCGGTGCCGGCGAGCTGGCGGTGTTCTGTGCCGCCCTGGGTGGGGCCGGGCTCGGGTTCCTGTGGTTCAACACCTATCCCGCGCAGGTATTTATGGGGGATGTGGGTGCACTGGCGCTGGGTGCGGCACTGGGCATTATCGCGGTGATCACCCGTCACGAAATCGTGCTGTTCATCATGGGCGGGGTGTTCGTGATGGAAACCGTGTCCGTAATCCTGCAAGTGGCATCATTCAAACTGACGGGCAAACGTATTTTCCGTATGGCGCCACTGCACCACCATTTTGAACTGAAAGGCTGGCCGGAGCCGCGGGTGATTGTGCGCTTCTGGATCATTACCGTGGTCCTGGTGCTGGCTGGCCTGGCGACCCTGAAGATTCGCTAAGAAGAAATAGAAATAGATAGTTAAAGAACAGAAAAGAACGAATGAACCTCATCGCAACCTCAGAGAAAAAAGTGGTGATCGGAATGGGCGCTACCGGGCAGTCGGTGGTGCGCTTTCTGCTGAGCCAGGGTTTCTCTCCGGTTGTGGTGGACAGCCGCGATACGCCGCCGGCACTGGAGGCCTTCCGCAAGGAATTCCCGCAAGTATCCGTAGAGTGCGGCCCGCTGAATCCGGAAACCCTGCTGGCAGCGAGCGAGATCATCGCGAGTCCCGGTATCGGTGTGGCAGAGCCCGCGATTGCTGCGGCGGTGGCCGCAGGTATCCCGGTAGTGGGTGATATCGAACTGTTCGCGCGCGCGCTGGTAAACGCTGAGCCCGCGCCCAAGGTCATCGCCATTACCGGCTCCAACGGTAAGACCACCGTCACCACCGTGGTGGGGCTGATGGCTGAGGCTGCCGGTGTAAGCGTCAGGGTGGGCGGCAATATCGGTGTGCCGGTACTGGATTTTGTCGCGCCGGGTGCAGAGCTGCCGCAACTGTTCGTGTTGGAACTTTCCAGCTTCCAGCTTGAAACCACCTACTCGCTGGCACCGGAAGTGGCCACGATCCTGAATATCAGCGCGGACCATATGGACCGCTACCCGGATCTGGGTGCATATCACCGCGCCAAGCAGCGGGTCTACCGCCACGCGCACCAGATGGTGATCAACCGTGCGGATTCGCTCACCCGCGGCCCGCTGTCCCGCGACCGTCGCGAGTGGAGTTTCGGTCTGGATCGCCCGGATCTGAAACAGTTTGGGGTGATCACCGAAAACGGCCAGCAGTGGTTGGCCCAGGGGCACGAGAAGCTGATGCCCGCGAGCGAAATGGCTATGGTGGGCAGCCATAACGTGGCCAACGCGCTGGCGGCGCTGGCGCTCGGCAATGCGGTGGGGCTGCCCATGGCGCCGATGCTGCAGGTGCTGCGCAGCTTCGCCGGTCTCGCGCACCGCTGCGAGCGGGTGGCAGATCTCGATGGGGTTACTTTTGTAAATGACTCCAAGGGCACCAATGTGGGCGCTACCCGCGCGGCACTGGATGGCCTGGCGGATGGTGAACGCAAGATCGTGCTGATCGCAGGTGGCGACGGCAAGGGCGCGGATTTTTCACCTCTGGCGGAGGCCGCCGGCGTGTTGCGCGGTCTGGTCACCATCGGTGTCGACGGCCCCAAAATCGCCGCGGCGTTTGGCGCACTGGTGGCGCAGGAGGGGGCTACTGATATGCGTGATGCCATCGCCAAGGCAAAGGCGCTGGCCTGTGACGGCGACTATGTACTGCTGTCTCCCGCCTGTGCCAGCTTTGATATGTTCCGCAACTTCGAGCACCGCGGTGAAGTGTTTCGGCGCGAAGTCGCTGAACTGGTGCAGTCCTCCAGCGGCGCGCAGTGCGCGGGAGGGATGAATGAGTAAAGCGGAACTGAAGCAGGCGGCTAACGAGCCGATAGATGAATTTGCCTGGGTACTCCCGTTCTGTGTACTGGCGCTGGCGAGTATTGGTGTGGTGATGGTGGCATCCGCATCGATCGCGTTTGCCGCGGATGTGTATAACGACCCCTGGTATTTTCTCAAGCGCCACCTGGTGTTTCTCGCCGCTGGCGTATTCGGTGCGCTGCTGGTGAGTCGTATTTCGCTCGCCACCTGGTCCAACCTGTCCTGGACGCTGCTGTTTTTTGCGTTGGGTATGTTGCTGGCGGTACTGATTCCCGGTGTCGGGCGCTCGGTGAATGGCAGTATGCGCTGGATTGCGCTGGGGTCGATCACCATTCAGCCGGCGGAGATCGCCAAGTTCTGCTGTCTGGTGTTTTTCGCGAGCTTCCTGACCCGGCGCAATGAAAAACTGCGGCACTGGAGCAGTTTCATGATCCCCATTTCCGTACTGGGCATTGTGGCGCTGCTGTTGTTGCTGGAGCCGGATTTCGGTTCGGTGGTTGTGATTTCCGGTACCGCTCTGGCGATGGTTTTTCTCGCCGGCGCGCGTCTGCCGCACACGTTTATGCTGGTGGGCGTCGCCGCCTGCGGCCTGGTGGCGATGGCGCTGGTCAGTCCCTACCGACTGCAGCGTTTGACCACATTTCTCGACCCCTGGGGCGAGCAGTTTGCCGGCGGGTACCAGCTGACCCAGTCGCTGATTGCCTTTGGGCGTGGTGAGTGGTTTGGGGTTGGTCTCGGCAATAGTGTGCAGAAGTTGTTTTACCTGCCGGAGGCGCACACCGATTTCGTGTTTGCGATCCTGGCCGAAGAGTGGGGTATGTTCGGCGGAGTGGTGGTGATCGGCCTGTACGCTGCGCTGACCTGGTCGCTGCTGCGACTGGTGCGCAAGGCCCTGGCAAAACAGGCATTTTTTACTGCACTGCTGGTGTTCGGCATTGCCGTGCTGTTCGCCGGTCAGGCGTTTGTGAACATGGGTGTGGCATCTGGTCTGCTGCCCACCAAGGGACTGACCCTGCCGTTCGTCAGTTCCGGCGGCTCCAGTCTGGTGGTGTGTTTTGCGCTGTTCGCGCTCGCCTGGCGTGCACAGAATGAACTGAACAGCGAGGCGGAGTCGGGGGAAGACAGCCTCGCCAAAATCCGCCAGTTGCCGATTTTCAATCCGCTGCAACTGGGCGACAGAAAAACCGGGGAGGCTGCGTGATGGAGCAATCCACAAACGCCACGCCTTTCGCGGGCAAGAAATTTCTGGTGATGGCCGGCGGTACCGGTGGTCACGTATTCCCGGCGCTCGCGGTGGCGAAAGCGCTGCAGGCGCAGGGCGCCGCCGTGGAATGGCTGGGTACCATGCGCGGTATCGAATCACAGCTGATTCCAGCGGCTGATATTCCACTGCACTTCATTACCGTGGAAGGTGTGCGTGGCAAGGGTTCAGCAGCCCTGTTGAAGGCGCCGCTGCAGATCAGCCGCGCTATCTGGCAGGCGCGCAGTGTGGTGAAGGCAGTACAGCCGGATGCAGTACTGGGTTTCGGTGGCTTTGCCACAGGTCCCGGTGGCGTGGCGGCACGACTCAGCGGCGTTCCGCTGATTATTCACGAACAGAATGCGGTGGCTGGTACTACCAATCGTCTGCTGGCGAAGATTGCCAGCCGGGTGCTGGAGGCTTTCCCCAGTGGATTGCCTTCTGCACAGCTGGTGGGAAATCCGGTGCGTGCGGAAATTGCCGCGCTGCCTGCGCCCGTTGAACGGGTCGGCAAACAGCGGCCGCTGCGGCTGCTGGTACTGGGTGGCAGCCTCGGCGCCGTGGCCATCAACGAGCTGGTGCCGCAGGCGCTGGCGAAAATGGATGAGTCCAGGAGACCGCAGGTGTTGCACCAGGCGGGCCAGCGCCACTTGGATGTGGCGAAGGAAGCCTATGAGCGCGCAGGGGTGGACGCCGAAGTTGTGCCGTTTATTGCGGATATGGCCGCGGCCTACGGCCAGGCGGATTTGGTGATCTGCCGCTCCGGCGCCCTCACGGTCTCGGAAATTGCGGCGGCGGGTGTGGGGGCCATCATGGTGCCGTTCCCGTTCGCCATCGACGATCACCAGACAAAAAATGGCGAATGGCTGCAGCAGGCCGGCGCGGCAACCGTAATCCAGCAGGACGCGCTGGACGCGGATCAGCTGGCGGCATTGCTCGAGGAGCTGTTCGCCGCTCCGGAAAAATTATTGGCCATGGCGGAGGCCGCGCGCGGCGTCGCCCGGCCTGATGCCACCGACCGCGTGTTGGCGGTATGTCGCGAAGAGATGGGGTGTTGAAATGTCTCGCGAAAATCAGAATCAAACGAGTGTTGGAAAAAGTATGAGTGACGGCGGCGCGAGCAATTATCAGGTACCGGCCATGCGCCGCATCCGCCGGATACACTTTATCGGCGTCGGCGGCGCGGGTATGAGTGGTATTGCCGAAGTCCTGCAGAATCAGGGGTATGAGGTTTCCGGCTCAGACCTGCGCGAGAGCAAGGTCACCGAGCGCCTGCGCGGCCTCGGTATCAAGGTGCTGATCGGTCACAGTGCCGAGAACATCAATGATGTGGATGTGGTGGTGAACTCCTCCGCGATTTATGGCGATAACCCGGAGCTGACCGCAGCGCGGGAAAAACGTATTCCGGTCGTGCGCCGCGCGGAAATGCTCGGCGAGCTGATGCGCTACCGCTATGGCATTGCGGTAGCGGGCACCCACGGCAAGACCACGACCACCAGCCTCATCGCGTCAATTTTTGCCGCCGATGACAAGGATCCGACATTCGTGATCGGTGGTCTGGTGAACAGTGCGGGCGCCAATGCTGCGCTGGGCGCGGGGCGTTACCTTATCGCGGAAGCGGACGAGAGCGATGCCTCTTTCCTGCATCTGCAACCGATGGTCACGGTTGTGACCAATATCGACGCCGACCACATGGAAACCTACGGTGGCGATTTTGAAAAGGTAAAGCAGATCTTTATCGACTTTATCCAGAACCTGCCGTTTTACGGTCTGGCGGTGGTCTGTGGCGACGATGCCAATGTGCAGTCGGTCATCCCGAAACTGGCGCGCCCGGTGACCACATACGGTT